>CAOJHI010000001.1 GCA_948436005.1 uncultured Lachnospiraceae bacterium
TGTATGTCCATGGGCATAAAAAAGAATTGCTGTTGGTGCAGCATGTATCCTGTATATCAGGGGATTTTTCTGTTCTGGCCGCAGGGCAGGGGTAGCGAAGATAGGAAAGGAAAACAAACCATGAATAAATTAATCGACAAGGAAGTATTCAAGGAGAGAGTAAAAGAAAACGTCAAAACGCTTTACCGAAAAACCATCAGGGAGGCAGATCAGCAGCAGCTTTTCCAGGCAGTGTCCTATGCTGTAAAGGACGAAATTATCAACAACTGGCTGGCAACACAGAAGCAGTATGAGATGGATGACCCGAAAACGGTTTATTATATGTCCATGGAATTTTTGATGGGCCGTGCACTTGGAAACAACCTGATTAATCTGACTGCCTACCAGGAAGTGAAGGAAGCGCTGGAGGAAATGGGGTTTGACCTCAATGTGATTGAGGATCAGGAACCGGACGCAGCGCTCGGAAACGGCGGTCTCGGACGTCTGGCAGCATGTTTCCTGGATTCTCTGGCTACGCTTGGCTATTCTGCATATGGCTGTGGTATCCGCTATCGTTATGGAATGTTCAAACAGAAAATTGAAAACGGTTATCAGATCGAAGTACCGGATAACTGGTTAAAGAACGGCAATCCGTTTGAGTTGCGCCGTCCGGAATACGCAAAGACTGTAAAATTCGGCGGCTATGTGCGCGTAGAATATGACGAGAAAAACCGGAGAAACAATTTTATTCATGAGGGATATCAGTCTGTAAGGGCCATCCCGTTTGATATGCCGATTCTCGGATACAACAATAACGTTGTAAACACGCTGCGCGTCTGGGATGCAGAGGCGATTGCGGATTTCCATCTCGATTCTTTCGATAAAGGTGATTACCAGAAAGCGGTAGAGCAGGAAAATCTGGCAAAGAATATTGTTGACGTGCTCTATCCGAATGATAACCATTATGCAGGAAAAGAGCTCAGGCTGAAACAACAGTATTTCTTTATTTCAGCAAGTGTGCAGGAAGCCATTGCAAAATACAAGAGAACGCATGACGATATCCGCAAATTCCATGAAAAAGTGACCTTCCAGTTGAACGACACACATCCGACCGTAGCGATTGCGGAGCTGATGCGTATTCTTGTGGATGAGGAAGGCCTTGAGTGGGACGAGGCATGGGAGATTACGACAAAGACGTGTGCTTACACGAATCATACGATCATGGCAGAGGCGCTCGAGAAATGGCCGATTGAACTGTTCTCCAGACTGCTTCCGCGTGTATATCAGATTGTGGAGGAGATTAACCGCCGCTTTGTTGAGGAAATCCAGAGAAAATATCCGGGCAACCAGGAAAAAATCCGGAAAATGGCCATTATTTACGACGGACAGGTGAAGATGGCGCATCTGGCAATTGCAGCAGGCTACTCTGTAAATGGTGTTGCAAGGCTGCACACAGAAATTCTGAAAAATCAGGAACTGAAAGATTTCTATGAGATGATGCCGCAGAAATTCAACAACAAGACGAACGGTATCACGCAGAGAAGGTTCCTGCTTCACGCAAATCCGCTTCTGGCTGCATGGGTGACAGACCACATCGGCGATGAGTGGATCACAGACCTTCCGCAGATTGCGAAGATGAAGGTTTATGCGGAAGATCCGAAGGCACAGCAGGAGTTTATGAACATCAAATACCAGAACAAGCTGCGTCTTGCAAAATATATCAGAGAGCACAATGGAATTGAGGTTGACCCGCGTTCTATTTTTGACGTACAGGTAAAACGTCTGCATGAGTACAAGCGCCAGCTTCTGAATATCCTGCATGTGATGTATCTGTATAATAAGATCAAAGACCATCCGGAGATGGATTTCTACCCGAGAACGTTTATTTTCGGCGCCAAGGCGGCAGCAGGGTATCGCCGTGCAAAGCTGACGATCAAGCTGATCAACAGCGTGGCTGATGTGATTAATAACGATAAGTCTATCAATGGCAAGCTGAAAGTGGTATTTATTGAAGATTACCGTGTATCGAATGCAGAAATGATCTTTGCAGCTGCAGATGTGTCAGAGCAGATCTCAACAGCAAGCAAGGAGGCCTCCGGTACCGGAAATATGAAATTCATGCTGAACGGCGCTCCGACACTCGGAACCATGGATGGTGCGAATGTGGAGATCGTTGAGGAAGTCGGTATGGAGAATGCGTTTATTTTCGGCCTGTCTGCGGATGAAGTAATCCGTTATGAAAACGAGGGCGGCTACCATCCAACGGATTATTTCAACAACGACCAGGATATCCGCCGTGTGCTGATGCAGCTGATCAACGGCGAATATTCCAGAGATACGGAGATGTTCCGCGATATTTACGATTCACTCCTGAATACGAACAGCAGTGACAAGCCGGACACGTATTTTATTCTGGCAGATTTCAAATCCTATGCAGCAGCGCAGGAGCGCGTGGAAAAAGCATACCGTGATGAAGCAGGCTGGGCAAAGATGGCAATTCTCAACATGGCATGCAGTGGGAAGTTTACTTCCGACCGTACGATTCAGCAGTATGTGGATGAAATCTGGCATCTGGCCAAAGTAAAAGTAGAAGTAGATCCGGAGTCGTTTGAAGTTTAAACAGATAAATAAAGCGACCTGACAGAGTATTTTTTCAGTACAAAATTTTTTCTGTATAAACTGTGCTTTTCTGGCAATCCTATCATTAAACCGGTGAGGAATCATAATGATGAGGTGAATGATATGGATAAGAGAGCATTTAAAAACTTTATTACGAAGCGCAGCAGTATCTGGACAATCAGTCTTTGTATGACGGGCATTCTGGTGCTCGGCGGTATTGCGGCGGTTAATCAGACACGACAGAAAAGAGACACGCAGCAGGAAACAGAGCTTGATCAGCTGGCGTATCTGGAAGAAGAAATTGGTCCGACGGATGACATCGAGGATGCATTGTTCCCGACACTGGAGGACAAGATGGCAAAGGATATGGCACAGGAAGCCTCAGCAAATGGCAAGGCAGATGGAACTGACGATACCCAGGCAGCTTCGGCGGATGGTCAGGCAGACGGTACGCCGGCAGCTTCCGTGAATGGCCAGGATGGTACACAGGCTGTTTCAGGAGATGGCCAGACAGATGGTACACAGACAGCTTCCGCAGATAGCCAGACAGATGACGCCCAGGCTGTTTCCGCGAGTGGCCAGGCAGACGGTACACCGGCAGTTTCAGCAGATGGTCAGGATGGTATGGCAGATTCATCAGCAACAGAGGCATCTTCCAGCCAGATTATTTCAGAGCAGACGCTCATTGCAGAGGGTATCAGCTTTTCAGATGAAAATGCTCTGATGTGGCCCGCAGCCGGAACGATTTTACTGGACTACAGCATGGATGGAAGCATCTATTTTCCAACTTTGAATCAGTATAAATATAATCCGGCAATTGTGATTGGCAGTGATACGGGAAATCAGGTTCTGGCAGCTGCAAAGGGAATCGTGGAATCTGTATTTGTAGATGAAGAGACAGGCAATACGCTGGTTTTGAATATCGGAAACGGGTACAAGCTTACTTACGGTCAGTTGAAAGAGCTGGCGGTCGCACAGGGTGACGTTGTGGCAGAAGGCTCTCTGCTTGGATATGTCAGCGAGACCACCAAGTATTACAGCCAGGAAGGAAGCAACCTCTACTTTGCAATGACACAGAACGATGTTCCGGTTGACCCTGTTTTATATCTGGAATAAGATTCGGACAGAAAATAAATTTTTTCGGCTGTTAACAGAAGAACAGCAAATCCGGGGGATTTTTCTGCACGGATTTGGGCGCAGGGAGTATAATATATTGTATAGAATCTGCAGCCGGATTTTTACAGGCAGTATTTTGCACCGGCGGCGGCCATTCCGATCAGGATATGGCGCCGCCGGTTTTGGGCGAGATACACCAGATGGTGCTGATGCCTGTTTCAGTGAAACAGTGAGGAGTGACGATCAGCAGCGTTTTTGCATTGCGCCGGCTGCTTCAGATACAAGGGGTGGTTTGCGGTTGCTGTATGGCTTCTGCTGGCCATTCCGCTACATAGAGTGGCGGCAATGCAGTCGGGTGGGGAGGACGAACCAGGTTCCAATACACAAAAACGGGGTTTCAACAGACAAGTCACCCCTTATTTTGTGTATTGGAACCTGGTTCTGACTTTGACAGGCGTTTTTGGATTTGAGATGGTTTAAGTTGTTGTTTGGGAGTGAGGGAGAAGGGATTTTATGAATTATACATATGTGGTAAGATGCAGTGACGGGACGTATTATACGGGGTGGACGAATGATTTGGACAAACGGATCCGGGCGCATAATGAGGGGAAGGGAGCGAAGTATACGAGGAGCAGAGGGCCTGTGGAGTTGGTTTATTATGAGGAGTTTGAATCAAAAGAGGAGGCGATGAGCCGGGAGGTGCGCATTAAACGGCTTACGCGGAAGGAGAAAGAACAGCTGATAGGAGAAGGCATTATTTAAGATAATAACAGGCAGACGCATTTTTATATTATACATGCGGCGGCCTGTTATTTTGTTGCGTGGATACTTTTTTAGTCCTCCTTTTTTAAGACAGCAGCTATGGCCGCATAAAGGAGGGCGCCTACGACCCAGACGATCCAGGTGGTGCGCCACTGGCGTTCACGCAGTGTCCATACGAGATAGATGGCAGTGATGATTGGCCAGTAAAAACGGCTGAATATTTTAACACGGCGGTCTTTGGCCCGCTCTTTCGGGGAGAATTTTCCTTCCTCAAGAAGCAGGTTATAGCTGTCCTGTATGCTGCCGGAAACTGTAAAAATAAAAACAGCTGTTGCAATGAAAAGCAGCAGAAGAATAACGGTAAAGCTGCCAGCTGCATCGGGCGCATTCATGAATCCGGCAATCAGAATCGGAACAGCAGACAGAACGCACAGGGAGATACCGATCACCTGCATGCGGGTATACGTTTTGCGAAAAGATTCCCTTTTTTCCTCTGCAATTCCGGCAACGCCGTATTCAAGCTCAAAATCAAAATTTTTGAGATAATGAAAACGTTTCATACGGGATTCGTCAAAAACAGAAACTGCGATTCCGGCTGATACGAGCAGAAGAAGCAAAATGACTCCAAGTCCTGCACTGAGCTCATCCGATAAAGGAAAAGAAGGCAGTTCCGAAAATCCCATAAGGGCAAGAAGCGGAGACGGACAGAGAATGAAAAGGGCAGCAGCAAGGCCCAACGATTTTCCGCTTCTTTCTTTACAGGTAAAGTATTCATTTGCCTCCTTCACAGAGACCCTGGGGCCGCGGCAAGTTTCACGGCTTTCCGAATCCGGGGCGTACTGCATTTCCTCCATGTCATCTTTTAACAGGAAGTCAGTGGTCACATCAAAAATCTGTGCCAGCTCCAGGATTTTTCCGATATCCGGAATGCTGGCAGCGATCTCCCATTTCGAGACAGACTGCCTTGTTACATTTAATTTTTCAGCCAGTTCCTCCTGAGACCAGCCGTTCTTCTTTCGAAGGGTAAGTATTTTTTCTGATAAAATCATAAAAGCCTCCTTGGATATAATCGGTAATAATCGTTCAGACGTCTGTTTTCAGGGGTTATCATAGCACTTTTAGCGGTTGCGCGCTACCAATCAGAGCAGGAAAATGCGCAACTGGCAGTTGCAAAGGGGGTAAAAGGGGAAAATGCGGTGTTTTTTCTTGCGTTTTAAAAGAAGATATTTTATTCTTTTTTAAGAAAACAAAAATCAGCAGAGTTAATGGAGGCCGTATATGCGTTTGGCAAAATATTGTGTTATTGGGATTACCGGCGTTCTTTTTGTCTTTTTTCTTTCTGTGTTGCATCCATCTCCTGCGGTTGACGAGTATGCGGGATATGAGCGCCGTTTCACATTTGTCTGTCCTTTAAAATGGGACTACAGCGCTTATGGAATGGAGGAAGCGGCAAAGAAATATGGAGTCAGTATGAAATATATCCGTTTTGAACGTCTGAATGCAGAAGAGCAGGCGGAGGCAATTCAGGAAGCAATTTTTGAAAATGTGGATGGAATTATTACTGCAGGTATGGAGGATTCCGATGGGTTGAAAGAGGTGATCAGGGAGGCCAGACGTAAGGGGATTCCGCTGGTGCTCATTGATAATGACCTGGAGGACAGCGAGCGGACATGCTATGTCGGATGCGATAATTACCAGGTTGGGGAGCAGGCGGGCAGCGAGCTTGCAAAAGAGATGGAAGCGCAGGCAAAGATCGGGATTGTCGTTTCAACGCTGGAGGCGCCGAATCAGGCAGAGCGTGTGGAAGGTTTTCAGAGCGCGCTTCGGTCGTATCCGGGTATGGAGGTTGTGGATATTCAGGAATGTTATTCCAACCGAATGCTTCTTTATGAGAAAGTACCCAAAATGCTGAAGGAACATCCGGAAATAAATGCGTTATATCTGACAGAGGGAGTTTCATCTGCGTATACCGGAGAAGTTTTGGAAAGCCTGGACGTAGGGAAAGAAGAAATAAAAATTGTTTTTGTGGACGGAATGGGGGATGTGGACAATGCGATCCGCCGTGAACAATGGTATCTGGCAGGTTTTCAGCAGAATCATTATGCGCAGGGCTACGAGGCGGTAGAGACTTTATATCGGTATCTGGAAGGTGAAACAGTTGATGACTGTATTTATACGGACTTTACCATGTATACGAAAGACAATGTTAACGAGGTACGTGCAGAAGAAGCGGGAGAGATTGTATGGCATCAGTATTAAATCGCAGATCAGATAAGGGGAAGAGCTATTCTATCCAAAAACTTCTTTGTCAGTATTTTAAAGAAAATACGGTAATCATTTTGTGCATTTTATTAAGTTGTATATTATCAGTTTCTGTTATTGTAATCGAATACCGCCAAGAGAATGAATCTATGCTGAAGCTGAATCGTTTCTATGAAGATATGAGAGAAGCGGATGCTTTACTGCTGCACTATGCGTTCAGTGAAGAAAAGGAGGACGGACAGCAGATTCTGGAAAAAATAGGGGAGATAGCGGAGGCACTGGACGAAGTTTGGGAAATCCCGATCAGCTCCGTTTTTTACCGGGATATTGAGGATATCCGGGAACTATACCGGAACTATTATGGGAATGCGCAGCTGATCTGCGAATATCGTATGAATGAGGTTGCAATGGCAAAGATCCGGTCTGCTTATGAGAGAGCAGAAAAAATGGCAGCCTTGATTGACCGGAATTTTCAATCGCTGTATGCACAGATTCTTCATAAAGGCGAGGAAGATGCAGCCCGGCAGCGGGATATACTGGCAGTCTGCATTGTGCTTTTATTGCTTTGCATAAGCGCAGGGATTATCGGACAGCATTTTATGACGAAAAAGCTGTCACAGAATATTACAGAGCCAATTATACAGCTGACAGAATGCATACGTGAAGTGGAACGGAAGGGAATGGAAAATGCGCAGACAATTGCTTTACTTCCCGGGACGAACGATGAGGTACAGATCTTAACTGATGGATACAATGCAATGCTTTTCCGGGTGAAACAGCAAATGAAGGACAAAGAAAAATATCTGGAAGCAAAGCTTCATCTTCAGGAAAAAACAGTAGAAAATCTCAAAATCAGCAATGAATTGAAAAAGGCCCAATACCATATGCTGCAAATGCAGATCAACCCCCACTTTCTGTTTAATACACTGAACATGATTTCCCAGACAGCGATGATGGAAGATATGGCGGAGACGGTGGAGCTGATTCATTGCATGGCTGATTATCTGCGCTATATTCTGGACTTTTCGGACAAATCCGTTTCTTTAAAAAAGGAACTGGAAATGCTGGGAAATTACGTTTATTTACAGGAAAAGCGCTTCGGGGACAGGATCCGGATCTGTTTTGACCTGGATGAATCCTTTTGTGAGCTGTCCGTTCCCTGTATGATTTTACAGCCGCTTGTCGAAAACGCGGTGGTGCATGGTGTTGGAATGTATGAACGGGATGCCAGAATTGATATTAGAACAAGACGGTCAGAAGACGGATGCAGTGGAATTGTGTCCGTCATTGATAACGGTGTCGGGATGGATGCAGGTGTTCTGGAAAGACTGAAAGAGGATATTTTTGGACAAAAGCCAACAATAGAAAAAATCGGGCTTTCGAATGTCTGGCGACGTCTGAACCTGTTTTTTGGAGACAGAATTTCGATGGATATTTCCAGCAGCAAAGGCAAAGGCACGGAAATTACAATTGTTTTTTTGCTTGAATAAATGGAGGAAGCGATGTATCGGGTTTTGATTGCGGATGATGAGAAAATAGAATGTAAGGGATTGGAGTGGATGCTGCACAGATATTTTCCGGAGCTGCACATACTTCCCTGTGTATACAGCGGTGTCCAGCTGATGAAAGCAATAGAGGAGCTGGAACCGGATATTGTAATTACAGACATTAATATGCCTGGAATGAATGGTCTGGAAGTTCTGGATATTATGAAACTGAAGAAGAAAAAGTTTTCAACAATCCTTTTGTCTGCTTACAGTGAATTTGAATATGCGCAAAAGGCAGTATATCTGGGTGTATCTAATTATCTGGTCAAACCGGTGCGCCCGGAGGTGTTTGCAGAAGCGGTGAGAAAGGTTTTGCAGGAACTGCAGGAAAGAGAACAGAATTTTAGGGGAGTGCAGAAAACGGAGCAGATGGAAACTGAAATGCAGAGGCTTATGGAAACTGAAATTCTGCAGGGTCTGATTCTGGGAGAAATAAATCCGGACAGGATGGAAAAATTTTTGAAGTCCTCTGAGATCACCTTTCATGGGGGCGTGGTTCTGACCATCAGAGAGGAAGGAAACCGATCAGGAGAAGAGAATGGTTCTTATGTAAAATTAGTGGAATACCTGAAAAAGGCCGGGATTTGCATGTATAAAAGATATTGTGATGACCTTATTGTGTTGTTTTTACCATATGACACGCTGGATTGTGATAATTATAAGGATTGGGTTGGAGATATTTTATATACGGTTTTTGACAGCCTGGGGCTTAAAAATGTTTTCTGTGGGATAAGCGGCTGGAAAGAAAAGTTGGAAGAACTTACAGATGCGGTAAAAGAGAGCAACGTAGCGCTGTATGCGGCGGGGACGGATCCCCTTTGTTATTTTGAGCACGATACGGCGCCGGAAGGTATGAGTGAGTTCAGGGAGAGCGAAAAACAGTTTTTAGAGCTGCTATCCCGAAAAGAGACAGAAAATGCCGTGTGTTTTCTGGAAGAATGGCTGGATGAACTGGAAAAAAAGCATGTACCAGCAGCGGCAGCCCGCCTTTTTGTCGCAGAACTTTTTATGAGAGGAAAACAGGAAAAGCTTTTACAGGACTGCAGGATACAGGAGGAAAACGGGGGTTATGGAGTTTACTGGAGGGCTGTCTCACTCTGTCAGACAATCGAGGAATTGAAAAAATTTGTGAGGCAGGAGGCCGGGCGTCTGGAACAGAGAGAACTTTCAGGGAAAAAAGTATACCATAAATACGTGGAGGCAAGTCTGCTGTACATGGAGAGCCATTATATGGAAGACCTTTCCCTGGAACAGCTTGCAGAAAAAAACAGCGTTTCTTCCTTTTATCTGAGCAGATTGTTCCGGCAGGAACTGGGAAGAAGTTTTGTCGAAATACTGACTGATATCCGGATTCGGGAAGCGGTCAGCCTGCTCCGCGGAAGCGATTATAAAGTACAGGAAATTGGCACAAGGACGGGTTATCAGAATGCCGGGCATTTTTTTAAGGTATTTAAAAAGCATACAGGAATGACACCGGGACAGATGAAAAAATATCTGGCTGCGATATCCTGAGAAGCGCACTATCCATCTGATGCCAGACCGCAGAAAAACGTACTACAACAAAAAAACAGATTTTTTATTACATATTTTCACAGGTGTTCTGCAAATATAAGGAGCTTACAGGGAAAAACGGAGGACTTATAATAGAACTGTCAAAAAGAAACTTTCCAGAAGGGAGAACACTATGAGAAAACATGTTAAAAAAATTATTGTATCAGGATGTTTTGCTGCTGCGATGCTCAGTATGGGGCTGGCAGCCGGCGCGCAGGAAGAAGAGCTTGTCCCGGGCGTAACGGTTACAGAGGATGCAGAGTCCCCGACCGGTTATACCGCAACGTTTGTATATGAGGCAGCAGATGCCAAAAAAGTGACTGTCGCAGGCGCGTTTGCATTTTATAATGATGAGAAAGAACTCAGGGGCGTGACACCGGAAACATTTTTTAGTCCTTATGAATGGGAAAACGGAATGTTTGAGGCTGGCGACGAAGCATATCAGGAGGAAATGACAAAGGTAGACGGAACCGATTACTGGTCCTTGTCACTTCCGCTTCCGAGCGGACATTATCAGTATGTCTTCCATGTGGACGACAGCGAAGAGGGGCTTGAAGATCCGACGAATCCGATGGAAGCTTCAGGTGTGGAAAATGGAAATAAATACGGAAGAAGTACCTTTGACGTACCGTATGATGCGGAAAAACAGTCAAAGTCCATTGATTTTTCCTATACAGCCACAAGAACAGACGGACAGGTGGGTACTGTTTCTTATATGAATTATACAGATTGTTTCGGTGATGCAAGACCGCTTGGCGTATATCTGCCGTATGGCTATGATGCAGAACGTGAAGAGCCATATAAGGTTCTGTATATGTCCCATGGCGGCGGCGGAAATGAAATAGACTGGTTTGCAGGCGCAAACGTTGACGCTATTTTTGACAACCTGGCTGTTGCCGGCACCGTGGAGCCTACTGTTATTGTTACGTGTGATAATAACCCGTATATGGACGGATTCAATGTGTCCGAAAATCTTGTGAAAAACCTGACAGAATGTATTGTACCGTATGTGGAAGAAAACTATAACGTAGCAAAAGACGCATCAGGAAAAGCATACTGCGGACTTTCCATGGGCGGTATGATTACATCAAATATTCTGTACAATTGTTCAGACAGTTTTGGATATTTCGGTATCTTCAGTGCAGCGGATACAAACCTTGATTTTTCAAAAGCTGAAATGGATCAGGAAAATATGCCGTCTATCTTATTGGGTGGCGGAATTTACGATTTTGGTCTCGTAAAACCGGAAGGCTCAGAACCGGATCTGACAATCCGCACCTTACAGAAAACCTTTGAGGAGCTTGATATCCCGCATGGATATTCAGAAGCTTATGGTTCTCATGACTGGAATACATGGATGCAGTTGATTAAGGTGTTTGCAGAAGAGTATCTGTGGAAATAGGATATGATTTTACAAAAATTGGATGTGATTATTTATTAGTTTATCTAACTTTATTCATAATAAGAAACTGAAAAGAGGGTCAGGCAATTGCCTGGCCCTCTCAGCAATAATACAATAGGCAGCGGCATTTGTTACAATGCTGCTGCCTGTCATTCTTAGTATTCAAAAGGAAATTAGGAAATGTTTGTTTTTCTCTGTGTATTGCGGTTTTTTGCGGCTAAACGAAACGCCTTTTCCATTGCAGGAGTAAGTTCGGGTGAATCTTCATCAAATACAATTTCTTTTTTTGCTGCTTCTTCGATTTGTCTGATTTGTTCCTTTGTGGGTTTCTGGTTTCTATCCAAAGTAACTGTCCGTATCATAATAAATGCTCCTTTCTGTTTTGGTGGCAAGTCTTGCCGATATTAGGCGTATGTTTTCTTTCCGTTCTGTATAAACGACAAATAGAACATCATTTACCATTCCAATAGTATTATAGCGGTCTTCATTAATACTATGTTCCATATCATAAATTTCAATGCGTTGTAAATCGTTAAAGACTAACATTGCTGTTTCAAAATCAATTCCATGTTTCTTTAAATTTCAGTTGATTTTTATCCTCATCCCATTCAAATTTCAATGCGATACCTCCTGTTCGTGTTGAAAAGGTATTTACATTGTACACTATTTGGGACAGAAATAAAAGAAATATTGATATGTTTGAATTGTTCGAATATTTCAAAATGGCAGTAGCAGAATTATAAAAAGTTGTTCTAAGCGTAATGGAAATTATTAAAAGTAGCAGAGGATTCCAGACTACATCTATGGGTAAAATAGGGGTATAACGAAGGACAACAAAAGGACAATCAAAAAGGGAACAAACCATTTCCGGTTTATTCCCTCAAACTTCAGAATTCTTTAAAAACAGATGTTTTGATTAGCCAAAATATCTCTCCAGAAGTCCCTTGAATGCTTTGCCGTGACGAGCCTCGTCGCGTGCCATCTCATGAACGGTGTCATGGATTGCATCCAGGTTTGCAGCTTTTGCACGCTTAGCCAGGTCAAATTTACCAGCGGTAGCGCCGTTTTCTGCTTCTACACGCATTTCAAGATTTTTCTTTGTGCTGTCTGTCAGAACTTCGCCGAGGAGCTCTGCAAATTTAGCAGCATGCTCTGCTTCTTCGTAAGCAGCTTTCTCCCAGTAAAGGCCGATTTCCGGATAACCTTCTCTGTGAGCAACTCTTGCCATAGCCAGGTACATACCAACTTCGGAACATTCACCTTCAAAGTTTGCGCGAAGGTCAGCAAGGATATCATCAGATACACCCTTTGCTACGCCGACAACGTGCTCTGCTGCCCATGTCATTTCGCCTGTCATCTCAGTGAATTTCTCAGCCGGTGCCTTACATACCGGACACTGTGCCGGAGCTGCATCTCCCTCATAAACATAGCCGCATACGTTACATACAAATTTTGCCATAATAGTGGTCTCCTTTTCTTTATGATAACTTTTTCTTAAAATCAGTAATAATTACTGTTTTAATATAGCATCTGATTTACAGATTGTCAAGCGCATTTTAACATTATTATTACAAAAAATTCCAGTCTTTATTCGTAGAAAATTACGGATTTTGGTGCAAAGGAATTGGTTGTTTTTCGCATTCGCGGCATACCCCGTAGAAATTGGCGTGGAAAGCTTCTATTTTACCAGGCACACTTTCAACGGCTTTGCCAAGAAGGGAATGGATCTCCGGGATTCGGACATCATATACCTTGTGGCAGTGTGAGCAGATGAAATGCTGGTGGGGGTCCATGTTGCCGTCGTAATGTTCCGCACTGTCTCCGGTGGAAATCCTGGAAATCTCGCCGAGCTGTTCCAGAAGAGAAAGATTACGGTAAACGGTACCGAGGCTGATGTTTGGATACGTCTCCCGCAGACAGGTATAAACCGTGTCTGCAGTTGGGTGATCGGTTCGGTTTTTTAAAAATGTTTTGATGGCTTCGCGCTGTCTGCTGTATTTTAAAGTAGTCATAGTATTCTCCAAAACAGTAATAGTTATTAATATTTAATATAACAGAAAGAAAAAACTGTGTCAATTCTTTTCAAGCAAAGTATTTTGGGGTATGATAAAGAAAGCAGGAAACAAAAGGAGGGCAAATATGATATATGATGTGATCATTATCGGCTCCGGTCCGGCAGGACTGGCGGCAGCTATTTATGCACAGAGAGCCAGATTGTCAGCAGTTGTTCTGGAAAAGGAATATGTAAGCGGCGGGCAGGTTTTGAATACGTATGAGGTGGATAATTATCCGGGACTTCCGGGAATCGGAGGTTATGAACTTGGGATGAAGCTGCGGGAGCACGCTGAGAAGCTTGGAGCGCAGTTTATTAATATAGAAGCAAAGCATATCGCACTGGAGGATGACGGAAAAATAAAGGCAGTGTATACAGAGCGGGAAGAGTTCCGCGCACGTACCGTCGTTCTGGCAATGGGAGCACGGTACCGCCATCTAGAGGTTCCGGGTGAGGAGGAGCTGACAGGAATGGGCGTTTCTTACTGTGCCACCTGCGACGGCGCGTTCTTTAAAGGCAGAACGGTTGCAGTTGTCGGGGGCGGCGATGTGGCTGTAGAAGACGCGCTGTTTCTGGCCAGGGGATGTGAGAAGGTATATCTCATTCACCGCAGAAATGAACTGCGGGCTGCTGCAATTTTGCAGGAGCAGCTTGGCAAATGTAATAATGTTGAATTTCTCTGGGACACGGAAGTGATCTCCATTCCGGGTGAGGACCACGTGGAGGGATTAAGAATACGCAATAAAAAAGAGAACGCAGAGCGTTTTTTGGAGGTTGACGGTGTCTTCATTGCTGTCGGAACAATACCAAATACCGGAATCATTACAAAATTATTACATCTTGATAACAACGGATGTATTATTGCCACTGAAGACGGAAAAACAGAAATCCCGGGTATTTTTGCAGCAGGCGACATCCGAACCAAGCAATTACGCCAGATTGTGACAGCTGTAGCGGATGGAGCGAATGTAATTACGTCTGTACAGGGCTATCTGAACACGCTTTAAATCCAATTATTACCATATTGTTACTTATTTCTTTTGAAAAAATTAAAAAAATATTTAAAATGCTTGACACGGGAGTTTACATTTGTTATGATAAATGTGTAATAAATGTAATAAATTCGTAATAACTACGAAGCATTTGTTTTGGGAGGAAGGGATAAGTAATGAAAAGAGGAGTATTACAGTTCACAGCGTGTTGTCTGGCTGCTGGGATGACGTTCACAGGAATGAGTACTGTGGCGTTTGCAGCGAAAGACTTAACACTGGCAGGATTTTCTGGCATACCGGCAGTGACTGTTGAAAATAGAGTGGCACAGCCGCAGACAGAGAGTACAGAGACAGCAGCTGCACAGACAGAGGCTTTACAAACAGAAGCTTTACAGACAGAAGCACCGGCAGCGGAGACATCTGTTGACGTGCAGGCAGAAGTGCCGTATGAGACACAGGCCGAGACGGAAGTGCAGACAGAAGCACCGGAGCCGGTTGTTGACACAAGCATGAGCGGGGAGACAGCTTTTGCACAGTGTGAAGAATATATTAATGTAAGAAGCAGCGCCAGCGCAGACAGTGAAGTTGTTGGCAAAGTTTATAATAATGGTTCTGTTACAATTTTAAGCCAGGTAGGTGACTGGTACGAAGTACAGTCCGGAAATGCGACCGGATACGTGAAGGCAGAGTTCTTTGCCATAGGCGAGCAGGCACAGTCGATTGCGAGCGAGGTGGCGTACAATGTTGCCACAGTTCATCCGGAAGCACTTGTGATCCGCAGCCAGCCAAGCGAGGATTCCGACCAGATCGGTATGGCATACAGCTCTGATCAGCTTGAGGTGGTTCAGTATGAGGGCGACTGGATGAAGGTTGCACTCGGCGGCGATGTTTACGGTTATGTAAATGCATATTACGTAGATTATGATACTTACTATGCTACGGCTGAGACGCTGGAAGAGGAGCAGGCAAGACTTGATCAGGAATGGCTCGATTATCTGGCAGATCAGGAAGCAGAGCGGGCAGCAGCAGAGCAGGCTTATCTGGATGCGATGGCAGAACAGGCGGCAGCGGAGCAGCAGGCTGCATGGGATGCAGAGTGGCAGGCACAGCAGCAACAGCAGTCCAGTCAGACAGCTCAGGATGCACAGGCATCTGCTGATGCAGCATATCAGGAGTATCTGGCAGCGCAGGAAGCGGCAGACGCAGCAACGCAGCAGGCAGATGAGCAGGCTGTCATTGATGCAGCGAACGAGGCACAGGCAGCATATCAGGCATATTTGAATCAGCAGGCAGCAGCAGATCAGGCAGCGCAGGAGCAGCAGACTCAGCCGGAGTATACCGCGCCACAGCAGCCGAGCGAACCGGATTACACAGAGCCGGATTACTCTGAACCGGACTATTCCGAGCCAGATTATTCCGAACCGGATTATTCCGAACCGCAGGAGCCATCTTCAGGATACACCCTGGGACAGCAGATTGTGGATTTTGCAGTACAGTATGTTGGCTATCCATATGTATGGGGCGGTACAAGCCTGACAAACGGAGCGGACTGTTCCGGCTTTACGCAGTCTGTTATGGCAAACTTTGGAATCAGCATTCCGCGTGTGGCGGCAGACCAGGCATACAGCGGTACACCGGTCAGCCTGAGTGAGATTCAGGCAGGAGACCTGCTCTTCTACGAAGGCGGCGGCGGAATCGGACATGTAACGATCTACATGGGTAACGGCCAGGTGGTACATGCCAGCACGTCAGACACAGGTATCATTATTTCTGATTACAATTACAGAACACCGGTCAGCGCAAGAAGATACTGGTAAATACATAATGAAAAAAGATAAAACGGGAGTCCACTGGCAACAGTGGGCTCCCTTCCTTACTCTGTTGCTGAATTTTTCTTGCGTGATATATGTGAAGGTGGTATACTTGGCTCAAACAGGTTTCAGGAGACAAGGCTTATGAAAAAAAATGACTGGTACGATGCCGGGGACCAGATTAAAAGGCTGGTACAGGATGCTGTGGACAGTAAGGATTTTTCAGAATTGAGTGCTACGATTGCAAATGTGGTAAATGATACCGTGAACAGTGTGCAGTCTGCAATCAAAGAAAATTTTTCCCGCAGACCTGCCAGTGCTGATACGTCAGGACAAAAACAGGAAGCCCGTGATGTGTATCAGTATACAAACCGCCGGGCTGCTGAGCAGATTCGCCGCAATGTGCAGGAAAGGCGACGCCGGGCTGCGCAGACGGAGGAAAAGAAAGCAGCGTTTCGGGGTTACGCTTCATCCGGGAACGTGATTCAGAAAGAAAACCAAAAGGACCGTACACACGCCGTGAAAGCAGTGAAGCTGCGGGTTCCGGGCGAGATTTCAGGGCAGGTAATGAAATGGACCGGTTACAGCATTGGCAGTATGTGCGGATTTTCTCTTGCTATTCTTGCGATTGTTGCTTATGGGACAGGCATGAGCATTGTGATACCGGGAGGGATTCTGGCGATTTGCTTCAGTGCATTTATGGCATTTGGAAGCAGAGGCAGCGTGAGAGTTAAGCTGGCGAACCGTTTCCGCAGATATAAAGCAGTGCTTGGGAACCGGACCTACTGTCTTGTGGAGGAGCTGGCGGCAGCTATCGGAAAAAGCGATAAATTTGTACAGAAGGATCTGAAAAAAATGATTGGCCGTGGTTTTTTTAAGGACGGATATCTGGCCAGGCAGGAATCGCTTCTGATCACAGATGGCACCACATACCAACAGTACCTTGATACGCAGACAGAATACGAACACCGTCAGATGGAGCGGCGTGCAGGCAATGCGGATCAGGCGATGCGGGAGGTACTTTCAGAGAAGGAGCGGCAAAGCAAACAGGAGAGGCAGGAACAGAAAAGCGGTCCGCAGAAAAATACCGGCCGGCTTTCGCCGGAATGCCGGGAACTTATGGAAGAGGGAGAAAAATACATCCACCATATTCATGAGTGCAACGAAAGAATATCGGGCAAGGTGATTTCCGCAAAGCTGGACCGTCTGGAGCTTGTGATCACGCGAATTTTCCGGGAAGTGGAAAAGGATCCCGGTTCTGTGTCTGATATGAGGAAGATGATGAGCTATTATCTTCCGACAACATCCAAGCTTCTGGATGCATATTGTGAGCTGGATTCACAGCCGATCACAGGACAGAACATCGAAAATACGAAAAAAGAGATTGAAAAGGCGCTGGATACCATCAACACAGCGTTTGAGAATTTCCTGGACAGTTTTTATGAAGAGAAGGCATGGGATATTTCGTCTGATATTTCTGTGCTGAATACCATGCTGGCACAGGAAGGGCTTACAGGAACAGATTTTGGCAGAGCCACAGGAGGGATAAAGAATGAGTGACGAATTTAAAGAGTTTCAGGAAGCACCGGCTCCCGTATTGACATTTGGTACTCCGGAAGTTCAGAAGGAAGAGCCGTTGGCTGTGAAAGAGCAGCAAAAAGAGCCCACGGAAAAAGCAGAACCGCAACTTACCGAGGATATTCTGACGGATGCAGAAAAGAAAATGGTAGACGATTTCAGCCGTCAGATCAATTTGCATGATTCAAACGGCATTTTGCAGTATGGTGTCGGGACGCAGAAAAAGATGGCCGATTTTTCTGAGAGTGCGCTCAAAAATGTAAGAACCAAAGATCTCGGAGAGGTTGGAGATATGATTTCCTCTCTGGTGACTGAGCTGAAAAGCTTTGATGTGGATGAGGAAGAAAAAGGTTTTCTGGGACTCTTCAAAAAATCAGCCAACAAAGTGACTGCAATGAAGGCAAAGTATGAAAAAGCGGAAGTAAATGTAGAAAAGATCTGTGAAGTTCTGGAAAATCATCAGATGCAGCTGATGAAGGATGTGGCAGTTCTGGACAAGATGTACGGGCTGAACCTTTCCTATTTTAAAGAACTTTCTATGTATATTCTTGCAGGAAAGAAAAGGCTGCAGGAAGTTCGTGCGACTGAGCTGGCTGAGCTGATTGATAAAGCAAACCGCAGCAATCTTCCGGAAGATGCACAGGCAGCCAAAGACCTGGAATCACTTTGCGACCGTTTTGAGAAGAAGCTTCACGATCTGGAGCTTACTAGAATGATTGCAATTCAGACAGCGCCGCAGATTCGTCTGGTGCAGTCGAGCGATTCTCTGATGATTGAGAAGATTCAGTCTACGGTAGTGAATACGATTCCGCTCTGGAAGAGCCAGATGGTGATCGCGCTGGGTGTTGAGCATGCCAACCAGGCAGCCCGGGCACAGAGAGAAGTCACTGATATGACAAATGAGCTGTTGCGCAAAAATGCAGATGCCCTGAAGGTGGCCACTGTAGAGAGTGCGAAAGCGTCAGAGCGCGGAATTGTGGATATTGAGACTTTGAAGGCAACAAATGCTTCCCTGATATCGACGTTTGATGAGGTGATCCGGATTCAGGAGGATGGACGTCAGAAACGCCGTGTTGCGGAGGAAGAGCTGAACAGGATGGAGCTTGAGCTGAAAAATAAACTTCTTGAGATACACCGGTAGGAGCGGAAAAGGGGCTGTTGGAAACAGTGAACTATACATGATATGGCATAGATGTAACGGACATCGAGACCATACGTTGTGGGAACGCTGCATTTTGGGACACCCCGATGTATAAAAATTAGTATAAATAGCAGGACAGAGTTGAAAGGAGCAGGATATGGGAGTTTTTCTTACCGTTTTAATACTTTTTGTTGTAATTGTTGCAGTGATTGTTTCAGTTAGCACGATCAGTTCGGTATCTGGCGTGATAGCGGAGGAAGAGGACGAGGAATAAAGGAAATCACATATGGAAATGTATACCGTTTCGCAGTGGGTCATGTTTTTTTACATCTACTGCTTTCTGGGTTGGATCTGGGAATGCTGTTACGTATCTGTTCATGAGAAGAAGCTGGTAAACAGAGGATTTCTGAAAGGACCCTTTCTTCCGATTTACGGGAGTGGTGCACTTTGCATTTTGGTTGTAACGATTCCGATACGGGATAATCTTGTGCTGATGTTTCTGGCAGGCATGGTTGCACCGACGCTTCTCGAATATGTTACAGGGGCTGTGATGGAATGCCTGTTTCGGGTACGGTACTGGGACTATTCTGATAAGTTTCTGAATGTAAACGGATATATCTGCCTGGGTTCGACTGTATGCTGGGGATTTATGACCGTGATTCTTGTGAAATTTGGACATCAGTATGTAGAACAGCTTGTCTTTGCGGTTGATGAGAAATATATAAAGCTGGCAGTTTTGGTGATTACACCTTTTATTGTGGCAGATTTTGTGACCTCTTTCCATGCAGCAGTACATCTGCGGGATATCCTTGTACAGAATGAGCTGATTCGGGAAGAACTGCGTAAGCTTTCTGAGAAACTGCATGAGCTGGAACAGTTTGCACAGGACACTGGAGAGAAAGCAAGAGAGCAGGTTGCATTTGTGAAAGAACAGGCACTTCTCGCCAAGGAACAGGTAGGGATTGTAAAAGAGCAGGCGCTTAATGCAAAAGACCAGGTTGTTTCAGAAATGCAGGAGCTGGCAGCTAAAATGGGCGAACTGAAGGGGCGCCTTGCCGTTACGTACGGCAGGTCGGTCCGTGGACTTTTAAAAAGAAATCCGGGGGCAGTTTCCAGATGGCATAAGGAAACTTTTACAGAGCTGAAGCAGAGCCTTATGGATAAGATCAACCGAAAAGGATAACCCTGGTGTCGCAGAGGAGAAAGTGGTGAGGAGATATGGTCACGGAAGAGTTTCTGACAGGTTTTTGTAAGCTGCAGAATCAGACGCGTATCGTGATCTGTGAAGTGGAGAAAAGGTCAGATGGAAGACAGGAACTGATTTCTTCTGACTGTTGTTATGGAAAGTGTGAACACAGCAAAGATTGTCTTTTGATGGGGCAGATAAAATGATGACATTTGAGGAATTTGAAGAGACTGCTTTGGAAATTGCAGAGACGTTCCCGGAAGATCTTGTCCGGGAACTGAACGGAGGGATCATGGTTCGAAGACACAGGCGTATACACCCTGCGGCGCAGGACCATGATCTTTTTGTTTTGGGCGAATATCATGTGGACCGTTTTCTGGGCCGCTTTATTGTGCTGTATTATGGTTCTTTTGAGCTATGTTTTGGATACAGCAGTGCGGATGACCTGCGGGAGAGGATTCGGAAAGTATTGCTTCATGAATTCCGGCATCATCTGGAGTCGCTGGCCGGTGAATACGATCTGGAAATTGAGGATGCTGTGGAGATATCACAGTACAGGTATCAGAAACAGATGCAAAAGGACTTGACGGAATCCGTTTCGGGCGGTAAAATAGACACCGCGGACTTTTGATACGGACAAATGTTTGCAGCACAAGGACATTCCAATATAAGGAGGAGACATTATGAAAGCATACAAAGAGATGACCCGGGAAGAACTCCAAAGAGAGCATGAAAAGCTGGAACAGAAGTTTCAGGAAATAAAGGCAGTCGGACTGAAGCTCGACATGTCCAGGGGAAAACCTTCCAAAGAACAGCTGAATCTGACAAATGGAATGCTGGATGTGCTGAATAGTGACTCAGATATGAATAGTGAGTCAGGAATTGATTGCAGGAATTACGGGATTATGGACGGTATTCCGGAGGCACGCAGACTGTTTGCCGAGATGTCGGAGGTGCCGGAGGAGAATATTCTGGTTTATGGAAACTCCAGCCTGAATGTGATGTTTGATACAATAGCACGGGCTGTATATATGGGAATTTGCGGCCATACGCCGTGGGGAAAGCTGGACAAGGTGAAGTTTCTCTGTCCGGTGCCGGGGTATGACAGACATTTTGGGATTACAGAATTTTTTGGTATTGAGATGATTCCGGTACCGCTTCTTGCGACCGGGCCGGATATGGATCTGGTGGAGCAGCTTGTTTCTGAGGATACGTCTGTCAAGGGTATCTGGTGTGTTCCAAAGTATTCAAATCCTACCGGAATTTCCTATTCTGATGAGACAGTCAGGCGGTTTGCACAGCTGAAGCCGGCAGCACCGGATTTTCGGATTTTTTGGGATAATGCATATACCATTCACCATTTGTATGACAATGATCAGGATGAGATTCTTCCGATTTTTTCAGAGTGCCAAAAGGCAGGGAATGAAGATCTTGTTTATCAGTTTATTTCAACTTCGAAAGTCAGCTTTCCGGGCTCTGGAATCGCAGTTATGGCCGCATCGGAGGCAAATCTGGCGGATGCAAGAAAGGCAATGTCTTATCAGACGATTGGCCATGATAAGCTGAACCAGGTTCGGCATGTCCGCTTTTTCAAAGATATGGATGGCGTACGTGAGCATATGAAAAAGCATGCAGCGATTCTCCGCCCTAAGTTTGAGACAGTGCTGTCTGTACTGGAGACAGAGCTTGGCGGTCTGGAAATCGGAAGCTGGGTGAAACCAAAAGGCGGTTATTTTATTTCTTTTGATGCGCTGGATGGCTGTGCCAAGAAGATTGTGGCAAAAACAAAGGATGCAGGGGTGGTTATGACCGGAGCGGGCGCTACCTTCCCGTACGGAAAGGATCCCAAAGACAGTAATATCCGTATTGCCCCGTCCTTTCCGACATTGGAGGAACTGGAACAGGCTGCCAGGATTTTTGTCCTGAGCGTTAAGCTTGTGAGCCTGGAAAAACTTCTGGAACAGTAAAAAGCAGGGGGTTGCCCTCATTCCCATAATAAGGTATAATGTCCGAAAAGGGCAGAACCACAGGCATTGTGGAAAAAAGCAGGAGGAACGGATAAAAAGATGAAGCGATGTATGGTATGCGGAAATGAGGGAGATGACAGTGCTGCGACGTGCAGCGTATGCGGCAATCCCTATACAGATAGATCAGAAGATGGTTCCGGTGAAGCTGCTGCTTCCGGCAGGGAAATGGAATCCGAGGAATTGAAGCGTGAAGGAAACCGGAATATAGAATCACCTGTGCAGACAGAAACCGGCATGGAGACAGAAAACAGCGGACAGAGACCGGTGCAGAACGGAAGTGTCAGACATCCGGTACGCAGAATGAGAAGCCAGCCGCAGATTTACGGTCAGAGCGATTCAGGTTCCGCAGGCGCAGTGTACGATCAGCAGGGAGCTATCCGTAAAAATGTGCAGGGCAGGGCGCCAGGTGTTTTGCAGAGTGCGGGATATGCGGCGCAGCCAGGCAAACGTATGCCGGCAGATTCACAGAGACGTCCGGCAGGCTCAGGTCAAAGCGGCCAGGTCAATGCAGCTGCAGGTGCTCAGAGAAGGCCAGTAGACCAGTTGGTCGGCCAGAACCGTGGGGTCAATCCGGATGCAGTACCGCCGAGGAGACCGGTAGACCAGATGGCAGGCCAGAACCGTGCGGTTAATCCGGATGCAGTGCCGCGGAGGAGGCCGGTAGACCAGACGGCAGGCCAGAACCGTGCGGTTAACCCGGATGCAGCTTTGCAGAGGAGGCCGGGGGCTCAGATGGCAGGCCAGGCCAGGCCGATGAATTCGGGAGCAGGCGCTCAGAGACGTCCGGCAGATCAGATGGCAGGCCAGAATCGCCCCATGAATCCGGGGTCAGGCCAGCAGGGCCGTCCGATGCCGGCAAATCGTCCGTTTGCTCAGAACCCGAATATGGCGGGGCGGCCAATGCAGGGAATGCGCCCGGCTGCGCAGTCTGGAGCTTATCAGTCGCGTCAGCTTATGGATCAGGCAAGAGATATGCTGCAATCTCCGATTTTCCTGATTCTTGCGATTCTGCATACCGTATATCTGGCAGGCTCGATTGCATCTGTTTTCATGAATCAGCTGAATTATTCCCAGGCAGTTCGCCTGATTAAAGGAATGGCGTTGCCGGGTCAGGTATCCGGCTATGTTCAGACGCTTGTTTCACTTTTGTCCAAACTGGATTCCGGAGCAATTGTTGCGAATCTTGTCCTTCATATTCCGGATTTGCTGTTCTGCATTGGCCTGTGGCTGGTTTTTGTTATGGCAATGACTGCAAAGGAAGAGATGCCGGGTATTGGATTTGGCTTTTTAAAGGCAACTGTTCTTATTAACATGGCGATCTCTTGTATTGTGATGCTGGCAGTTTTAATTGTTTCTGTTGCAGTTGTGATTGCTGCCTGGGTATCAGGAAGTATTTCGATGATTGTGGTGTCTGCTGTTGTGCTGGTATTGCTTATTGCAGTGGTCATGTTTGTGATCATGTATTATTTCTGTTATCTTGCCACACTGAAAACGTGCCGTTTGAACAGTAAGGCAGGCGAGGATTATGGAAGGGTGTCTGTTTATGTGGCAGTGGTTCATATCCTTCTGGCGCTTATGTCAGTAATTAATCTGCTTTCCGGTATCGTGAACTCTGAGATTGCAAATATTATCAGCGGTGCGGGAAGTATTGGATGGATGCTTCTGTTTGCTTTGTGGATTTTCCTTTACAGAGGAAAGATGAGTGAATATGAGGCGTGATGCTGTTCAAGTATAAAAAATAAAATCGTATTGATCAGGCTGCGGTCCTTAAAACACTGGGATCGCAGCTTTTCATTTTTTTGCTTGACAGTAGTTACGTTGTCTGATAAGATAAACGTGCAGTTTAGCGTAGTAGAGTGATACTACAGCAGAGAGAAGGCGGCCCGGGCTGCCGGAAGTGGAGGAGATATATTATGAAAAAAAGCGTATTTTGTGCAATGACAGCGGTTGCATTGACAGCATCTATGATGATTGGCACTGTTTGTATGGCAGGTGAGAGAACGACTTTGACAGTAGGATTTGATGCCGAGTATCCGCCTTATGGATATATGGATGACAATGGAGAGTATACCGGTTTCGATCTGGAGCTGGCGCAGGCAGTCTGTGAAATGGAAGGCTGGGAGCTTGTCAAGAAGCCGATCAACTGGGATTCCAAGGATATGGAGCTGAATTCAGGCGCCATTGACTGTATCTGGAATGGGTTTACGATGAATGGACGTGAGGATGATTATACGTTTTCCGTTCCATATGTGGATAACAGCCAGGTGATCGTTGTGGCAGAGGATGCCGGTATTGATGATCTGGAAGGGCTGGCAGGAAAGATTGTCGGCGTGCAGGCTGCTTCTGCTGCAGAGGAGCTGTTAAACAGTGAGGAAGAAGGCGGACAGAAGGCTCTGGCAGATACCTTTGGTGAGTTGAGACCATTTGCTGATTACAATACCGCATTTACAGAGCTTCAGGCAGGTGCTCTGGATGCCCTGGCAATTGATGTCGGTGTTGCCAAATATCAGCTGAATTCCAGAGGAGAAGGGTTCAAAATGCTGGATCAGACTCTGAATAAAGAACAGTATGCGATTGGCTTTAAAAAGGGCGATCAGGAGCTTTGTGATATCGTCAATGCAGATCTTCAGAAGCTGACGAACGATGGTACGGTTCAGGAGCTTGCCGAAAAATATGAGATTGCAGATATGGTATCTCTGAAGGCAGAAGAATAAAGAAGAACAAAAAGCGTCACGACGATAAGGGACTGCTGTGAGAGCCGAAGGGTGTTGCCGGAAAGATTTTTCATCCGGCACAGACACATTCTTGGGTGCACGGCAGTCCCCGTGCTTGTTTCCGGGAGGAGAATGGATGAGTATAAACGTAATGCTGAGGCAACTTACAATGGGATTCGGGCAGAGCTGCCTGATTTTTGCGCTGACACTGCTGTTTTCACTGCCGCTTGGAATGGTAGTGTATTTTGGCAGAGTGAGCCGCATCAAGCCGGTGAGCTGGCTGGTGAAAATCTATATTTCGATTATGCGCGGAACACCGCTCATGCTGCAGCTTCTGATCTGGTATTTTGGTCCGTTTTATCTGTGGAAAATGAATATCGGCGGCTACAAGTTTACAGCAATTATTTTGGGATGCTCCCTGAATTACGCCGCATATTTTGCTGAAATATACCGTTCCGGTATTGAGTCAATTCCCAAAGGACAGTATGAGGCAGCGCAGCTTCTCGGATACGGAAAAAGCCAGACGTTTCTTAAAATTATTCTCCCGCAGGTAATCAAGATTGTATTACCGTCCGTGACAAATGAAGTGATTACACTGGTAAAGGATACATCTCTCGTCTATTCCGTATCTTATATTGAAATGTTTGCTGTTGCGAAGCAGATTGCAGCGGCGCAGACAACGGTTCTTCCTTTTGTGATTGCAGGAGGTTTTTACTACATATTTAATTTTGTCGTGGCATGGGTGATGGAGCTGTTTGAGAAGAAGCTGGATTATTATCATTAGGAGGAAGCGCAATGAGTCTATTGGAGATGAAGCATATACGGAAAAGTTTTGACGGGCTTGAAGTGCTGAAGGATATTTCCATATCAGTAAAAGAGGGGGAGATTCTCTCTATTATAGGCCCCTCCGGTTCAGGAAAATCGACGCTTCTTCGCTGTGCGACCATGCTGGAGAAGATTGACGGCGGGGAGATTTCATATCTCGGTGAGGTAGCTGCCAGTGTGAAAGACGGAAAAGAGCTGTACGTAAAGGGTGAAAAGCGGAAGCAGATCAGCAGCTATTTTGGCCTGGTTTTTCAGAACTTTAATCTTTTTCCCCACTACTCTGTTATGAAAAATATTACGGACGCGCCAATTCATGTACAGAAGCGTCCCAGGGCAGAGGTCTATGAAGAGGCGCGGGCGCTTCTAAAGAAAATGGGCCTGGAGGATAAGGAAAATGCATATCCATGCCAGCTTTCGGGCGGGCAGTGCCAGAGAGTCGCAATCGCCCGGGCGCTTGCACTGAATCCTAAGATTCTGTTTTTTGACGAGCCGACTTCAGCCCTTGACCCGGAGCTGACCGGTGAGGTGCTGCGTGTGATTAAATCTTTGGCTGATCTGAAGATCACGATGGTTATCGTTACGCACGAGATGGCATTTGCCCGCGATATTTCCGACCGGATTATTTTTATGGATAAAGGGGTGGTTGCCCTGGAAGGCACGCCGCAGGAGGTCTTTGGTGCGGAGCATGCGAGAATGCAGGAATTTTTAGGAAAATTTAACGCGTAAAAGCAATAGATATAAAAGTCAGGAAAAACCTGTTTTGCGGATGACAGAAACGTCAGAGCGTAAAACAGGTTTTTATTGTGTGTAAGGCTATTTCTACTTGAAAATAAATATAATATATGATATTATAAAACAAAAAGAGGATATTTGTACAGTAAATGCATTTGTGCTATTTTTCACAGAAAGTCTGTTCAGGGCTATAAAAATCTGCTACTATAAAGGAGTAATCAGCAATAGATGGATAAAAATTTGATACCACTGAAAGAATTAAACCTTACAAGTCGCTTCTTATTCGATGAGGTAATGGAAGATTCACAGGCGCAGCAGGATATGTTGAGTATTATCTTCGGCAGAGAAATTCCTGTTTTGCAGCACAGTGAAACAGAAAAAGAGTTTCGGGTGTCTCCTTTGAGCCGTTCTATCCGTATGGATATTTTTTCTGTGGATGAGGAAGAAAATATCTATAATACAGAGATGCAGGATAAAAAGCGAAATGATCTTGTAAAGCGCAGCAGATACTATCAAAGCCTTATGGATACCTCGCTTCTGGAACCAGGGATTCCGAACTATAATCTTCTGAATCAGACGTATTTGATTATGATTATGACGTTTGATTTATTCGGATATGGAAAATACCGTTACACATTTGCCCCGAGGTGTGAAGAAGTGCCGGAATGTACACTGGAGGACGGTGCGGTGCGGATTTTTTTGAACACACGTGGGGAAAACCGGGAAGAAGTCTCAGAGGAGCTGATTCATTTACTGCATTATCTTGAGCATACAACAGATGCAGTAGCTGACGGATCACAGAGTGAACGGATATGCCGTATCCATGAGCGGGTATGTAAGGTGAGATCCAGTGAAGAGATTGGAGTGAAATATATGCAGGCATGGGAAGAGCGGTATTATGAAAGGCAGGAAGCACAGGAACGGGGAAGAGCAGAAGGCATGGTGAAGGGCAGAGAAAAAGGGATTGCACAAGTGGTTCAGGCTTTAATCGAAGCTTATATGGAAGCAGGGATGAGCAGGGAAGAAACACAGCAAAGGCTGATGGGGAAACTCGAGCTGGACGGTGAGAGGACAGCACAGTATCTGGAGACTTACTGGCATGAGGCAGATAAATGAAATTTCTAAAACAGAACAAGAAAGGATACCGCAGCAAAATATGATACATCTGGTGCAAGCATTGATATCGCATTTGCAGATAAGTTGAGATTACAGACAGGTTCCCTCCTGTTATAATCAGAATATGCGAAGGGAATGCAAACAGTGTGCTTTCATTCCTGACGTACAGTTTTCGGAAATAAAAAACAGGAGGAAGCATGTATGAAAGGAAAATTTGTAAGGAAAACAGTAATGGCAGGCAGTGCGTCTCTGGCGCTTCTGGTAGCCATGGGAATGGGCGTTCTGGCCAGGGAAGCAATGCCGGAAGACGCAGGGGTTGTTGTTGAGGAAAACGAAAATTCCAAAACGGGTTATACGGCAACCTTCAAATACTATAATGAGGACGCCGCAAAGGTACAGATCAAAGGCGGTTTTCAGTTTTATTATGATGAAGACGAAAAAGTATACTGTGGCGGAATCAACCTGGAAGAGGGAGATGCAGTAGAGAATTATCTTGTGAATCCGGAAGACTGGGAAAAGGGCAAGGGGCTTGTCCATGGCGGAGACGAAGGCTATATTGCGGACATGACAAAAGACGAGGAGAGCGGCGCATGGACATACTCCGTAGATCTTCCGGGCGGATATTATCTGTATGTATACCAGGTATTTGAGGATGCGCAGGATACGGAAAATTATGAGGTGGTTACAGATCCGGTAAACCTTCCGGCATGCAATGAACTGGGTGCAAAGCAGGTAAGAAGTCAGTTCTATGTACCGTACGACAGCGAGAAACAGGATCCGGCGGACGACTGGTCATGGTGCCAGCCTGCACAAAAGGAAGAGGACAGAGGAAGCCTGGAAGGCTTTACCTACGCCGGTGTTGACGGAGATCAGAATGCAGAAATTTATCTTCCAGCAGGCTATGATGCAGACCGTGTGGAGCCGTATAAGGTTCTGTACCTGTCACATGGCGGCGGCGGAGACGAGGGCGACTGGTTCTATCAGGGCCATGCAGGCAAGATCGTGGATCGTCTGACTGCAGAGGGCGCATGTGAGCCGTTTATTATGGTCACAATGAATAATGCAGTATATCCGTCAGGCGGCTGGTGGATTGAATGGGAGGCAGAGAAATACACAGACAATATTATGAATCATCTGATCCCGTACGTAGAAGAGAACTATAACGTATCCAAGGACGCAAAGGACCGTGCTTTTGCAGGCCTGTCTTCCGGAGCTGTTGTAACAGGCAATCTTCTGGTAAGTAATCCTTCCGATTTCGCATATTTCGGATTGTTCAGCTGTTCCGCAACGTATGCATGGCCGGAGCTTGAGGATTACAGCGCATATGATGATGTGAATATCTACCTTTCCGGCGGCTGGGCAGACTACTGCGTAAACGACAAGGAAAACTACGGGTCGGACGAGGACGTTATGGTTGTAAGCTTTGCAGAGAAGCTTGGCGCATGCGGCGTTACGTATAATGCAGGAAACGGCACAAAGATTGTTCCGGGTATGCATGACTGGTTTAACTGGCCGCAGGTCATCAGAGATTATGTGACAACGACATTGTGGAAATAAAACACAGAGAATAAATAGCAGGAATAAACAGGGAAGTAAAGAGGGGCTTGCTGTGCGATATGCCTGAAAAGGGAGTATGCGTGCAGCAGCCCCTTTGCTGTTGCAAACCGGATGTGATATGATGAATAAAACTGTTTTCATCTGCGCGGCTGCCTGATTCAGGCGGCTTCAGGAGGAGATTGTCTGCTGACATGCAGGCAGGAGGTGCAAAGTGGATAAGAGGAAGATACTGACATGTGCAGCGGTTGCTGTTCTGGCGGTTGGTTTCTGGGAAGCTTTTCAGATACAGGAAAAGTATTATTCAGAGCGGGAAAAGAGGATTACGTTTATTGCGCCCAATGGGGATCCCGGATACTGGACAAGGATTGCGGAGGAGATTGTAAAGGCTGCAAAGGCGGATCAAATGGATGTAAAGTGCGTTGCTTTCCGGGAGCCGGGTCCTGAAAAACAGGTGGAGGCAGTTGAGAGCGCCATCTGGTCCGGCGTGGATGGGATTATTACGGCAGGAATTAAAGATACGCCGGAAGTAAAGCGCGTCATTGCGCAGGCAGAGGAGGCAGGCATTCCGGTTGTGCTGGTGGACACTGATATGGAGGGCAGCAGACGGAGCTGTTATGTGGGGGCGGATAACTTTGAGGCAGGAAAGCAGGCCGGACGGGATATGACGGCTGCTTGCAAAGAAAACGGAAACATATTGGTTATTGTTTCAAACATGGATAACTGCAACCAGATTCAGCGGGTAAAGGGATTTCAGGAGATTATGGAAGAAAATGCGGGAATGGAAATCGCAGATATTCTGGAGGGAAATTCAAATGAAATTTATATTCGCGATGAAGTGGTCCGAATCCTGGAGAAACATCCGGAGATCAACGGAATTTTCTGCGCAGAGGGATATGGGACGCTGTGCATGGGCAGACTGAAGAGCGAGGCGGCTAAGAAGTATGACACAGTGAAGCTTGTCGGGTTTGATGGAGATATTTATGTACAGGAGTTTCTGAAAAACGGGCTGATTGATGTAAACATACAACAGGATACAGAGGGGCTGGGCAGACAGGCTGCACAAATGCTGAAACAAGCTATGGAGGAGCAAAGGAAGTATGAAGACTGTTATGTGGAAATTGAGTGCCTGCAGCCGGAGAATTACGAAGAGATGAGCCGTTATGGGGATGGGGAAGCAATATGGCATATTTATTGAGAAGAATAAGACAGAATACGATACGCAAAAACATGTACCGCTATCTGTTTATGGTAATCGGGGCAGCCGTTTTTCTTGATTTGTTTTCTGTGGCTTTCCACAGCCTGAATGTCGGCCAGTACGAGATTGCGATGGCGCAGGTACAGAGCCTGAACCAGTTTTATGTCAGTCTGGAGGAAGCAAACCATAATCTGAGCTCTTATGTACGCAGCGGGGAAAACGAGCTGTTTCAGGGCTTTTGCACAGCAGTGGAAGAAGCAAAACAGTGCCTGGAAGGCCTTGGGGAACATGCGGTGAGCCAGGCATTTGTACGTGATGTGCAGGATGTACGGGAAATGCTGTATTCCTATGCAGAGATTTCAGCAGGGATTAAGGCTCAGTATATTGAGAATCGAAAAGAAGAATTCACATCAAAGCTTTTGGCGCAGATGCTTCAGTCCTATGAGCAGTCGCAGGAAATTTTTGAACAGATTGACCAGGAGTTTAAAAATCTTCATGTAAGCCTGCTGGGCTTTGCGAGTGAGCGGATGCAGATTCTGAGACAGAAAAAGCTGCGGTATCAGATCGAATTTGCGGCTGCGATTCTGCTTCTGACCGTGCTCAGCATTGCAAAAGGACGCAGGCTTGCAGACAAAATTGCAGATCCGATTCAGAAGCTGACAGAAGCGGCGGCTGAAATCCGGGATGGAGATATGGTGCAGTACACTGCAGTGGAGATTCCGGAGGCCGACAGTCAGGAGCTGAGCGTATTGATTGCCGTATTTAATAAAATGCTGGATAAAATCCAGGAACAATTTCGGGCCACGACAGAGGCGGCGGAGGCGAAGGCAGAGCTTCATGCGAAGGAACTGGAGAATCTGAAAATCACAAACCAGCTCAGATCGAGCGAGCTGAAGGTGCTTCAGATGCAGATGAACCCGCATTTTCTCTTTAATACATTGAATATGATTGCAAAAACAGCGTATCTCGGAGATGAGCAGGAGACTGTCTTTCTGCTGCAAAAGACAGCGGAACTTCTGCGGTACAGCCTGGATTACATGGGGAAATCCGTCACCCTTGCACGGGAACTGGAAATTCTGGACTGCTATATCTGTTTGCAGGAAAAAAGGTTCGGGGAGCGGATTGAATTTGAGTTTGATCTGGACGAGCGCTTCCATCAGATACAGATTCCTTGTCTTATTCTTCAGCCCTTGGTGGAAAATGCGGTTAGCCATGGCGTGGGGATGTATCAGAGCGGGGGAAGAATTCTGATCCGCACGCGGTATCAGGAAGCAGACGGGATGGGCGTATTATCTGTGATTGACAACGGCGTAGGGCTGGGACAGGAAAAACTGGAACAAGAGAGGAAACGGCTTGGCGAGGGCTGGAATGCAGAAGAAGGAATCGGCCTTGGCAACGTATATATGCGCCTGGAAAACTTTTTCCACGATGAGATGAAAATGGAACTGTACAGCAAACCGGGGCAGGAGACGGAGGTACGTATCCTGCTTCCTGTAAAAGAAGAGGAGACAGAACATGTATCGGGTGATTATTGCGGATGATGAAGCAATTGAGTGCAGAGGGCTGGAGCGGATGATACGGACCTTTTTTTCAAATGTCGAGCTTTTGCCGAGCGTGGCAAGCGGCGTGGATTTGATTCAGAGTGTAAGAGAACAGCAGCCGGATATTGCGATCGTGGATATTAATATGCCGGGCCTGAACGGTTTGGAAGCAGTCGAAATTCTGCGTATGAAATCAATGGATACAAAGGTGATCATCAACACAGCTTACCATGATTTCGATTATATCAAAAAAGCGCTTGTGCTGGGAGCGTCGGACTATCTCCAGAAACCGATGGATGAGCAGAAATTCAGAGAAGCGTTTGGACGTGTGCTGCAGGCGATTGAAAAAGAAAGACAGAAAGACGCCAGAGCAGAAAATTCCTCACAGAAGCTGAAGCAGCTCCGTAAGGTTGCAGAAGCAGAGATTATGTCTTCCATTTTTCTGGGAAGCCCGAGTGAGGAGGAATTTGCAGTTTTATTTGAGCATCTGAACGGCGACTATTTCGGCGGCATAATGGTGGCTGCCGCTTCCGCCAGTGATGCAAAGTGGGATTTTCGCCCGGCAGTGGCCCGGGAGCCGATTGAGCAGGCAGTCACACGCTACTGTACGTGCCTGGTGCGGGCGAAAAAGGAAATTTTGTATCTGTTTCTGATTCCCGGGGAGACAGTCCATACGGATCACTATCAGGAATGGGTGGGAGAACTGCTGAAAAAAGCGGTGGAGGATGAGGCAGGCTGCCGCTGTGTGTTCGGTGTGAGCAGCTGGAAATATGAATTTGAAAAAATGTCGGAGGCGTTTTACGAGTGCCAGATTGCATTGAGGAATCAGGAAAAAAGTACCCTGCGTTTTTTTGAGGCAGCTGGAAAAGAAAAGGAATTGGGTGTGCTCGAGAGCGCTCTGGAAGGGCTGGAACAGCTGGCGGTAAGCGGAACCTGGAGCGAATTCGAAGCGGAGATACAACAAAGAATCAGCCAATATGAAACAGAGCAGGACAGCCTGAAAACACTGCAGCTATGGGTTTTCCGGCTGATCCTGCAATGTAAACGGCGGCTGGATCCGGGTTATTTTGAGGGGATATCCGAGAGCCTGTTTGCAAAGAGGGTGTGGCGGCAGGTTGGGGAATGCCGGACGCCGGAGGCTTTGTCTGAGGCAGTCCTGCGCTTTTTAAAGGAAGAAAAAAGGGAACCGGACAGTCAGGATATCCGAAACAGCTACGTACAGGAAGCGCTGCTTTATATGGAAAGGAATTATATGGAGGATCTTTCCCTGGAGGATGTGGCAAAGACTGTGGGGATCAGCCCATTTTATCTGAGCCGTTTGCTGAAACACCAGACCTCGGAAAGCTTTGTGGAAATTCTGACCGATATCCGTGTGGAGCATGCAATTCGGCTGATTATGAATGAAGATTTTACCGTAAAGGATATTGGCAGCCGCGTCGGATATCCGTCGCGGACGTACTTTTATAAGGTGTTCAAAAAAAGTACGGGTATGACCGTGGGAGAGATGAGGGAACTGTTTCGGAAATAAAATAGCTTACAGTACGCTGATGGGGCAGAAAAAGGATATTTCATGGCAGAAAAGAGATATACAAAACAAAAGGTATTGCGTATAATAATGCAGAAAAAAGCAATAAAAAGTAGTAAAAATCAGGGCAAAGCCGTTTTCTGCAGGTGCTCCTGAAAAGGTTGGAATGGCGGAAAACAAATATGTTTATTCAGAAACAGGATGAGAGAGGGGGCGGCAACTAATGGAGCTTGCAGATCAGCTTTTGTACCAGGGCACAACGCGGGAACAGTACATGCCGGGCTTCACGAAGAAGTTTCCATATTATGCAGTGTGCTCCAAAATGGATAAAGGATTCCGGATGGAAGCCCCGTGGCACTGGCACAGATCAGTGGAGCTGTTCTATATGGAAAAAGGTTCTGTTGAATATTTTACCCCGGGAGGGAAGTTTGTGATCCCGGAAGGCTGCTGTGGATTCCTGGGCGCGGGCGTGCTGCACAGAACTGTATTGCCTGAAGCGTGCCAGCACAACCTTTCTCAGATCCATCTGTTTGAACCGGCGCTTTTGTCAGGTGGGGCAGGCAGCCTGATTGACCAGAAATACATATCGCCGTTTCTGGATGCGGCAGGGCAGAAGGTGCTTATACTGTGTCCGGATGTGAAGGGAGAGGCAAGGGTTGTGGAGCTGCTTCGAAAATCTTTTGAATTACAGGCATCTTCTTACGGATATGAGGTTCGTCTTCGGGATGCCTTATCGGAAATCTGGCTTCAGTTTCTGAAAGTGTGTCCGCCTGAGGTTCTGAAAAAGGAATGCCAGGCAGACGATGGGGCGATTAAAAACATTCTTTCGTATATTTATGACCATTACAGTGAAAAGATTGATATTACGGATCTTGCCAAAGCGGGCCATTGCAGCGAGCGGGAGTGCTACCGAAGCTTTCAGGAGTACCTGCATATGACGCCAGTGCAGTATATTCGCAGCTGGAGGCTTGAGCGGGCGGCAGAGCTGCTGACATCGGGAGAAGATACTGTTGCGGATATTGCGCTGGCCTGCGGGTTTGGAAGCAGCAGCCGGTTTGGGAAAATGTTCCGTGAGGCATTTTCTGTTACGCCGCTTACATATCGTCAGAGGTTGAGGGAGGAACATACAAAATGAAAAGAACAGGAAAGGGTCTTACTCTTTGTTATTCGCTGATTATGGGCTTTTTCTGGATGAACTATGCCGGTATTGTGGGATTTTCCAGTGTTTATCTGCTGGAATGCGGCCTTACGAGCGCACAGATCGGAATGATTCTGGCAGTTGCGGGAATTTTGGCAGCAGCGGCACAGCCGTTTGTGGCAGGGTATGCGGACCGGCCCTCTGCATTGTCATTGAAAACAATTGTAAGCATCGGGTGTGTGGCAGCAGCTGTTCTTACTGTGCTGCTTCTGGCTGTTTATCAGAAATCGGTTATGCTGACCGGGCTGTTTTACGGCGGCTGCGTTGTTTTGCTGCAATTTTTGCTTCCGTTTGTAAATTCCCTCGGAACGGAAATGATCAGTCAGGGAAAAAGGCTGAACTGGGGCTTTGCAAGGGGAATCGGTTCAGCCGCATACGCCGTAGTATCTTATGTACTGGGCGTTTTGGTGGCAAAGGCGGGGATTGTATCGATTCCTGTATCGATTTTTGTGTGCTATGTGCTGCTTTTGGCTACGGTTTTGATTTATCCGTTTCAGAAAGGAAGGAAAACAGAATCGAAGGAGATGATGGGTGACAGAACAGGAGGCGGCCATACGGAAAAATCTGCAATGATAGAGGAACAGAAATGCTGTCCGGATGAAGCCTGCGCACTGCAGACCTCGTTTCTGAAAAAATATCCGCGTTTTGCGGCTGTTCTGGTGGGCACGACACTTTTATATCTGAGCCATCATCTGATCAATACGTTTTTGTATCAGGTGATTCAGTCTAAGGGAGGAGGAAGTGCTGAGAATGGTCTGGTTATGTCACTGTGTGCGTGTATGGAGCTCCCGACCCTGTTTTTCTTTTCTTACATGCTGAAAAAAGCAGGGAGCGAAACCTGGTATAAGGTATGCGGAATTTTTATTACACTGAAGGCTGCGGCAACCTTGCTTGTATCTTCTCTGCCGCTGTTTTATTTCATTCAGATTTTTCAGATGTTCGGCTGGGGACTGCTGGCTGTTGCGCCGGTTTATTATGCGAATCAGACGGTGCGGAAAGAGGATGCGATTAAGGGACAGGCTTACATGGCAATGACCTGTACGCTGGGCAGTGTGTTTGCATCCTTTTTCGGAGGCAGCCTGATTGATGCAGCCGGTGTAAATGTGATGGTGGGAACCGCGGTGGCCGCAGGTCTGATCGGTGCTGTAATCATTGCTATTTTTACGGAAAAGACTGTTTACACCTCAAAAGAAAAGTGATAGGATTGGCAGTTGAACAAAAAAATAAAGAAAAAAATAAAGATAAGAAGGCCTGAAATACTATGAAAAATGATATGACAAAAGGCAGTCCGCTTAAGCTGATGATTCTGTTTACAATTCCGGTACTGATTGGCAATGTGTTTCAGAATGTTTATAATCTGGTGGATTCTGTGATTGTTGGCCAGTTTCTTGGAGTGAATGCGCTGGCAGCAGTCGGAATGACAGGAACACTGACGTTTCTGGTGTTTGGCTGGGTGAACGGGATGGCCAGCGGATTTGGCATTCTGCTGGCGCAGAGTTTTGGGGCTTGTGATGAAAAGCGGCTGCGCCACTACACAGTTATGTCCGTTTATCTGTGTGTGGCAATGGCTGTTCTGCTCACAGCAGGACTTCTGATGGCAAATGGGTGTATTCTGCGGCTGATGAATGCGCCGGATGAGATTTTTGGGGATACAAAGCAATATATAGACATAATTTTTGCAGGGCTTCCGGTGACAATTGCCTACAATATGCTTTTCAGCATCAGCCGTGCGCTCGGGGACAGCCGGACGCCATTGATTTTTCTGATCGTTTCCTCTGTTTTGAATATTTTTCTTGATCTTCTGTTTGTGGCAGTGCTGCCGCTTGGAGTGGCGGGGGCAGCGTATGCGACGGTTGTGTCACAGGGCGTTTCGGTGGCGTCCTGTTTCCTTTATGTATACAGAAAATATCCGATTCTGCGTGCAAAGCGCGGAGAGCGGGATTTTTCCTGGCGCAGCGCAGGAAGGCTTCTGATGATGGGAATTCCGATGGGGCTGCAGTTTTCGATTACAGCAATCGGAACAATGATGGTGCAGTCTGCGGTTAATCTGCTTGGGCCAGCCTACATTGCCGCTTATTCGGCGTGCGGAAAAGTGGCAAATATTGTAACACAGCTTTTCCCTTCCATAGGTATCACGCTCGCTACGTATGTTGGCCAGAATATGGGGGCCGGAAAATGGGAAAGAATCCGGCAGGGTGTGCGCTTTGCGGCTGTGATTACAGTTGTCAGCAGTGTGGTCTGCGGGCTTCTTATGTTCTTCTGCGGCGGCGCGGCTACCGGCTTTTTTGTAAAGGACCCAACTGGAGAGATTCTGGAGATCAGTACAACGATGTTTCATTTTACAACGTGGTGCTATCCTCTGCTTGGCCTGATTTTTGTTTACCGAAATACGCTTCAGGGCATGGGTGACGGTCTGTTTCCAATGCTCGGCGGAGTGTTTGAGCTGATCGCCCGTGCAGTTATGGTGACGCTTCTGGCAGAACCGTATGGCTTTGCAGGTATCTGCCTGTGCGATCCGGGCGCGTGGATTGCAGCATTGATTCCGCTGATTCCTGTATACATAATCCGGATGCGGAAGGCGCCGGGCAGTAAGAAATTTGTTCCGGTATAGATGGGTATTCCGGTGATTACATACAAGGGATTTTACTGCAAATACGCCTGTTTGCAGCAATTGACTTGCCAGTGAAATTGTTGTAGTATATCTAATTGACAGCAAAAGCTGTTTGCGGCTATGTTTTGATACAGATTTTCGGGCAGCAGTTTGGTGCGTGCAGATTAATGCATGCTGCTATGGGTATACTGAAATTAGAAATGGTAAGAAAGAAGGGCTATCATGACGAAAGTAGATATTATTTCAGGCTTTCTCGGCGCTGGAAAGACAACACTGATCAAAAAACTGATTCAGGAGGTCTTTGCGGGCCAGAAAATTGTACTGATTGAGAATGAGTTTGGAGAGATTGGGATTGACGGAGGCTTTCTGAAGGATGCGGGAATCAACATTACGGAGATGAATTCAGGGTGCATCTGCTGTTCTCTTGTTGGAGATTTCGGCAAGGCACTTCGGGAAGTGACACAGAAATTTTCACCGGACCGTATTATCATTGAGCCGTCCGGGGTAGGCAAGCTTTCTGATGTGAGAAAAGCTGTGGAAGACGCTGCAGAAGAAGCCGGGCTGGTGCTCAATGCGCTGACCACTGTGGCAGATGCGTCCAAGATAAAAATGTATATGAAGAACTTTGGCGAGTTCTATAATGACCAGATTGAGAGTGCGGCGACCATTATTCTGAGCCGTACACAGAAGCTTTCAGAAGAAAAACAGATGAAGGCTGCAGAGATGATCCGCGAAAAGAACCCGGCTGCGACGGTTGTGACAACACCGTGGGACGAGCTGTCAGGAGCCCAGATTCTGCATGCAATGGAAGGCACAGATGTGCTGGCGCAGATGCTGCTGAAGGAAGCACACGAGCATCACCATGAACATGACGAGGAGTGCGGCTGCGGTCATGAGCATCACCATGAACATGATGAGGAGTGCGGCTGCGGTCATGAGCATCACCATGAACATGGCGAGGAGTGCGACTGCGGTCATGAGCATCACCATGAACATGATGGGGAGTGCGAGCATGAGCATCACCATGAACATGACGAGGAGTGCGGCTGCGGTCATGAGCACCACCATGAGCACGACGAAGACTGCAACTGCGGTCACGAACATCACCACGAGCACGATGAAGACTGCAGCTGCGGCCATGAACATCATCACAGCCATCACCACCATCATCATGCAGACGAGGTGTTTACTTCCTGGGGAAGAGAGACACCGAGAAAGTATGCCAAGGATGAAGTGGAACGCATCCTGAAAACACTGAGCGATTCAGAAGATTACGGGATTGTGCTGCGGGCGAAAGGAATGGTTCCGTGTGAGGACGGAAGCTGGATTCACTTTGATATGGTTCCGGGTGAGTATGAGATCCGGTCGGGCGCTGCAGATTACACGGGAAGACTTTGCGTGATCGGTTCTAAATTGCAGGAGAAGGCTCTGGCTGAGCTGTTCGGCCTGTAAGTTATTGCAAAATTTGTTCAGAATCAGCCCCCTGCAGATTTTTTCAGGGGGCATCCGATTTTTATGAAGTTTTAAAATGGTCAGCAAATTTATTGGAAATGGAAAGGGGAAAGCAATGCAGCAGATACCAATTTACCTGATTACAGGTTTTCTGGAAGGCGGTAAAACAACGTTTCTTTCTGATGTGCTTACAGGCGGAGATTTTGATGATGGGCAGCGCGGACTTTTGATTCTCTGCGAAGAGGGCGAGGAAGAATATGATGAAAAAATGCTGGCAGAAATGAACATTTCTGTGATTACTGTGGAGGAAGAGGCGGAGTTTCACGCAGATTTTCTGAAAATGTGCCTGAAGCATTACAGACCAAAGCGGATTTTTATTGAGATGAACGGCATGTGGGACTGCAAATGGCTGTTTGGGAATGAGATGCCGTATGAGCTTGATATCGCACAGGTGATTACCGTGGTGGATGGCAGTACATTTTCTGTGTATCTGAACAACATGCGGAGCATTTTGAGTAATCTGTTTTTATATACAGAGATGGTTGTATTTAACCGGTGTACGGAAGAGATGGAGCTGCAGTCCTTTCGCAGGACCGTGCGCGGCCTGAATCCGCGGGCAATGGTGTATTTCGAGGATGAAGAAGGAGAGCCGATTGACCCTGGTATGGATCAGCCTCCCTATGATCTGGATGCAGATATAATCCGGATAGAGGATATTGATTATGGGCTTTGGTATCTGGACGCGTTTGAGGCGCAGGACCGCTATGCAGGAAAAAAGGTGCGCTTCCGTGCCAAGGTTATGAAGAACCGGCATTTTCCGGACAATGTTTTTGTGCCCGGCCGCAATGCGATGACTTGTTGTGCGGATGATATTCGTTTTGTCGGTTATATCTGCAAAAGTACTTTTGCAGATCAGTTGAAACCGCGTCAGTGGATTTGGCTGACAGCCACTGTGAAATATGAATTTGTGAAGGATTATGGAGAGGTTGGGCCTGTTTTGTATGGGGATACGTATGAATTAACCGGCCCGCCGGAGGAAGATCTTGTTTATTTTAATTAGAATGACTGAAAATAGTAGAAAAAGGCGTAATCCGGTTTAGAAATGCTTGCATAAAAAGGTGAAATAAAGTATATTAAAATCTAGAAAAAATTTTAATCTGTGACCAGGAACGAGTTTTATGAAAGAATAGGGGGAAACAAAGAGGTGCAGATTTTATGAGTAATCATAGACCTAAATATAAAATATTGATTGCAGATGATACGGAGATGAACCGTGAGCTGCTTGCAGAAATGCTGGAGGATGAATTTGATATCATAGAAGTAGAGAACGGGGCGCAGGTGATTTCCGTATTGCAGGAGCATGCGGCAGAATTGTCGCTGGTACTTCTCGATATTGTGATGCCGGAAATGGATGGGTTTGAGGTACTTGCCTATATGAACCGTTATCATTGGATTGACGATGTTCCGGTTATCATGATTTCCTCAGAGACTTCGCCATCCTACATTGACCGTGCATATGAATTTGGTGCTACGGATTATATCAGCCGTCCTTTTGATGCAGCAGTTGTACACAGGCGAGTGGCGAATACCATCATGCTTTATGCAAAGCAGAGAAAACTGACCGATATGGTAGCTGAGCAGATTCATGAGAGAGAAAAGAGTAACAGTCTCATGGTTACGATTCTGAGCCATATTGTTGAATTCAGAAATGGTGAGAGTGGACTTCATGTGCTGCACATCAGTACATTGACAGAGCTCCTGCTGAAGCATCTGGTACAGAAAACGGACCGCTATCATCTGAAAAAAAGCGATATTGCACTGATCGGTACAGCTTCAGCCCTGCATGATATCGGTAAGATTTCGATACCGGACGAGATTTTGAACAAACCGGGCAGACTGACAGCAGAAGAATTTGAAGTAATGAAAAAGCATTCTGTGATTGGGGCCTCAATGCTTGCAGAGCTTCCTTTTTATCAGAATGAGCCTCTTGTTAAGACTGCATATGAGATTTGCCGCTGGCACCATGAACGGTACGACGGAGGCGGATATCCGGATCAGCTGAAGGGCGAAGAAATTCCGATTTCTGCGCAGATTGTAGCTCTGGCTGATGTTTACGATGCGCTTACAAGTGAACGCTGTTATAAAAAGGCCTTTTCACATGATGTTGCATTGCAGATGATTCTGGACGGGCAGTGCGGCGCGTTCAGCCCATTGCTGCTTGAGTGTTTAAGCGAGCTCAGCGAGGTGATTCGAAAGGAACTGCAGAATAATTCTCTGAGTAAGCGCAGCAAAGAAGAAATGCATACAATGACAAAGGAATTACTGCAGCAGGAAGAGCTGATTGCTTCAGAGCGTGTGCTTCGGCTTCTTGAATGTGAGCGGACAAAATTCCAGTTCCTTGCAAATGCATGTGAGGAAATTATTTTTACGTATACCAATACGCCGCCTATTCTTTTCCTGACAGAGTTCAGTGCAAGACAGCTGGGGCTTGATGAGACAGTGATTGAGCCCCTGAAAAGTGTTTCTGACCGGGGCGAGGCTCATGAAGAGCTTGTGAAGCGTATCTTAAATCGGGTGAAACTGGCAACGCCGGAAAATCCGCTGGTTCAGCTGGACTGCAAAATGATGATTGGCGGCAGCCTGAAGCTGTGCAGGTGCGTATGCCAGACCATGTGGTCTCAGACAGAAGAGCCTGAATACATGGGCATTATTGGCCGTATTTTTGATATTCATGAGGAATACGAGCGTGTGCAGGAAAACAGAGAGGCAGCAGTTTCCTATGCCATGACGGCAAGTCTTTCAAAGCAGTATGAGAGAGGTTATTTTACGCTGAATCATACAGAGGTAAGAGAGCTTGTCCAGCACCTGAGATTTGTATTTGACATGGTAAGGTTTGTGGATGCGTCGATCAATGAGCAATACGTGGTAGATGAAAATGGAGAACTGCGCAAAGAACCATACCGTTGCTACGCATTATGGAAAAAAGTAAAGCATTGTGAGGACTGCATTTCTGCGAAGGTTTTTGCCAGAAAGAACAAAGTGGCAAAATTTGAATTTGTGGGCGAGGATATTTATCACGTGATTGCCATGTACGTGGAAGTGGAAGGAAAGCCGTATTCGCTGGAAATGCTGTCAAAGCTAACGGATGAGACGCTCATCAGCGCTTATGGGAAGAAAGATCTGGTGGAATCAATTTCCAGCCATAACAAGAAAATGTACATAGATCCTGTGACAGGTATTTACAACAGGCGTTATTATGAGGACCAGTTAAAAGGACTTACATGTGTGGATGCAGTCGCCATGCTCGATGTAGATCATTTTAAACTGATCAATGATTCCCATGGACATCAGGTCGGTGATATTGCGCTTCGGCTTATTACCAAGACAATCCTTTCCTGTGTGCGAAGCTCTGACGCTACGGTGCGGTTTGGCGGGGATGAGTTTATTGTTGCTTTCCGGTCAATTCCGCGTGAGATTTTTGAAGCAAAGCTGGAGCTGATACGGGAACGGGTAAGCCAGCTTGTAATGGAAGAGTATTCGGAGCTTGGGTTTTCCGTCAGTATCGGCGGGGCATACGGACCTGCGGGCATGCCGGAACTGGTAGAGCGTGCAGATGGGCTGCTGTATGAAGCAAAAGCATTCCGGGACAGTGTGAGAATTGGATAAAATAAAAGGCGGGTGCCCTGTATGAAAGATGCGGGCGCCCGTTTTGTGCAGTAAAGATGCAGAAGAGAGAATGGAGGATGCATTTATGTATGAATTAGTACAGATCAGTGAACAGAGTTTTTATATCAACTGTCCTGCAAAAATAGGAGTTTACCTTGCAGGCGGGGGTGAGGTTTATCTGATTGACAGTGGGAATGACAAGGATGCTGGCAGGAAGGTGCGGCAGATATTGGAGAAAAATAATTGGCAGTTAAAGGGAATTCTGAATACACATTCCAATGCAGACCATATTGGCGGAAACCGTTATCTGCAAAGCCAGACAGGGTGTAAGGTTTTTTCCGGTGGAATGGAGGGCGCTTTTACGCAGTATCCTATTCTCGAACCGTCATTTTTATACGGAGGCTATCCTTGCAAAGAACTGCGCCATAAGTTTTTACTGGCACAGAGCAGTGAAGTGACCGGCTTTCTGGATGAAAGCTTTCCGAAAGAGCTTGAAATCATTCCCCTGCCGGGCCATTTTCTCGATATGGTGGGATTTCGGACACCGGATGATACGGTGTTTCTTGCAGACTGTATCAGCAGCAGGGCAACACTGGATAAATATGCGATTTCTTTTATCTATGATGTGGAAGCTTACCTGAAAACACTGGATATGGTAGAAAACATGAAAGCTTCCATGTTTGTTCCAGCACATGCGGAAGTGTGCGCAGATGTACGGGAGCTTGTTCAGTATAACCGCGAAAAGGTGTATGAAATAGCAGCACGCCTGAGAGAGATCTGTCAGGAAGCACTGCCGTTTGAACAGATTCTGCAAAGGATATTTGAGGCTTATGGGCTTGTCATGAATTTTGAGCAGTATGTTCTGGTAGGAAGCACTGTCCGTTCTTACCTTTCCTGGCTGAAGGACAAGGGAGAGCTGGAAACAGAGTTTCAGAATAATTTTCTTTTATGGAAAATAAAATAGAGAAAATAGCCGGGGCTGCTGCAACATGCAACAACCCCGGCTTCTTTCATCTGATAGAATACAAATTTCTGTTTTAGTAATTTTCTGCGTGAATCTCAAAATAACTCTGTGGGTGGCTGCATACCGGACATATTTCAGGAGCATTTGTCCCCACGACAATGTGGCCGCAGTTTCTGCATTCCCATACTTTTACCTCACTCTTGGCAAATACGGCTGCTGTCTCCACATTTTTCAGAAGTGCACGGTATCTCTCTTCATGGTGTTTCTCAACCTCACCCACCATGCGGAACTTTTTGGCCAGTTCCGGGAAACCTTCTGCATCTGCGGTCTTTGCAAAATCTTCGTACATATCAGTCCATTCATAATTTTCACCGTCTGCTGCTGCGGCAAGATTCTGGGCAGTATCGCCGATTCCTTTCAGCTCTTTGAACCAGAGCTTTGCATGTTCTTTTTCGTTATCAGCAGTTTTGAGGAAAAGTGATGCAATCTGCTCATAGCCTTCTTTTTTGGCCACAGAGGCAAAATAGGTATACTTGTTTCTTGCCTGAGATTCTCCCGCAAAAGCAGCCTCAAGGTTCTTTTCTGTCTGTGTTCCTGCGTATTTGTTTTTCTGTTCCATTTTTAATCTCCCTTCGTTATGAAAAATTTTAAAGTTTCTTCTGGCATTCGCTGCACAGATAATTGATTTTCAGGTCATAGGACAATATGGAAATACGGGTCTGCTTCTGGAGGCTTTTTGTAAGGTCCTCCAGCGTGATGTCTGACAGTTTTCCACACTTCTGGCATACCAGATGGTCATGCCGCTTTATCTTGTCGTAGCGGTCGGAACAGCCTGGAACAGAAATCTTCCGGATTAACCCCTGCTCATATAAAGAAGATAAATTATTGTACACAGTGGCAAGAACTGTTTTTTTATTCTGTTCTTTTAATTTGAGATAAATCTGTTCTGCTGTCAGATGATCTGTGGAATCATTGATCAGTTCTAAAATATATGCAGCGTTTTTCGTCATGCTGTTTTTCCTGTCTGTTGAATATTGGCGTTGAATAATAAGCCTATTTATTACAATTACTTGATTAAATATAGAATTAGAATAATTCTAAATATAGAATAACATAAAAATCTCATTTGTCAATCTGATTTTGCCAAGAAATTGTTTCCAGAACAAAAATGTAGGAAACGAAGTTTTCTATACGATAAAAATCACCGTAACCTTTAAATGATTACGGTGATCCAAACACGGAGATGGAGGGATTTGAACCCTCGCGCCGGGAGTGCCGGCCTACCGCATTTCGAGTGCGGACCCTTCAGCCACTTGGGTACATCTCCATATAAAATTTGTGGTGTATATAAAATTGTTAATATTGTCAGCAATCCATATTCTGTATAAGTACAGAATATCAAAAAACAGATTTACCGTATTTTATTATAGAACACGGTTTTTCACCCGTCAACTGCTTCTTTTAAGAGTTTTTTCTGTTCCCGCAGCTCACGGAAAAAACCGGAGAGCATGGTACTACACTGTTCTTTTAAAATACCGCGTTCCACAAGTACCTGATGATTGAATTCTGCCATTTCGAGCAGATTCAGAACCGAACCGGCACAGCCAGCCTTGGGGTTCATACTGCCGATGACAGCGCGCGTGATACGGGATTGGACAATCGCTCCTGCGCACATCTGGCAGGGCTCTAACGTAATATAGATCGTACATCCTTCCAGCCGCCAGTCACCCAGTTTTTTGCTCGCCCGGCGAATGGCATTGATCTCAGCGTGGGAAGTTGTATTTTTGTCAGTATTTCGGCGGTTGTAGCCGCGGGCAATGATTTCATTCCCGTATACGATCACGCATCCGATCGGGACTTCCTTCAGCGCGTATGCTTTTTTGGCCTGGCGGAGCGCTTCTTTCATAAAACGCTCATCTGCGCTTGCAGATATCTCCGGCATTGTGACCATTTCAAACATCCTTTCATCATAAATCCGTGCACCTCCCTTCGAACGCATGCCATAGACGTTACCCTGACAGTTAACTCGATCCAGGCTACCTCACGGCACACAGGAGCTTCCGCTTAGTGCTGCTTCGTTCCCGACCTGACACGGTTCACGGATTCCTGTTGCGCAAGACCCAGATGTCAACATCACTTATCAGGGGCAGCTCCACAACAGAACGCCCTCAGTTCGGCATCACCCCTGCTGTAGCGGATTGCAGGTTCAGGGCACCGCTAACTCCCCGGTTGCACGGACTATCTAACTATACAGGTTTTTAAGGGTTTTGTCAAGCATTCTGACTAATAAATAAACAAACTCAAAAGAAGCAAACTTATAAGTTTGTAAAAATAAAAAGGAGGAGCAAATGCATCAAAACGATTAAATTTTTATAAATTGCACAAATTTGCCTTGCATTTTTTGTGAAAAAGCATATACTACTCATTAGCCAATTAATAATTAGCCAGCTAACTAAGTTTCGGGTTTGGAAAGGTGCTGCGTAGTTTTTGGGCAGGATTGTGAGGTGAGAGGATGAAGGAAGAATTCAGGGAGGATACGGTAAATTTCTGGTTAGTTCGAATGATACATGGCTACACTTCCCTCAGTTTTAAAAAGTTTATGGAGCTGGGTGTGCACCCGGGCCAGCTTCCGGTTTTGAAAAGCGTGTATGAAAATGAGGGAATCAGCCTGCGGGAGCTGGCGAAAAAGATTCATGTCAGACCGCCGACTGTGACAGTAACCGTGCAGCGTTTGGAAAAGGCGGGGCTGGTATATAAAAAAACGGACCCGGCCGATTTGAGAGTCAACCACATTTATCTGACAGACGAAGGGAGAAATATCCAGGCCAGAATTCGGGCGTTGCTGGATGAGAATGAATGTACGATGACAGCAGGATTTTCGGAGGCGGAACTGCTGACTTTATGCAGTTATTTTCAGCGTATTGTGGAAAATCTGGTGAATGCAGGTGCGGATATTCAGACAGAACAGTAGGAGGTAATTATGGCAAAACTTGCAAAATATCTGAAAAAGTCAACAGGGTTCCTGATTTTAATTGTAGGCCTGTTGTTTCTTCAGGCATACTGTGATCTGGCTCTGCCGGATTACACATCAAGAATTGTAAATGAAGGAATTCAGCAAAAGGGAATTGAAGACGGCGTACCGGAAAGACTGCGTGCAGAGACGGTTGAGAACCTGAAGCTTTTTCTGGATGAAGCACAGCAGAAAACCCTGGATGAGAGCTATGTGCCCGAAGGGGATGAATATGTGCTGAAAAAGCTGTCCGGTGATGAGCGGGCGGCTTTGGAGCAGGCTCTTACAAAAGCAGAAATTATTGTGTTAATGCTGACGCAGAATGACGGCATGGCCATGATGGACGATACAGCAGGAAGCGGCAGCGCATCGGGGCAGGCCAGCGGTACGGCAGCAAATGGAGACGCATCGGGGCAGGCCAGCGGTACAGCAGCAAACGGAGACGCATCGGGGCAGGCCAGCGGTACGGCAGCAAACGGAGACGCATCGGGGCAGGCCAGCGGTACAGCAGCAAACGGCGGCGCGTCAGAGCAAGGCAGTGATATCGCAGAAAATGGCGGCTCTCAGGAAGCGGCGGACAACAAGGGCTTCGCAGGCATGCAGCAGATGGAGCTTCCGGAAGGCGTTTCCGCGCTGGATGCAATCAAAGCTCTGCCGGGATTTCTGCGCACACAGATAACCGCAGCGATTCAGGAGAAGGTTGATACGATTCCGGAAATGATGGCCGGGCAGTATGCGATTCAGTTTGTTTCCACGGAATACGAGGCAATGGGGATTGATCTGGACCGGCAGCAGATCGGATATATCATGAGGACAGGGGGAAGCATGCTTTTGCTTGCATTGCTTGCCATGGTGGCATCAGTACTTGTGACGTTCTGCAGTGCACGTGTGGCAGCAGCTGTGGCACATGATCTGAGAAATGATGTGTACCGGAAAGTCATCGGATTTACCAGTGAAGAATTCAATCGCTTTTCCACTGCGTCGCTGATTACAAGAAGTACAAACGATATTCAGCAGATACAGATGCTGCTGGCAATGGGCTTCCGGCTTATTCTCTACTCACCGATTCTCGGAATCGGCGGTGTGCTCAAGGTGCTTCAGTCTGACGCATCCATGAGCTGGATTATTGCGCTGGCTGTAGCGTTGATTTTGCTGGTGATTCTGGTGCTTTTTAAGGTCGCAATGCCGCGTTTTACAAAGCTTCAGTCGCTGATTGACCGGGTAAATCTGGTTATGCGCGAGATTCTGAGCGGTATTATGGTTACAAGGGCGTTCAGTGCAGAGAAGCATGAGGAGGAGCGCTTTGAGAAAGCGAACCGGGATTTGATGAAGACAAACCTGTTTGTAAACCGCTGTATGACCTTTATGATGCCGATTATGATGCTGATTATGAACGGCGTGTCTGTTCTGATTATTTATAAAGGTTCGTATGCAGTGGACAGCGGCAGCCTGCAGGTCGGCGATATGATGGCGTTCATCCAGTATGCAATGCAGATTATTATGTCCTTCCTGATGATTACCATGATGTCCATTATGATTCCAAGGGCAAACGTTGCGGGAAAACGTATTGCGGAGGTGCTTGGCACGCAGTCTATGATACATGATCCGCAGCAGCCGGAAACACCGGATAAAAATACAAAGGGCGTTGTGGAATTTGACCACGTATCTTTTTCTTATCCGGATGCAGATGAGAAGGTGCTTGAGGATATTTGCTTTAAAGCTGAGAAAGGCCAGACGGTTGCTTTTATCGGAAGTACCGGAAGCGGAAAAAGCACGCTGATTAATCTGATTCCGCGCTTTTTCGATGTGACGGAAGGCAGTGTGCGCGTGGACGGCGTGGATGTACGGAATATGGCCAAGAAGGATTTGTGCAGTCGGCTCGGGTATGTGCCGCAGAAGAGTATTCTGTTCTCAGGAACCATTGATTCGAATATCCGCTATGGAAAGACTGATGCAACACAGCAGGAAGTAGAGGCAGCTGCGGCAATCGCACAGGCGTCCGAATTTATCGGAGCAAAAGAAGAGGGATATGAGTCTGCGATTGCACAGGGCGGAACGAATGTGTCCGGCGGACAGAAGCAGAGGCTTTCTATTGCACGTGCGATTGCAAAACAGCCGGAGATTCTGATTTTTGACGACAGTTTTTCGGCACTGGATTATAAAACAGACGTTGCACTTCGCCGTGCTTTGAAGGAAGCCACGGCAGACACCACAACGCTGATCGTTGCACAGCGTATCAGCACGATTCTCCATGCAGATCAGATCATTGTACTGGATGAGGGCAGAATTGCAGGAAAGGGAACCCACGAGGAGCTGATGGAAAGCTGTGAGGTTTACCGCCAGATTGCCACATCTCAGTTGTCAGAGGAGGAATTAGCAGGATGAGTGAGACGAGAAGACCGAGACGGGGCCCGATGGGCCATGGGATGAGAGGCGGCGAGAAGGCAAAGGATTTTTCAGGAAGTATGAAGAAAATTCTGCGCTATATGGGAAAATATAAGGTGCGTTTGGCCCTGGTAGCAGTGGCGGCCATGGCAGGAACTGTTTTTAATATCGTAGGACCAAAGATCCTCGGAAAAGCGACGACAGAGCTGTTTAACGGCCTGGTTGCGAAGCTTGGCGGAACAGGAGGCATTGATTTTGGAAAAATCGGCCAGATTTTGCTGTTTGTCATGGGACTGTATTTTTGCAGCGCCGCGTTTTCCTTTATTCAGGGATTTATCATGAGCGGTATTTCAAATGATGTCACGTACAGTCTGCGGCGCGATATTTCGCAGAAAACAAACCGCCTGCCGCTCAAATATTTTGAGAGCAAGACAACAGGAGAGGTACTTTCACGAGTGACCAATGACGTGGATACGCTGCAGGCGAGCCTGAATCAGAGCCTGACGCAGCTGATTACCTCAACGACAACGCTTGTCGGTGTATTTATTATGATGCTCAGTATCAACGTGTGGATGACGCTGGCAGCGCTGGTGATTCTGCCGGTTTCCGTGATGATTATCGGCGTTGTGATGAAGCGCTCCCAGAAGTTTTTCCAGGGACAGCAGAAGTATCTGGGAGAGGTAAACGGCCAGATTGAGGAGATTTATGGCGGCCACGATGTGGTGCGTGTCTTTAATAAGGAAGAGGATGTGGTAGAAGAATTTGAGCGGGTCAACCAGAAGCTGTACAGCACAGCATGGAAGTCTCAGTTTTTCTCAGGAATCATGATGCCGGTCATGCAGTTTATCGGAAATCTGGGCTATGTGATGGTAGCGATTCTCGGTGGATTTATGGTAATTAAAAATGCGATTGAGGTTGGTGATATCCAGTCGTTCTTCCAGTACATCCGTAATTTCACACAGCCGATTCAGCAGATTGCGCAGGTGACGAATATGCTGCAGTCTACGGCAGCGGCTTCTGAGCGTATTTTTGAATATCTGGAGGAAGCGGAAGAGGATCAGACAGTTTCTGAAGCAGCAGATACGGAGCATCTGCGTGGAAATGTGGAATTCAGCCATGTAAAATTCGGTTATGATCCGGAGCATGTAATCATTCACGATTTTTCCGCAAAGGTGAAGGACGGACAGAAAATTGCGATTGTGGGGCCGACGGGAGCAGGCAAGACAACAATGGTGAAGCTTCTGATGCGTTTTTATGATGTAAATTCCGGCAGTATCTGCGTGGATGGACATAACGTAAAAGATTTTAACCGCAGCGAACTCCGGGAAATGTTCGGCATGGTGCTTCAGGACACGTGGCTGTTTTCAGGGACAATTATGGAAAATATCCGTTACGGAAGGCTGGATGCGACGGATGAGGAAGTCATTGAGGCAGCAAAGGCGGCGCACGTACACAAATTTATCATGCAGCAGCCGGGCGGCTACCAGATGGTGCTCAATGAAGAGACAAATAACGTTTCACAGGGCCAGAAGCAGCTTCTGACCATCGCCCGGGCCATCCTGGCTGACAACCGGATTCTGATTCTGGATGAGGCGACCTCCTCCGTTGATACACGTACGGAGACGCGGATTCAGAAGGCAATGGATGCGCTGATGAAGGGACGAACCAGCTTTGTCATTGCACACAGGCTGTCGACCATCCGCGATGCAGACCTGATTCTTGTCATGAAGGACGGCGATATCATTGAACAGGGAAATCACGAGGAACTGATGAAAGCGGGCGGATTCTATGCAGGCCTGTATAACAGCCAGTTTGAGCGTGTGAAGCAAGCTGCGGCAGAAGCATGACCATGCAGGGAGAAAAATGGTAGCAGAAGCAGAACCGTATGGGATAAAAAATGTAACAGAAGCAGAACCGTATAGGGAAAAAACGTAACAGAAGCAGAACCGTATGGTGATAAAAAACGTAGCAGAAGCAGAACCGTATGGTGATAAAAAACGTAGCAGAAGCAGAACCGTATAGGGAAAAAATGTAACAGAAGTAGAACCGTATGGTGATAAAAAAAGTAACAGAAGCAGAAACATGTGGGGATAAAAATTGGCAGCAGGACGAAAAAAAGTGCAGGTATGAAGAAATGGCGCAGCAGGCGCCAGGAGGCGATGAAGATGAGATATAATATAATTGCAATTGAACGGGAGTATGCGTCAGGCGGAAATGAAATCGGAGAGAGAGTAGCGAGATGGCTTGGCATTCCGTGCTACGGGCAGGAGGTACTGCGGCGCGCGGCAGAGCAGATGCAGACGTCGCAGGAGCGGCTTTTGCATCTGGAAGAGACGACTTCCAACAGTCTGCTGTATTCACTTGGCATGGCCATGAAGGTGATGACCGGGGAGCGCGACGGCCTCTCAGAAGAAGGGGCACTGTATGTGACAGAGGAACGGGTGATCAAGGACATGGCATTGCAGGGCCCGTGCGTGATTGTGGGGCGCTGTGCGGGATGGATTTTGCGGGAGCGTACGGATGTGCTTCGTGTCTTTATTCATGCAAACCGTGAATATCGGAAGCAGCGGGCAGTGGAGGAGTATGGGATTGCCCCGGAAAGTGCGGAGAATACGCTGAAAAAATACGACTGGCGGCGTTCTAACTTTTATCATGCCAATACTGGTATGGCATGGGATGATAAAAAGGGCTATCATCTTGTGCTTGACAGCTCAGCAATGGGAATTTCGCCCTGTGTCAGGGCAATATGCGGGACAGCAGAAGGAAAATAAAAGCACATTCCTTATCTTTTCTTTAAATCATATTTTCGTTGGTTGTAAATAAAATTTTTGTATGATATATTGAAATCAAATAATTCAGATGGAGGTGCTTTATGCGTAAATTTAAAATACTTTCTGGCAGGACCATGGCAGCTGCCCTGTCTGCGGCAATGATTTTTCAGGGGACGGCTCTGGCAGGACCGCTTGATGAGCTGAATGAGATCTTAGAAAAACAGGTGGAGGCTGCAGGGGATTCTCTGCTGGAGCAGACAGTGGGATTTTCCGATCTGGCAGATTTGATGGATGAGAAGGGACTGAATTTCCAGATGACGGCAAAACTTCTTCCGGAGTCTTTGGAGCTGATGGACCTGACAGGCGAGGAATTTGCCGACGAGACTGTAAGGTTTGGTTTCCAGCTTAATCCGGAGCTTGAAAAGTGGGTACTCACAGCAGGATTTGGCGAGGAATCTTCCTCAATTCTGGATGCGGCGCTTTATGGCTCACAGGAGCAGCTTGCGCTTGCTTTGCCGCAGTTTTATGCAGGAGCGGTTGCGCTGAATTCCGGGAACCTGAAAGAGCAGATTATGAATTCCGATCTTGCCGCGATTTTGGGCATGACTCCGGAAAGCATGGCAGAGATACCGGACATTGAGATGAGCTTTTATCCGTACGACGATGGCACGGAAGGATTTGAGGACTACAGCGAGCGGATGGAAGAGGAGCTTGAGGAAAGCGCAGTTGTAGAGGCCACAGAGGCAGATGGTGTCACGACGTACGCAGTGACGTTTAGCCGTGACAAACTGATGGATGTATACAGATACATGTTTGAAGAGTATATGTCTGTATTTACAAGCGCAGGGATGGTGTTCGGTACAGGATCAGACACAGAGCTGACAGTTGATGAGATGGTTGATCAGATGGTAACAGTGATGTCAGCGTGCATCCTGGAGGATTTGACCGTAAATTATGAGGTGCGGAACAATTTAGTTGAAAAAATGTATTTTGAGATGCCGATCGATACAGCTAAAATTGTGGAGGCACAGGACCAGCTTTCCGGCGCACAGCAGCAGATCGCAGAAGAAATGATTGAATCTGTCGCTGTTGAGCAGCTTGCTCCTGCCGGTAAGGCTTCCGATGCAGTGGCAGATGTGGATGCGGTTCCTTCTGTAGAGGTGTCAGGACCAACGGTAGAGGTAGAGAACGAGTTTAAAGGAACTGTTTACTGCGATGTAGTTTACTTCAACCCGGCTCAGCCGCAGGAAGGTTTTACTGTAAATGTTGAGATGGCAGACGATGCCGGCACAGATTTTATTTCTATGGGCATGGATTTTGCAACAAAGCTGGATGGAACGATGCAGATAGGTACAATTACACTGGATCTGGAAGAAAATGGAGAGAATATCTATTCCGGTACCGTGTATGAGGAGCGCTTTGACGCAGCTACCGGAGACCTGAATGCACAGGTTCTGGTGGAAGCTGAGGGTACGCGTGTGGAGCTGAACTTTGACGGTACATTCTCGAATATTGAAAAAGGAAAGGGCTTTGTTCTGACCGTAGATGAACTGTCCATGGTTGTGGATGGCGAGAAGCTTGGCGTGTCAGGAGAGATCAGCCTGAACGCAGATGCAGGCGATGTCAGCGCACCGGCTGATTCTCGTGCCATTCTGGAACTGAAGCAGGAAGACCTGGTTGGCCTTGTGAGCGAAATTTCAACAAATGCATATATCTGGAGCATGCAGTTCACACCGCAGACCGAAACGTCTGAAAGTACGGTAGCGATACAGTAAAAGAACTAAAAAAATAAAAGTAACAAAAATAAAAAATAAAACAGTAATGCCCGCAAAAGGGCTGTTACAAAAATACGGATATTAATGCAAGTAAATTTCCGGGTGCTTTCTGAAGCAAAGAGGACAGAGCTCTTTCTTCAGGAAGTCCCGGAAATTTTATACTTATTATTATCTTTTATACAGGACTTTGGGACTTTTCAGGAATATATTTTCTGCCAGATTTTTTAGACAGAAGATTTAGGGAAAACTTCCAAGTCCGGTCAGCCGGTTCATCAGATCTTCCAGGGAATTGGTTTCCGTCTGGCCGGTCTCACTTTCCATGGGATGGCCGGTTTCCGTTTCCGGAGGAATTACGGTCGGCGGAGTTTCCGGCAGAGCAGGCGGGGTGATGACATCAGTTGGTGGTGCTTCTGTATCAGTCGGCGGAGTCTCGGAAGTGCCTGGCTCTGTTACTGGCTCTGTCTGGGTTTCACTTTGCTTTTCCGTTTCCGGGAAGAGATCCGGGTAAATGGTGATCGGTTCTGTCTCCGGCGGCGCTTCATGCAGCGGGCATTTCTTTTTGGGTGCAGTACCTTTGGCAAAATACTCTTCATACGTTTCCGGACAGCCATCCGGGACAGCAGGTAAATGAGATTCTTTACACAGAGTCACAGACTGTATTGTCTCAGGTCTGGTAAAATCAGCGGCAGCAAGTCCGGTATGAAGCCGGTTCATGACAGCTGACCACAGAACTTTGTTGTAAGTGTGATACGTGGAGGCCAGAGGCAGGTCCCGGTTGTTGTCATAGCCGCCCCATACGCAGCACGTATAATAAGGCGTATATCCGACAAACCAGATATCTTTATAATTCGAAGTGGTGCCTGTTTTTCCTGCCACGGGCTGACCGGCTGCTGAGATGGACTGGTAGGCAGTTCCTTCCGGGGAAGCAACAACATCCTTCATGGCTTCTGTCAGTAAAAATGCGGTTTCCGGGGAAATCACACGGGTAAAGCCGGGAGTATCGGTGTCTGCTTCCGCGGCATTTTCGAGATACGAATAATCAATCAGGATATCGCCGTGCCGGTCCAGGATTTTTGTGAAAAATTTAGGCTTCGCGTGTATTCCACCGTTGGCGATTGCCGCATACGCGCTGCAGAGTTCCAGATTGGAAACGCCCTGCGTGATACCGCCAAGTGCAAGCGGCTGGACAATGTCAGAGGACAGATTTCCGCCTGATTCGTAAGACTCATACAAGGTGGAAATGCCGAAGTTCCGGGCATAATCAAAACCGGCCCGCGGCGTGATTGCAGTAATGCATTTCACGGCAATCACGTTGATGGAGCGTGTGATGGCTTCCCGTATGGTAACAGTTCCTGAATAATCTGTGAGATCCCAGTTGCTGACCGGGGTACCATTCTCGTAATTATAAGGTTCGTTTTCATAAGTGGTAGCAAGAGTCTGCCCAAAAGAATCAAGCGCCGGAGCATACGCAGCCAGAATTTTGAAGGTGGAGCCGGGCTGACGGTACGTTTCCGTAGCACGGTTCAGGACAAGACTCGCCGTCTTTTCACCGCGGCCTCCTACGATTGCCCGGACAAAGCCAGTTTTCTGATCTATGAGAACGAGGGAAGCCTGCGGCTGCGCGGAGAGGGACAGACGTTCTCCGACAACTTTGAACGCCTGGCCGCTGTCGTTGTTTTCAGAATCATTTTCGGGTGTGTTATCCTTATCATCATCAGAGGTTTCACTTTCTGAAGCCTCATGATTCTGATTGTTTTGTGATAAAATGTGTTCCCGGAAAGCGTCCGCATATTGCTGCGCTTCTGCCTCTGACGTACAGAGCAGGTCAAAGGAAGGATTGATTTCCCTGCGGATGTAGCTGCGCAGAGAATCAGAGCCATAATGAGTGACAAGACCAGCGGAATCAGAGACGCTGAGCGCGTAGTCAATACCAAACTCAGTTCCTTCCGGAAAGTTTGCCGGATTCTGGAATTCTTCATCACAGATTTGCTGAGCCTGTGCTTCCTGTGCGGAAAAAATGCGCAGTCCTCCGGAAAATACTGCCCGGTATGCCTGGTCGTAGGTATATCCCTTTTCATTCATCAGAACATTCAGAACCTGGTCAATTAACGCGTCCTCATAATAGGAGTACGCTGTTTCATCGCCTTTCAGTTCATTGAACTTACGGATTCGGCCATACACGTCATCCTGCAGAGCCTCCTCTTTTTCTTCGCGTGAAATGTAACCTTGTTGTTCCATGTATTTGAGAACTGTTTTGCGGCGCTTGTCATTTTCTTCCGGGTTTGTAATTGGATTAAACCCAGAGGGATTCTGAGGAATAGCAGCCAGCACGGCAGCTTCGGACAGAGAGAGCTCTGACACATTTTTGCCGAAATACCGCCTGGATGCAGCCTGAACTCCGTAACATCCGGCGCCGAGGTTGATGGTATTGAGGTAATCTTCCAGAATTTCCTCTTTGGAGATCCGGTCTTCCAGCTGAAGTGCCAGATATTGTTCCTGGATTTTGCGCCGAAAACGGTCAAGGAAGGAATTTTCCAGTGTCCATTCTGTGAAAACATTATTTTTAATGAGCTGCTGTGTGATCGTGCTGGCCCCCTCAGAGAAAGAACCGCTGGTCAAACCGGTCCACATTGCGCGGGCAATTCCGCGCAGATCAATCCCGCCATGTTCATAAAAGCGTTCATCTTCAATAGAAATAATGGCTTTTTGCAGAGTGTCAGGAATTTCTTCCAGCGTTACAAGATCACGGTTTGAGGAAGCAAGCGTAAGTTTCCGCAGATAGTTTCCCTGTGCGTCACAGATATAGGTGGCGGATTCTGTAGGGGATACGGTAATGGTATCAATATCGGGCGCCGTAGCAATCAGATACCAGATACCGGAAAGAAACAGAACAAGAACAGCAGCAAGCGCTGCTGCAGCATAGATTAAGATCCGTTTCCATGGAATCGGGCGCGGCGTGTTTTTCCTGGAATCGGAATTAGTATTCATGGAAGACCACCTCCTGACTTTTGGATGAAAATAATTGCCGAAACACTGTGGAGTCCTGGAAGTTGTTTCGCAATTAACTTATTTGGAGGGTAGTATTCCGCGCAGAAATGAAAAATATACGGAAGATAAATCAGCGGAACATTTTATGCAGGTGGATTTGAGCAATACCATGAGCATAAACGTTCCGCTGCGTTATTTTCAGGGAGCTGTCGCGCACAACCCCTTTAGATGAGTGCCAGTCCGTTTCCGGCCCCGATTCGGTCTGCGCCGGCTTCGATCAGGTCTCTCGTGAATTCAGGTGTGCGGATGCCGCCGCTGGCTTTTACCTGCAGCCGGTTGCCTACTGTTTTTTTCATGAGACGGATATCATCGAGTGTTGCACCGCCGGTGGAAAATCCGGTGGAAGTTTTGACAAAAGCAGCTCCGGCTTCTTCCGAGAGTTCGCAGGCCTTTGTTTTTTCTTCATCCGTCAGCAGACACGTTTCGATGATCACTTTAACAATCGCGGGCTTTGAAGCCCCGACAACTGCTTTGATATCATCGCGGACAAAATCCCAGTTCTGATCTTTTATTGCACCGACGTTGATGACCATATCCACTTCCTGTGCGCCGGCCTTTACGGCTTCAGAGGCTTCAAACGCCTTGGCAGAAGTCATCATGGCTCCCAGGGGAAATCCGACAACGCAGCAGGTTTTCACATCGCTGCCTTTGAGCGCGTCAGCCACAAGCGGTACGTGACAGGTATTGACGCAGACAGAGGCAAAACCATTGTCCAGGGCTTCCCGGCAGTAACGGAGGATTGTCTCAGACGTAGCGTCAGCTTTCAGCATAGTGTGGTCAATTTTTTTTGCAATATTCATATTTATTCTCCTTTTCATTTATCCGGTTATCTGTAAAACTTTTTTAGAAAAACGCTGATTAAAACATTTCCCTAGAATCTGTTATAGAATCCGTTATTTTAGATTTTTCATTCAAATCCGGATTGCCCGTTTCAGAATAGCACAGATACCGGTAAAAATCCATGATGAAATGAAAGCCCGGGTTTTGCAGGGAAAATGCCTGGCCGTGGGTTTACAAATAGGTATATTTTTGGTACTATCAAAAGGTATTTTTAACAGAAATTTTGAAAAGCCTGATTTGAGGACGGTAGGAGCAGATGAAGATTGTATACAAAGGCGGCGAGGGAGAGCTGATTGAAAAAAAGTCCCGTTTTATTGCAACTGTGGTTCCGGTGAACAGCGAGGATGAGGCGCTGGAATTTATTGCTGCAATGAAAAAAAAGTATTGGAATGCATCGCACAATTGCTTTGCCTTTGTGGTAGGAGAAAATTATGAGCTTCAGCGCTGCAGCGACGACGGAGAGCCGCAGGGAACGGCAGGCCGCCCGATGCTGGATGTATTGCTTGGTGAGCAAGTCCACAACGCGGCAGTTGTGGTGACAAGATATTTCGGCGGAACGCTGCTTGGAACCGGCGGACTGGTACGTGCTTATTCAAAAGCAGTGCAGGAAGGGCTTGGCAGCAGCACAATCATCGAAAAGAGAGACGGAGCCCTGCTGCGGATGAAGACAGATTATAACGGGATTGGAAAAATCCAGTATTTGCTGGGACAAAGAGGGCTCACTATCACAAATTCAGAATATACTGATACTGTCATGGTGGAGACGCTGGTGCCGCAGGAGCAGATCAGAGAGCTTCGCGAAGCAGTGACAGAGGGAACAAACGGAAGGACAGAGTTCCTTGCCGAGGACGCGGTCTGTTTTGCGTTTGTGGATGGGGAGCCGCTGATTTTTGACGATAAATAATCAGAACAGTATTAGAGCGTACGTGCAGCCTGTGAAACAGAAAGGAATATCAGAAGGTATGTGCAATACAGAAAATAATAGACGGAAGGCCCCAATCGGCGTATTTGATTCCGGTGTGGGCGGCCTTACCGTAGCAAGGGAGATTATGAGAAATCTGCCCAATGAGCGGATTGTTTATTTTGGCGATACAGCCAGGGTGCCATATGGAAGCAAATCAAAGGATACTGTGATTCGCTATTCAAGGCAGATCATCCGCTTTCTGCGCACGCAGGACGTCAAGGCGATTGTGATCGCGTGCAATACGGCCAGTGCCCTTGCGCTTGAGGAAGTGGAAAAGGAGCTGGACATTCCGATCATTGGTGTGGTAAAGCCGGGGGCGAAGGTTGCCGCGGCATCGACCAGAAACGGCAGAATTGGAGTAATTGGTACCGAAAGCACGGTTAACAGCCATATGTACAGTCAGCTGATCTGCAGTTATCAGAAGGATGTCAAAGTGTACGGAAAAGCCTGCCCGCTGTTTGTTCCTCTTGTGGAGGAAGGGTGGCTTTCGGATGCGGTAACAGAGCAGGTGGCAAAGCGTTATCTTGATGAATTGCTTCCAAAGGAGATTGATACGCTGATTCTCGGGTGTACGCATTACCCGCTGCTGCGGCCTCTGATTGAACGGCTTGCAGGAGAGCAGGTGCGGCTTGTGGATCCGGCCTATGAGACAGCGCATGAGCTGGGAGTGCTGCTGGAGGAAAAAGGGATAGCCAATCACGGGGAAAAGGCGCCTGGAAAAGAACCTTATCGCTTTTTTGTCAGCGATGCGGCAGATAAATTCAAACATTTTGCAAATTCGATTCTTCCCTATGATATTGAAACGACCCGCAAAATTAACATTGAGGAGTACTGAGCAGCATGACAGAGGATATTTTGATCAGCGTGAAAGGGTTTCATACACTGGACAATACAGAGGATGACCAGGAGATTGAGGTGTTTTCTGCGGGAAAATATTACTTTAAAAACGGAAAGCATTATATTCTGTATGAAGAGCAGGTGGAGGACAGCGCTGAAATCATAAAAAACCGCATTACCTTAAAAGACGGATGCATGGAGGTCCGGAAGTCAGGTCCGGTTCATTCCCAGATGGTTTTTGAGCAGGACCGGAAAAATATGAGCTGGTACAACACGCCGTTCGGAGACCTGATGGCAGGAATCCGGGTCACGGATATGCAGGTAACAGAAGAAGAGAACCTGCTTGATATCCATGTGAGCTATCAGCTGGAAGTAAATTATGAGCGCATCGCGGACAGCAAAATCGAAATCCGCGTGATGGCAAAGGAAAGCGGATTATTCCGGCTGGACTAGTTGTCCAGCTATTGCGTCCGATAAGGAATCACGATGAATATTGTGGTATATTCGGGCGTGCTGTCTATGGAGAGACTGGCGGCCTGATCAAAATAATAATTCAGACGGTACAGCACACTTCGGATGCCGGTACCCTTCTGTCCGGGCTGAAACGGAGTTTGAAGGGAATCTCTGAGCATCTGCAATTCTTCGTCGTCCATCCCATTTCCGTTATTTTCCACAGTAATCAGAAGTTTGTCTTCCTCATGAAGCCGGGCGTGAACTGAGATTCTTCCGTCCTGCAAATAGGAGCCTACACCATGCACGAGAGCATTTTCCACAAGAGGCTGCAGAATGATGGCTGGTATGAGAGCGTTTTCACAGGCTTTCTCACAGGAAAATTCAAACTGAATGCGGGAACCGAACCGCAGCTGCTGAATATCCGCATAATGGCGGATAAATAAAAATTCTTTTTCCAGCGTAATGGTTTTTCCATTGTAATCCAGGGACTCCCGGAGATACTGGGCAATTTGCAGCAGATATTTATGGACATTCGGAGCTTTTTCCATAATTGCAAAGCTGGAAAGCAGATTCAGGCAGTTAAAGAGAAAGTGAGGATTGACCAGGGACTGCATCAGAGAATTTTCAGTCTGGGCCAATGCCATCTGGACGGACATATTTTCGAGCTCCAGCTGATGTACCTTCTGGGATAGCTTCAGCTTATCCTTCAGTGCCGAGATCTGCTCCAGGATCGTATGTTCCATGTGAATAAACGCAGAGGTCAGAATATAGATTTCCGTATAATTTGCTTTGTGAAGCAGTGATTCCGTCTCATTATGAGAGGTGCCCTGTTCAAATGCTCTGGCATGTTCACTCAAAAGGGAGAGGGGTTCTACGATTTTCTGGATGCTGTTCAGGGTACAGTGGATGATTATCAGAAAAAGGACGAATACCAGAAGCAGAATAAAAATATTGCAGATATTCCCATTCGTAAACAGTAAATCCAACCGTGACGACAGCTCCGCCATCTCAAAGGGCAGAGTCGTGCCATATTGCTTAATCAGGAGATCATACAGATGGGAGCATTGCCGGTATACAGCAAAAAAGTTTCCCTCTACCTGTGTCCTGGTGTCCGTCAATTCCCGGATTTTTGAAAGCCAGGCAGCTTCTATCCTGCCGGTATCAGCAAACTGCGGGCTTTGAAAAAAGGTGTACATCTGGGCAGAAAGGTCCAAAAGGACTTGTTTGGATTCAACTAAAGAACTTAGCGTATTTTCCGAAGGGTTGTCGAAATACTCTGTGACCCTGTCCTGCAAAGCGGCAGCAGACCGCTCATAGGAGATATACCGGTTCTGCTGATTTACCGTGTCCTGCAGATTTCCAAACAGCAGATAAAAACAGAAAAGCTGGGTAATCTGGGATGCCAGGAAAATACCGGAAAGGATGAGCGCCAGCTTTAACAGAAGCTTGCGGATAGACTGATTTTTCATAACTGGGATTCCTCCGTTTTTTTGCAGAGATTCTGTAGAAACTGGGTAAAGGAATACCCACTGTATTTTTTGAAAATCTCCAAAAAATATTTTTTGTTCTGGCAGCCGCAGTCGGCAGCTATTTTGCCGATATCACGTTCACCGGACAAAATCAGCTGTATGGCGTATTTTACGCGAACTTCCGCGAGATATTGGGGAAACGATCTGCCGGTTTCCTTTTTAAACAGGCTGCTGAAGTAAGTCGGCGTAAGGCCGAGCTGCGAAGCGATGTCCTCCTGCGTAATTTCCCGGGAAAAACCTTCTTCCATCAGCCGGATTGCCCGCTCTGTCTTGCTGAGCTGCTTTGCCGAGGCGTCTGCATATATCGCACCCAGATAATTTTCAAGCAGAAGAAAGCGGGACTGGGACTGGAAAATGGTCAGGACATGGCACAGGTCAGCAGAAGGGGAATACTGCTTCAATGCTTCCATAAAAAGGGCAGCCCATGCCCAGGATTCTTCAGAACTGTCAAACTTGCGTTTGAGGTATTGAGTAAGCTGTATGGTCTGCTTTTCCTCAAGCCGTTGGACAAATTTCTGGCGCAGCCGGAATCTGGTATCAGCAGGCCAGATTTGGGTGGGCTGCTGATTCCGGTTTAAAAACGTACCCGGAGCGTGTTCGGCGAGGAACAGTGTTTCGCTCACTGTCTGATACAGTTCTTTGTAAGTCATCACAAATTCGCTCAGGATGAGGGAGCAGTCCGGGAATGTCTCATGCAGGGACTGCAAACAGGCATACAGAACTGTTTCCAGTTGAAGCGGCGCAAAGGTCTGTGCGGTTTTCAGGAAGGTAATAACGTAACCATGAATGGTCGCTGACATCAAAGAGAAGTATTTGCCCAGACAACCCATTGTCTGCTTCAGATAGTGATTGCTGAGCACAGGGGCCGGTTTCTGGCCTGGAAACCAGACCAGCAGGCTTACATTCAGGCTTCCGTCGCAGGCCCAGCCATATACGTCAGATAAAAGCTTTTGCGGAGCCCGGCTGTTTAAAATATCACGGATAAGATAGCTCTGCGCATAAGAAAACAGAGAGTCAAAGCAATCGTCCCGTTTTTGCTCCCGGCTTTCGCAAAGCTGGTTAAGACACTTGTCAATAGACTGCTTCAGCTCGTCAGGGTCCAGGGGCTTTAGCAGATAGCTGACCACACCGAGGGAGAGCGCTTCACGGATATATTTCGAGCGGTCATGGGCAGTGATAATGATGATTTTGCCAGAAAATAAATAGTTCCTTAGCGTATGGATCAGATTCAGGCCGGAGATACCCGGTATATTCAGATCCACAAGGACAATATCCGGTTTATTCTGCTGGCAGCAGTTAAGCGCATCCAGGCCATTGTCTGTGGAAAAGATTTCGAATTGATCCGGATATAAAAACTCAACAGAACACTGAAGCGCTTGCCGGGAAAAAAGTTCGTCTTCGACAATTAATAAGCGATACAAGTTAATGTTCCCTCCTTGTCTTAATCGTCAGTCATTTGTGTACAGGAAATTATCAATCGTATAAGATGACCGGGAGATGTTCTCTCCGGCTAAAAACCTGCCTGCGCACTGGATTGCCAGGCTGCCCATCTGCTTATTATCCTGGATCAGCAGCGCCTCAATCGCATGCTCCTCCAGAAGTTCAATCGTTTCTTCAGATTCCCCAAATCCGACAATCCGGAACTGATTAGAAGCATTCAGGGAAAGAACCGTTTTTGCCGCAGTCAGTGTCTGGCCGGGGCCAATACAGATCAGAAACGCTGGTTCTTCCAGAGAAGAGAGATAGCTGCTCAGGTATTCTCTCAGCTCAATTGAATCATTTGGTATTTTCACGAGACAGAGCTGCTCCTCGTGCCCCATATCTGCAAGGGCGGACCAAATGGTATCCTGACGGATTTTCAGGTTGGAGGAATAATTGATTTCCCGGTTTAAAAGAAGGATTTTTTCGCCGCTTACCTGTGTGTGAATATATTCGGCTATTTTCTGGCTGCTGGAGATGTTGTCAATGCCAATATATATGACCGGGACATCCTCATAGCCGGCATCCAGGGCAACCAGGCAAATTCCCTTGTCTGACGCCTCGGAGATCAGCTGTACAGATTCCTGATCATGAATCGTAGAGGGGTCAAAAATAATCCCGTCCGTATCACTCAGAATTGCAATTTCCAGATAATCTGCTATGGATTCCATATTTCCCACCTGATATTCAGAGAGGTCAAAGCCCTCTGCTGCCGCTTCCTCCCGCAGCCCTTCCCATGTTTTTTTCCAGAATATATTTTGTTCATTATACAGGATGGCCGTGAGCCTTCCGGCAGTGGTAGTCTGTACCGGATGACTGCTTCTGTACTGGAAAACAAAAGCTCCGGTTAACAGAAATACAGCGAAGACAGACAACAGGATATTCAGATATTTTTGTTTTTTCTGCATGGAATGCTCCTTATCGGACGGCCGGGAACGGCTGCCCGTTTTTTTATGTGCAGGGGCGCATATGGAAGTTAGCCGTTTCACAGCATGCGCCCAGCACGGCGAGCAGGGGAAGATAAATCTTTCCTGCTCGATTGACGAGTGTACAAAACTACGCTCTTTGCCATTGCGAATGGTTTAAGCTCTTTTAGAACTTCTGATCTGTTATATAGTATAAACCATAAACGTTTTTATCGGGGAGATATTCTGACCTGAAAATCTATGATTTTTCAAAAAGAAAATAAAAATGAAGAAATGACAGGGGCGAAGCAGAAACATCTTTGAAAATTCAAATAAAAACGGTCAGACGATAAATTGACGAAGAAGATAAGAATGGTTACACTGTAAGCATCCGGGATGAATAGCAGCTGCATGATATCATAATTGATAAAATAGCAGGAGGAATTTGCAGATGAAAAAAAGAGGACTGGTTTTGACGGCAGCATTTATGCTGGCAGGAGTATTATCAGGAGCGGCTTTGGCAGAAGAGAGCAGCGCGGGCGTAACCGTAAATGAAAACAGTGAATCTGCCACAGGCTATACGGCAGAGTTTTGTTATGAGGACGAAAAAGCTACGAACGTAAAACTGGTGGGCGGTTTTCAGTTTTATGTAAGCGGAGATATTAATGTATATTCTAAGGGAGTTACTCTGTGTGCAAATGATTCATTTACAAATCATTTAATTGAGTGGAATGAGTGGGAAGCAGGCAAAGATTTAAAGCATGTTGTGGATACAGGAAGCACTGTTGAAATGGAAAAAGATGAAAATGGCGCATGGACAGCTAAAGTAGATCTTCCGGGAGGAAGCTATCTGTATCAGTACCAGGTTTCCTATGACGGCGGAGAAAACTTTGAGACAATTGCAGACCCGGCAAACCTGCCTTCGTGCAACGTAGAATTTGGTTCAAAACAGTCGAGAAGTAAATTCTTTGTTCCATACGATGAAAAGCAGGGGGATGAGGAATATTATGACTGGAGCTGGGTGACACCGATTGAGGATGAATCAAAACAGGGTGAAATCATTGCGGTTCACTATGACGGACTGGACATGGAACAGGTTGCACAGATCTATCTTCCGGCAGGATATGAGGAAAGCAGAGAGGAGCCGTACAAGGTTCTGTACCTTTCTCATGGAGGCGGCGGAGATGAAGCAGACTGGTTCCATCAGGGAAATGCAGGGAATATTCTGGATCGGCTGATTGCGGATGAAGCGTGCGAGCCTTTTGTTGTTGTTTGTATGCTCAATGAGGTATACCGGGATAAATTCGAGGGTGCCAGTGAAAACGATGATTATTTCCTGTACTGCTACGACAATATCAAAAATTATCTGATTCCGTATGTGGAGGAACATTATAATGTGTCCACAGAGGTTTCCGGAAAAGCGTTTGCAGGCCTGTCAAATGGCGCGAAGCTTACGAATGAGATCTACATCAATGATCCGGGTGCATTTTCTTATTTTGGTTTATTCAGCGGCTCTTCTGCATGGGCATGGCCTGAGCTGGAGGATTACTTCGCATATCAGGAGCCTGACATATACCTGGCAGCAGGCTGGGCAGATCAGCTGATGATGGGCGTAACCTATCATACGGATAAAGACAAAACCATGATGGGAATCAAAGAGGATTTAGAAAAGGCTGGAATTACCTACAATAAGGGCGGCAGCTATATCACAGTAGAGGGCTGTCACGACTGGTTCGTATGGGCCCAGGTATTCAGAGATTATGTGGCTACTACGCTGTGGAAATAAAAAGAAGGCGCTAAGGCGCATTTGCCGCGCGGGCGATGTTGCTTACAGCTGATTTCTGTATCGCGAGCGGTGCAATCGAGTAGGGAAGATTTTCCTCTACTCGCGGCGCCGGGGCAGGCCGCGTATGCGGTGTATTCCTTTATATGCCCCGTGCGCATAAAAAATAACAGGAAGCATTAGCTTCCTGTTATTTTTTTCCGGTAATTTTATCTTTTGTTCTTGCCCAGAAGCCTTTTTTCTTCTGAACTGTTTCCAGTGGTCCGCGAACCCCTCTTACCTCCATGATATAAATGCCGCTCACAACAGCCTTTACTTCTTTTTTTACGGGAATCAGATCAAATACAGCTGCATCGCTGACCAGTGTCATGATTCTCGGTCCGACCTTTGCCTTTACAATGGGAAGTTTGGACCTGCGCATAAGCTTTGGCGTCTGGTCAATGACCATCTGCGGCAGTCCTGATTCCTTTATGGGCAATCGTTTTTTATCGATAATCAGCATGGAAACGGTTTGTTTGGCTGCTTCCATCTGCTCCTGCTGTGCGGCCTGCTTCTTTTGCATTTTCCGTCCCATAAAGTACAGGACAACCAGTGCAATGACGAGTATCACTAATATGATAAGTAAAACGTTTAAAAAGGACATATGTACCCCCTCCTGCTCAGATTTCGAGATACATTCTATCATCCTTTGGAAGAAATAGCAAGAATTATGGATATTTTCTTAAAATTATATTTTTTTGTGCCAAATAGGGATGGATATGCTATACTTTATACCCATGAAGGAAATTTGCGGTCAGATTTATGATTTACATTTATGATCAGAAAGGATAATGACTATGAGAAGAAGAAATTATATGGCAGCGCTGGCATGTGCGCTTTCTATGACACTGGTAACGGTATCACCGGCAGCTGTGATGGCAGGAGAGACAGAAGAAGCAACAGAAGCTGTGACAGAGGCAGGAACTGAAGAAGATTCCTCAGACGAGGAAGACAATAAAGAAGCTTCCACAGAACAAGCAGGTACGGAAAACGGGACAGAACAGGTGACAGAAAAAGCGGCTGAGGACGTGGAGCCCCTGAAGGTTCCGGAAAAAAGACCGGATTATAAGGCCTCTGATTATGTGACTCTGGGCGAGTACAAAGGGGTAACGGTTCAGCTTTCCCGTATCACGGAAGAAGATGTTGAGAAGCAGATTCAGGCTGCCATCCGTCAGGGAGATTTGATGGAAACACTGACTGAAGGCAAGGTGCAGAACGGTGATATTGCAAATATTGATTATGAAGGAAAACTGAACGGAGAGCCCTTTGACGGAGGAACTGCAAAAGGCTATAATCTGAATATTGGTTCCGGGGAGTTTATTGAGGGATTTGAGGACGGGCTGATTGGCGTATCAGCCGGTGAGACAGTAGACCTGAAGCTTACATTTCCGGAAGGCTACAATAATGCGGAGCTGGCAGGAAAGGAAACGGTTTTTACTGTCACAGTGAATGAGATCAAGCGTGTGCCGGAGCTGAGCGATGAGCTGGCGAGTACACTTTCGGACGGAGCCTACACAGATGCTGCCTCCTACCGCGCTTCTGTGAGGGAAAATCTGGAAAACGGACTGAGCGAGATGCGGGAATCTGAGATTAAGTATAATCTTCTTGTAAAGGTTGCAGAGACCTCAGAGGTTAAGGGCTATCCGCAGGAGCTGGTAGATTACGGAGTTGCGCTTATGGAGAGTGCATACCGGGAAATGGCAGAAGCCTACAAGGTAGATTTTGCAGAGTTTCTCTCTGTAGCCTATCAGGGCATGACAGTGGAACAGTTCCGTAAACAGGCGGCAGTTGAGGTACAGATGACAATGCAGCAGGAGCTATTGCTGAAAGCGGTTGCAGAGGCAGAAGGAATTGAAATCAGTGATGAAGATTATGCAGCCGGCTGCGAAGAGTATCGGAAAACGACGGGATTCGAGACTGTAGAAGAGCTTGTGGCACACTATGGTGAGGAACAGATTCGGATCAGCGTTCTTCAGAACAAGGTTCTGGATTTTCTGATGGAACATGCAGTCATAGAGGAAGAGACAGAACCGGAATCCGCAGCAGATGAAGCAGGAACAAAGAAAGATGCGGCTGCGGCTGGCCAGGACGGGACAAAAGCAGGGGCAGAAGAACCAGAGGCAGGAGCGGACGGAACGGAAACAGAAGCTTTGGATGAAGCAGAAACAGACAAAACAGAAACAGAGACCGAGACAGAAAATACCCAGGGCTAGGATTCCCAGGGACTGGGAGACAGAACAGAGTTTTTGCAGAAATTACCGGAAGGAGATGCGGCATGAAGAAAGCGGGAATGATTTTGGAGGGCGGCGGCCAGCGCGGTATTTTTACGAGTGGTGTGCTGGATTACCTGATGGAGAAAAAATTCATGGTTCCGTACGTGATCGGGGTTTCAGCGGGGGCATGTAATGCAGTGGACTACGTATCGGGGCAGATTCTCCGGACAAAGGAATGTATGCTGGATGCACAGCTGGATCACGAGCTGTACGGAGTCCGTACGATGCTGAAGACAAAGTATTTTATGAACATGGATCTGATCTTTGATCAGTTTCCGAACCACGATTATCCTTTTGATTTCAAAGCTTACGTGAAATCGCCGACGCGGTGTCTGCTGACAACGACGAACTGCCTGACCGGACGTGCAGAATTCATTGAGGAGTACAGAAATAAAGAGCGGATGATGGCAGCCTGCCGGGCTTCGTCAAGTCTGCCGTTTGTTTCGCCCATGGTGGAGGTGGACGGCATTCCGATGCTGGATGGCGGTATTGCGGATTCTGTTCCTGTAAGACGGGCAATTGCGGACGGATATGATTACAATATTGTGATTCTGACGCGGAAAAAAGGGTACTATAAAAATGAGCGCAGTACGTCAATGATGCGGCTGGTAAAACTGTACTACAGAAAGTATCCGAAGCTTGCCTGGGCAATGCTACAGCGGAATCATGTGTATAATCAGGAGATGGATTTGATCACGCGGCTGGAAGAACAGGGAAAAGTGTTTGTGATTCGGCCGGAGGTTACTACGGTCGGACGGACGGAACGCGATCTCGAGAAGCTGGAAGATTTTTACTGGCATGGATATGAAATCGGCAGAAAGGTTTATCCGCAGCTGCGGGAGTGGATGTCCCACAGGGAGGAATGTGTAAGCAGAAAGCGCCTGCTGGTATAGAAGATATTAGAATGTCAGCATAATAAAAAGACTGCTGTAAAAGTACAGATATCCGTTATAGGACGATGATCTGTATTTTTCAGCAGTCTTTTTTGTGTAAAGGACAAGTCCTTTTGAGAAAAAGATGGAAAAATTATATATAATATGTTACAATTATTTTGTTGCTCACCGATACCCGGCAACAGGGAGGAGGTGTCTGCGTTGGAATTTTTCATTTCTTTTTTTATCACTGTCGTGGCTGGTGTAGCTTGCCATTACATCATCAAATGGTTAGACAGTGACGACAAGAGCAACAAATAGCCTAGTGGGTGCTTTGCCACTATAAAAGTAAAGAAGA
>CAOJHI010000002.1 GCA_948436005.1 uncultured Lachnospiraceae bacterium
CCTCGCTCTCCGTTTCTGTCTCAGTTTCCGTTTCTATCTCGCTTTCCGTCTCTATCTCGCTTTCCGTTTCTGCCTCGCTTTCCGTTTCTATCTCAGTTTCCGTTTCTGTCTCAACTTCGGTCTCGCTTTCCATCTCCTCTTCTGGCTCAGTCTCTGTTTCTATCTCGGTTTCTGTTTCCACTTCGGTCTCGCTTTCCATCTCCTCTTCTGGCTCGCTCTCCGTTTCTATCTCGCTTTCTGTCTCCTCTTCGCTCTCGCTTTCCATCTCACTCTCTGTCTCTGCTTCCCCCAGCTCTTCCATCCACTCCCGTACACCTGTAAAATCTTCTGCATTTACAGTCATCTGACGGTTTCCCGCCTCTCCTTCCTCTGAACCAATACATACATAGCTTACAGATGGCTTAAAATATTCAGAATTAACATAACTGGGCATTGTTTCATACAGGTATCCGCTCGTCCCTTCTGCTGCGTCCGGAAGCCCGATAATCTGAAAGCCCATCTTCACTGCCTCTGTGAGTGAACTTCCCGGTATTGTATAGACAAAAACATCTGTATGTTTCTCCCGGTAACTGTCATCCGCCCAAAGTGCCGCTTCCTCATAGCTTCCATCCTCCTGGCGTGTCAGAAGCGAATAAAGAATGCCCTGTTCCTGATCCCCCGTTTGCCGGATATTCCAGACCGGAGACAATTCCTTTCCATCATAAGTCATCCACACATACCCGGAATCACCGCCGTCATGTGAGAAAGATGCCTCAGAAATCCATTCCATATACAAATACACACGGTCTTCCACTTCCATTTTACCTGCATAAACAGAACTCAGCTCCACATCACTGCTGGTAAAAACAGGAGTTGAACTGATAAGCTTTACCTCTCCGTCTTTCCCCTCATACAAATCAAGGTAAAGAGTCCCATAATTCTCTCCTTCATTGTCTTTCTTCTGCTCTTGTCCACCAAAAGAATAGACCAACAGCTCCTCGGTTCCGTCCCCATCCAGGTCAGCTACCTCAGCTCCCAGCAACCCGGAACGCTCTTTCCATCCTGCAAGATTGACAGCCGTTTCTTTTGAAACAGATTTGCTTCCTTTTTCCAAATCTGCATATCCGATTTCCGGCAGTATTTTATCGCGGATATATTCCCCATATACTTCTCTGATATCTGTCTTGCTGTAAACGTCTGCCCGGCCGGTACACACAGACAAGGCAACGCACATAATCAGACTTTCTACTATCGCAACTCTATTTTTCTTTCTTCTTATCACGTTATTTTCTTCCTTTCCGGATTCCACAACACAATTTGCCCGCATCTAAACCATTCCCACTTTACGCCTAGCCTTCTTCATTCAAACTCTTCGGGTTTTCGCCATTTTTCAACATTTTCTCACCCCTTCAGTGCCGGTATTGTTTCTGAATAAGATGCACCGCAATACTGACACGTATAAGAACAAATTCCCGTCATTCCTACGGATGGTTCCAGCACCACTTCGCGTTCAAAACTGTGTCCATGCTCTGTCACTGGTACAAATTCCATATCATACACCGCATAGGAGGCGTCATACCCCTCAAACGACAGCTTCAGCTGTGTCACACCTGTGGTATCAATCATAACCTCCTGGCTGATCATTCCCGAAGTCAGCTCAAGCTCCTTCATCTGCATGCCATCTGCAAAAACGCGAAGCGTTACCGGTTCCTTTCGCAGATTATCAATATGGCCAACCCGAAATGCTACATTTTTATACGCCTGTCCGAGATTGTACAATGCCTCTCTCGGAGAATTATAGCAGTCAAACACCAATCCTCTGTAAATCGGTTTTCCCATTACATACACACAATCCGTCGGATCTTCCGTTGCCGCAAGCTCTTTTACCTCACTGCTCTGATACGGAAGCAGATACGGTTCACATCCGCTTTGGCTGGGAATCATTTCTTCGTACGTATATCCACAGTCCACACAGGTATACGTATAGATTCCATCTGTCACTGCTGAAACCATCCGTGACATCTCTTTTTTATAATTATGACAGTCATACCCATAACCGTATACCTGAGCCAGTCCGTAGGAACTATCCGTCCCCTCTATCTGAAATACCAGCTGTGTCACCTCTGTCGTATCGAGGACGATTTCTTTTGTAATCATATGCGGAGTCAGCTCTACCGTCTGTACCTGTGTTCCGTCCGCATAAATATACAGGACTGCCTCCCCGCTTCGTCCATCATCAATATGTCCGGCAAGAAAAGAAACGTGACTGCATTTCTGTTCCAGGTTATAGTATACAAACCGTCCTCCGTCGTAATTCGAATAAGCAGCACCCTGAAAGTATTCCTGCCCCATCATAAAAAAAGAATCAGAAGGCGATGCTACGCCATTATAGGCCGTAATATTATAAGTCTGATACGGAAGCAGCGGGTGCGGCAGAACTTCCTTCACAACATCTGCCATTATCTCTCCGGCATCTGTCACCTGTACCTGTGTTCCATCCACCTGCACAGTCACTGTTTCCATAGCCGCCACACTAGTCCCTGATACTGCACTGCAGCATAAAACAAGCAATGCAGTCCACAGCCTTTTGAATTTACTTTCCGAAAGTCCACACCTGTTCTTTTTCATTTTCTTCCTCCCTGGTTTTTCTGAATTTTCAGAACATTTTTATTATTATACATAATTATCCATATATATTTATAGCATATCTAAAGGCTACATTCAATAAATTTTTATACAAAAATACCTGTTTTATAAATATTTACAGGTCATTTTCTGTTATAATTACACAAAATTTATAAATTGTGTTACCTGTTCTATTTTGTTACCTGCAAAACAGAATGCGCAAAAAAACAGGACTCTCTTCCGAGAATCCTGCTCTTTTTAACTGCAATAAATACGAATAGCCTCTGCTGCAAATTGTGCCGTTCCTGCCTGCGATGCCCGGTCTATATTTTCTGTCATTTCTCCTCCGGCCGCATACATTGCTCCAAGTCCTTTTAAAATTTCCCTGGTACACGTATAGAAGTGCTCTGTAATATACATCTGCAGCTTCTTCACCTGCTCCTGTACAGCAGGGCTCTCCGGCGCCTGATCCAAAAGCTTTGCAAATTCCTGAAAAAGCTTCATCAAACCGAGACTGCTCTCTTTGATTTCCTCTTTAGACTTGCCTACCGATTTTTCCTCATATTCCCGATAAGCCTCTGTATTCCCCCAGGTCTCTTTTGCCTGTTTTGCGTATTCTTCCAGTTTTTTCGTATCAAATGCTGTAAAATCCAAGTTCTTCACTCCTGTCCTTCTTATTTCACGGGCAAGATCAATCAATTCTCCCAATCGCTCCTTTTTGAGCTGCAGCAAGGCAATCTGCTGATCAAGTGCCCTGCCCCGATCAAAATCCGGACTGTCCAGAATCCGTTTGATCTCCTTTAAAGGAAACTGAAGTTCACGGAACAGCAAAATACACTGCAGACGTTCCAGTGCCGTATCGTCATACAGCCTGTATCCCGACAGGGTCGTTTCCGTTGGATTCAAAAGCCCGATCCTGTCGTAATAATGAAGAGTGCGTATACTCACTCCTGTCAGCTTGCTTACCTCATGTACTGTTCTCATGCCATCTCCTCCCCGTGTGCCCACAGTATATGCTATGACGTAAGGTCAGAGTCAAGAGTTTTTTTCAATATGTTCAAACGTATAATTTCTGCTCCAGCACGCCGTATCGCCGGGCTTCAGATCTGTCTCGTAAAAAACCTCCGGAGACACAATATGATCGACACACCACAGATTCAATTCTGACGGCACAAAATCTTCCTCACAGCTCACGTAAACACCCGCTGCACGATTCGAAAGCTTCCAGCGAAATACCCTGTCACAGTTAATCTTTTCCTTTAAAAGAAAAAACATAGCCGGCTCATCCGAATAACGGCTGACCTGAAGTCCCTTCTCTGTTCCGATATAATTATCCGTACCAACATCACTTTTCAGTAAACCAATCGGAATATCTCTGGCATCCGGCAACTCCAGAACATACGCATCACCGAGCGCCATCCCGCAAATACTGATAAAGTTGTGGCAGTATTCCCTTATATGAACAGCTTTCGCACCGACATTGGTCAGACAAGCCGTAAGTTTCATCCGGTTATCATTTACTTCAATTTTTCTGTTCTCTTCCAGCGCATATCCCATGCACGCAATTGCTTCTGTCCTGAATTCAGCCGTTGTTTTCGTATGCTTTACTGATACCGGAAATAATTCTGCATCATACTTTTTATAAAAGCAATACGGTTCCTGCTCCTTCTTTTTGAACAGTCCAATCCCAAATTTCGGAAAATATCCGCCAACTGCTGCCTCTGTGCTCACATCACACTGAATCTCACTGCAAAATCCACGACCTCCTGAAGAAGGATGGGAAAGATTATTCGGCTCCTCTGCACAAAATCTGCTGTGCCCGTCCAGCGTTACTTCGGAAATAAACCCGGACCGGTCAAAGCGAAACGTATTGTTCGGCATTTCATGCGGCTCACAGATTTCAACGCGCAGTCTGTCCGTATTCAGATAGATCATTGCCTCTCCCCCTTCACAATCCGGATTCCCTTGCTTGTCCCCATTCGAACAGCGCCTGCTGCCAGCATTTTATCACAGATTTCCCTGTCATTGATGCCAGTTGATGCCTTAACTCTGCACGCCTCTCCAACCGTCCGTTTCATCAGATAAACATCCTTCACCGTCGCACCGCCTGTCCCAAAACCAGTGGATGTCTTCACAAAATCAGCGCCCGCTTCCTTTGCAAGCAGACATGCAATCACCTTCTCTTCATCCGTAAGCGCACTGCACTCAATAATCACCTTTACCTCGGCCTGCGGATGACAGGCGTCAGCCACCTGCTTCACATCCTGATAAACATACTCATAATCCTCTTCCTTAAGCCTGCCGACCGGAATCACCATATCAATTTCCGAAGCCCCACATTTTACTGCCTCCACGCTTTCACATACCTTCCCAAACGTGCTCATCGCCCCGAGCGGAAAACCAACCACAGCGCACGCCTTTACCCCTGAGCCTTTCAGCTGCTCCGCCACATACGGAACATTCCCGGAATTCACACAAACACTCGCAAACCGATATTCCTTCGCCTCATCACAAAATTTCTTTAACGTCTCCTTCGTCGTTTCCGGCTTCAGAACCGTATGGTCCATATACTGCGCATAAGAGCGATCTTCCGTCCCCCACACCGTCTCCCGGCGTCCCGCAAGAATCTCCTCCTCCGTTATTCCTGAAACCTCCCGCAAAATTTCCCCTGCCATTTCCTTTAATTCCTTTGATTCAAAAACCATACCCTGTATCCTCCTTCTCCAAATCAAAATTTTTTTCCAAAAACACCAAAAATCCTTACCCCACCCGGATTCCCATCTCCTAAAAACACGGAACCTGCTGTCAAAAGTCAGAACCCAGGTAAGAGGTATCAGATAAGGGGTGACTTCCTTGTCCGGAACCCCGTTCTGATACCTCTTACCTGGGTTCGTCCTCCTTGCCAACCCCATCCCTTCATCATTTTTCTCACAATCCGCGATACAAAACCGAAGCCCCGATCATTGCCGCATCGCTTCCAAGCTTTGCTTTTTCAATTTTCAGCATTTTTTTCCTCACCCATGGATAATACCCAAAATCATCCACATACTTTTTCAGAGGTTTTACAAACAACTCTTCTGCCTCGCACAATCCGCCTGCAATAATCACAATCTCCGGTGACAGGATGCTCACCTCATTAGCAATTCCAACCGCAAGATCACTCACACAGTCATCAATGACCTGAAGCGCTTTCAAATTTCCTTTTTCTGCAAGTGCAAAGACTGATTCACACACCACAGGTAAATCTCCAAACTCTTCCTCTTTGATAACCTCCAATGCCCGCTCTAAAATCCCGGTTCCCGACGCATAGCGTTCCAGGCAGCCTCTTTTTCCGCAAACACAGGGACGGCCATTTTTTTCAAAAATACTGTGTCCGATTTCACCTGCTGTGTTCATATACCCATGGTATATTTTTCCCTCAAGAAGAATTCCGCTTCCGATTCCAGTCCCAACCGCTACACACAAAATCCCTGCATATCCCATGCCGGCGCCAAAGCAATATTCCGCAAGGGCAGCCAGTCTGACATCCTGTTCCAGAATCACCTGCCGTCCGAAACGCCTTCCAAGCAGCTCACCAGCCGGCACATCCTCCCAGAACAGGTTCGGACAATACTCTACCATCCCTGTTCTGCTGTCAACGGTTCCCGGCACGCCACAGCCCAGAAAAGAAACCATATCCAGATTGAGACTGTTCCGTTTTAGCAGCAAAGCAGTCTGACGGTAAATCTCATCAAAAAACTGCTCCGGCCGGTCAGCGCCTCCTGTAGGAATTTTTACCTTATCCAGAATTCTGCCGCTCTCACTGACAATTCCGATATTCGTTTTTGTTCCGCCTATGTCTATGCCTATATTCCATCTCTTGGCCATACCTTATCCTCTATTCAGAAAAATTGCTTCTTTTGTATTTCTATTTTAAGTTCCACCTCACAGAATAAAATCCTGAGGCCTTTTTACTTTTTCCGGTTCCACGCACCACTTTTATATAATAGGTTCCCGGTTTCACCTTGATTTTCGCTCTTCGGGAATTCACGCTGACATACTCGCCTCCTGTATTTAAAAGCGTGTCAATCAAAATCCCGTTCTTATAACTCGGCCCGTAGAGATAAAATCGGAACGAGCCCGTGCCAAGTGCCTGAAGCTTGAGGTTCAATACCTTTTTACTTGTTACCTTGAATTTATACCAATCCGCTTTGGTAGCACTCTCACCTGCAGGCATAAGCCCTTTTATGGTTTTATTCTGCTTAATGGTTGTCGCCTTTCCCTTGGAAGAAGCTCCCTTATCTGCAACTGTCTGAACTCTGGCTGCCACACAATAATACGGCTGATTTTTTACTTTAATATAATACGTTCCTTTTTTTACGCCATAATAAGAAAAACTCTCAGCTGTCTGGCTTCCGACATACGTTCCCGCAGACTTTATTTCAAGTGATTTCTTCTTGCTGTTGCAGAGCCATATATTCACCCCTCTGGTACTGCCAGAACCGGTTTTACTGAATCCGCTTACTAAAAGAACACCGTCTTTTTTCACGGTTATTTTGTGATAAACCGTACCCTCTGCGCTGCCCATATAATACAGCGTTCCATTTGTATCCTTTTTCATGTTTACGGTTTTGGAAGCAGCCATTGCTGTTGTGCCAAACACAAAAGAAAGCAATACGGCCAGCATAACAAGAACCAGCTGTTTTTTTGATAAAATTTTCCTTCTCTTCATCCTTTTCCCTCCTTGAAAATACATTTTTCACAGTCTGCGGCACCGTAATTTAACAAATACCTGTAATTTTAGTTTATCATAATTTTCCAGAAAAAAGAATGGGATTTGTCACAATATAAAGGAAAGTATTCTTAATTTTCTATGCGAATGAAGCAGGGAGGATTTCTTCACTGCCCGCCGCTCAATCGAGTAGGGAGTATTTGTCTCTCCCTACTGACCGCGCCGCCCGCATGCTGCGACAGCAGCAAATTTCCCTTGTGCGGGCGTGCGCATAAAAAGAAGACCAGCCACAATGTAGCTGATCTTCCATTCTTACTTTTCAGGAAATTCATATTCAGGAAATCCCTATGAATCTGTTCTTTGGACTTCTGCTTATCGCATCTTCGCCAATTCCTGACGTACCATAGCTTTCCGAAGTGCGATTTCTGCTCTCGAAAGGTCAATCTTCGGATCATGCGCCTGAAGTCTGCGCTTAGCACGCTCTTCTGCCTCTCTCGCACGGTTCTCGTCGATTTCATCCGGCCACTCGGCAATCTCAGCCATCACGGTAATCTTTTCCGGCAGAATCTCGATAAATCCGGCGTGTACCGCCGCTTCTTTGTTCTCTCCGTCCAGATGGATGGTCACAATGCCAGGCTCCAGAATCATCGTCATCGGAATATGGCGTTTGTAAATACCAACCTGTCCCTCTGTCGTGTTGAGCTCCAGCATATTTGCCTGCCCCTTCCAGAAAATACGGTCGGGTGTGATAATTTCCAAATCAAAATTTCTCTCGTCTGCCATACTCAGTCACCCCCTACTTTACGCGGGCAACAACTTCGTCAATTGTTCCGGCATTCAGGAAATAACTCTCCGGAATATCATCATGCTTGCCTTCCAGGATCTCTTTAAAGCCGCGGATTGTCTCAGAAAGCGGTACATATTTTCCTTCCACACCTGTAAACTGTACAGCTACGAAGAATGGCTGTGACAGGAATCTCTGAATCTTTCTTGCACGGCTTACAACAAGCTTGTCATCCTCAGAAAGCTCGTCCATACCGAGAATTGCAATGATATCCTGCAGCTCTTTGTATTTCTGAAGGATCTCCTGTACACCGCGGGCTACGGCATAATGCTCCTCGCCGACGATTCTCGGGTCAAGAATACGGGAGGTAGACTCCAGCGGGTCAACAGCCGGATAAATACCAAGCTCTACAATGGAACGGGAAAGTACGGTCGTTGCATCCAGGTGGGCAAACGTTGTTGCCGGAGCCGGGTCAGTAAGGTCATCGGCCGGCACGTAAACTGCCTGTACAGATGTGATAGAACCGTTCTTTGTTGAAGTAATACGCTCCTGAAGAGCACCCATCTCTGTCTGCAGCGTTGGCTGATAACCAACGGCTGAAGGCATACGGCCAAGCAGAGCGGATACCTCTGAACCAGCCTGTGTAAAACGGAAAATATTATCAATGAACAGAAGCACGTCCTTTCCGCCCTCATCACGGAAATTCTCAGCCATTGTCAGGCCTGTCAGGCCAACTCGCATTCTCGCTCCAGGCGGCTCGTTCATCTGTCCGAACACCATGGTTGTCTTATTGATAACGCCGGATTCCTGCATCTCATGATACAGGTCGTTTCCTTCACGTGTACGCTCGCCTACACCTGTAAATACGGAGTAGCCGCCGTGCTCTGTTGCAATATTTCGGATCAGCTCCTGAATCAAAACCGTCTTACCTACTCCTGCACCTCCGAAAAGGCCGATCTTTCCACCCTTCTGATACGGGCAGAGCAGGTCAACAACCTTGATTCCTGTCTCCAATACTTCTGTCGAAGTAGACTGTTCCTCAAATGACGGTGCTTCACGGTGAATCGGCATCTTCTTTACGCCCTTCGGCGCCGGCTTATTATCGATCGGATCTCCTGTTACATTGAAAATTCGTCCCAGGGTATTCTCTCCAACCGGAACAGTAATCGGAGACCCTGTAGCCACCGCTTCCATTCCTCGAACGAGTCCGTCTGTCGGACCCATAGCGATACATCTCACCGTCTCATCGCCAAGATGCTGTGCAACCTCTACTACCAGCAGCTCGCCGTTTGCTCTTGTAATATGAATCGCCTCATATATAGCCGGAAGCTTTCCTTCCGTGAATTTAATATCTAATACTGCACCGACAATCTGAGTGATTTTACCTTTGTTCTGCATGTCTGTAATCACTCTCCTTCATTATATTCACTACGCCGTGCTGCGATGCCTCCTTGCACAGCTTTACCACGCCGCGCTGCGAACCTCGATTCCGCTTCGCTTCATCTCGGTACGCGGGCTTCGCCCTATAAAATCAGCGCCTGATAACCCTGTCCGCCAGCGGCCAGGTTATCATCCTCTGATTTTGCACGGCTCATTGCCATCACGATATGGCATTCGCTCCCGCAATGATTTCGGTGAGCTCCTGCGTGATGGAGCCCTGACGTGCGCGGTTATACTGCAGCGTCAGTTTTTCTATCATCTCTTCCGCATTGCTCGTCGCGGAATCCATTGCCTGCATTCTGGCGCCGTTTTCGCTGGCAACTGCTTCTACCAGAGCGCCGTATAAAATGCTGGTCATATATTTTGGTATGATAATCTCCAGCGCTTCTTCTTCGTGCGGCTCGTAATTCATCAGCGCATTAGACTTTGCGGCCTCAATATCCGCCTCGTCCACCTCCACAGGCAGAAGCTTCAAAAGCTTCGGCTCATGGACTACCGTATTTTTAAAATACGTATACGCCAGATAGATTTCTCCAACTTCACCGGACACATACAGTTTCAGTACTTCGTCGCAGATTTCCTTTGCATCAGGGAACATCGGGTTTTCAATTACCTCGTTGTACTCCTTTGCAATGTTATAATCTCTGCGGGCAAAATATTCTTTTCCCTTGCTGCCGACAGTAAAGAGAACAACGTCCTCTTTTTTCAGGTCAGAACCTGTCACTGTCTTAATCACATTGGAATTGTATCCACCGGCAAGTCCGCGGTTGGAAGTAATCAGAATCACTGCCTTTTTCGTCGAAGGCTGTGGCTTCAAATACGGATGCTCAATCATCCCGGATTTGGCCAGCATGGAGGTTACCGTCTCGTACATCTTATCGAAGTACGGCTTGGAACGCTCGGCGCGCATCTTTGTTTTCTGCAGCTTTACCGTTGACACCAGCTTCATGGCTTTCGTAATCTGCTGGGTACTGGCAATACTGTTGCGGCGCCGCTTGATGTCTCTCATTGAGGCCATACTGTCACCCTCTCCTTATTTGAAGCTCGCTTTGAACTCCGTAATCGCTGCCTGCAGCTTCGCTTCTATCTCATCAGAAATCTGTTTCTCAGAAGCAATGCTTTCCGGAATCTCCGGATATTTCGTATCCAGGTACTCAAAGAACTCTCTCTCAAAACGGAGAATATCTCCTACCGGAATATCCAGCAGATATTTCTTTGTGGCAGCATAAATAATAATAACCTGATACTGTACCGGCATTGGCTGGTACTGCGGCTGCTTCAGAATTTCCTTGATGCGCTCGCCCTGTGCCAGCTTCTCTTTCGTATCATCGTCCAGCTCGGAACCGAACTGTGAGAATGCTGCCAGCTCGCGGTACTGCGCCAGCTCCACACGGATCGGAGCTGCAATCTTCTTCATAGCCTTGATCTGTGCCGAACCACCAACTCGCGATACGGAAAGACCTGCATTGATAGCCGGACGGAAACCGGAGTTGAACATCTCTGTCTCCAGATAAATCTGTCCGTCTGTAATCGAAATAACGTTTGTCGGAATATATGCGGAAACGTCTCCTGCCTGTGTCTCAATGATCGGAAGTGCGGTCAGAGAACCACCGCCCAGTTCATCGGAAAGTCTTGCTGCACGCTCCAGAAGTCTGGAATGCAGATAGAAGACATCGCCCGGATAAGCCTCACGTCCTGGCGGACGCTTCAGAAGCAGGGAGAGTGTACGGTAAGCTGCTGCATGCTTTGACAAATCGTCATAGATAATCAGCACGTCCTCCCCGTTTTCCATCCATTCTTCACCGATTGCGCAACCGGAATATGGAGCGATATACTGCAGCGGAGCCAGCTCACTCGCCGTAGCTGCAACTACCGTCGTATAATCCATTGCGCCGTATTCCTCCAGTGTATTCACGATGGAAGCCACTGTTGAGGATTTCTGGCCGATTGCAACGTAAATACATTTTACGCCCTGTCCTTTTTGGTTAATAATTGTATCGACCGCAATCGCTGTCTTACCTGTCTGACGGTCGCCGATAATCAGCTCACGCTGTCCTCTTCCGATCGGTACCATGGAGTCAATTGCCTTGATACCTGTCTGAAGCGGCGTATCTACGGATTTTCGGGAAATAACACCAGAAGCTACACGCTCGATCTGGCGGTATTTATCTGCATGGATCGGGCCCTTGCCGTCAATCGGCTGGCCAAGTGCATTAACAACACGTCCCAGCATTCCATTTCCTACCGGAACCTCAACTACACGTCCGGTAGTCTTTACGATATCTCCTTCTCCGATATCATCGCTGCTGCCAAGGAGTACCGCACCGACATTATCCTCCTCCAGATTCAGGACCATGCCGTATACCTCTCCCGGAAATTCCAGAAGTTCACCCTGCATTGCCTTTTCCAGACCGTAAATACGTGCAATACCGTCTGCTACCTGAATGACAGTACCTGTGTCAGACACCGCGATTTCGGAGGAGTATCTCTGAATCTGTTCTTTGATCACAGAACTGATTTCCTCTGGTCTTAAATTCATGAGATCTGCACACCTTCTTTCTCGCTTTCTAATGAAATCTTCATGAGGCTTCCAGTCAGAGCGCTCAGCTTGCTGCGGATTGTGCTGTCCACTACACGGTCGCCGATCCGGATCATCAGTCCGCCGATTCTGCTCTCCTCTACCTTATAGTCGATTTCCATTGTCTCATAATGGGTCGTCTCCAGAAGCTTCTGTTCGATTTTCTGCTTCTGCTCGTCCCGAAGCGGAATTGCCGATACCACCTGGGCAACCCCGATTTTTTTGTATTCCTTCACCCTTGCAATAAAATATGCAAAAATATCCGGTAAATTTTCATATCTTCCCTTTGTTACCACAATTCTCAAAAAACCTGTGAGGGCGTCGGATATCCGTCCCTTGAAAACATTCTCAATCAGCTGGAGCTTTTTCTGCTTCGGAATCTCCGGATGCATCAGAATTTTTTCAAAGTCACTGTTTTCTTTCAGAACAGTCTGCAGAAAATCAATCTCCTGCATCAGACTGTCTGTCAGGTTCTGTTCCACAGCAAGCTCAAACAACGCATCCCCATAGGTTCCCGCGATCAGCTTTGCCATGTCTTTTCACCTATTTCTTTCAATGTATCATCAATTAACGAATCCTGGATAGTGAGATCAATATTTTCGCTGACTACCTTTCCGGCAATCATGGAAGCTACTGTAATGATCTCCTTCTTGATGTTGTCTTCAGCCTTCTTGACTGCCAGCTCCGTCTGCTTGTTGGCTCTTTCAATAATTCCTGCCGCCTCAGCCTTCGCATTCTCGATAATTTTTGCCTCAGTATCAAGTGCCTTCTTGCGCGCTGCACTTAAAATTTCATCCTCTTCACGGTGAATATTGCGAAGCTTTTCCTCATATTCTGCACGAAGACGGTCTGCATCTTCCTTTGCCTTCTCGGCTGAATCAATATTTCCCTTGATTCTCTCCTCACGCTTTTTCAGAAATTCCCGTGCCGGATTAAACAGAAGATAAGACAAAAACAGAAACATTACGAATACTGAAATTGCCAAAAGTACTGCGTCATGTAACAGCTGTGGGTCAAGATTAAACAGTCGTTCCAAGATTTCGCCTCCTTTCCTTGTATGTTTTGTAAACTAGGCACTGCTCATTGCTTTCGTAAATATTAAAGTCTTCCAATAAGCGGATTTGCAAATAAGAGAATGAACGCGATAGCCAGACCATAAAGACCTGTCGTCTCGGCAACGGCCTGTCCAAGAAGCATCGTGGATGTGATATCACCCTTTGCTCCCGGGTTTCTTCCAACTGCTGATGCGCCGTGTCCTGCAGCGATACCCTGACCTACACCAGGTCCGATACCTGCGATAAGAGCAAGACCTGCACCGATTGCTGAACAAGCTAATACTAAACCTTCGTTTGTAATTCCTTCCATAATAATTAACCTCCTGTTTTATTTCATTTTTAAATTTAATCTGTACCTGGTAATTTATCTGACACAAATACCATTGTCAGCATACAGAATACATACGTCTGTATGGCTCCTGAAAATACATCAAAATAGATGTGCAGAAATCCGGTCCATCCGATTGCGATTCTGGACAGCAATGAGTAGATCAGTGACATCATAACCGTACCGGACAGAACGTTTCCGAAAAGACGCAGCGACAGCGAAAACGGCACCGCTATCTCTCCAATCAGATTGATTGGAAACAGAAACGGCAAGGGCTGAAAAAGCCCGGTAAACGCACCGATTTTGTTGTACTTGATATTGTTGTACTGTATGATCCCGAATGTGATCAATCCAAGCGGAAGCGTTACGCCGTAGTCCGCCGTAGGCGGCCTCAGTCCAAACAAACCTGAAATATTGCTGATAAAAATAAAAATAAAGATCGAACCGATATAATTCCGGAACTTCTTTGCATGGACGCCCATGCTGCTCTCAACCATATTGTCCAGCATCTCAACAATCAGCTCCACAACATTCTGGAAGCCGGTCGGATACTCACCTGCATGGCTGATCGCAATTCTCGCTGCAATCGCAAAAGCAAGGATAAGCAGCATGACGATCAGTATGGCTACATGTGTCGTTGTAATCCAGAAGGTCTGGCCAAACAGCTCATAGCTGAAAACGCCATGTATCATAAAATCCACATCTGATCCCGAAGATGCCAGCAAATTTGCAGTCTCCACGTTTCATCCTCCTTTCCTTTAAAATAAATGTTTTTGCCAAAATCAATCAGATTCCGACTGATTTCGACGGGAAAAATACAGCGTATTTTACCGATGGAATTTCTTCCATAATTTATGCATGAGTGGCTGCAGGAAGGCTCCGAATTTCAGACAGAGCACTCCCAAAAATGCTGCCATTACATACCCTATTTTCAGAAAATGAACCAGGGCCGCCATCGCAAAAATAGCCACTGTGCGCAAGAGATACGCCTTTCTCATATAGCTCTCCGCATCACCGGAAGCCATATCAAGCGCACGGTCAATTGCGCGGTACATATGCACCGAAAGCCCCAGCGCTGTGAGAATCCCGATCCAAAGCCCCAGCGCAAAGGACAGCGGAGAACCGGCCCATTCCGGACATACCGCCACTACCACCAGCTCCACAGCCTGAATCAAAACTCCGGCCACCACGATACCAGCCATCAGCTCAGCCAGCGTTTCATTTATTCTTTTTTTCATGATCCATGCTCCCCTTATGATCCGGGCGTATAACTCCCTTTACCAGAATCCAGGTATTTCTTGCCCCTGCCATAATTCCCAGTATCAAAAGTACTGCCGTAACAGACCATCCAAATCGCTCATCCAGCCACATCCCAAGAACTGCACAGAGAACCACTGGAGCCAGCATACTGATCCCCAGCTGTGTGACCATAGAAAGTGCGCGTGCAATTTCATTTGCATTTTTTTTCATTTATTTATTCTCCCAGAAGCGCATTTTTCGCACTATACACAGTTTAATGTATTTTTCTATTTCTGTCCACAATTTCTTTCCATAAGAAGCACAATTTTTACTTTACTTCTGAAAATTATAAAGTTCCGTATACAATAAAAAAAGACGCAAATCAATGGATATACGCCTTTTATGTCTTTATTCACTTTTTACCAGAATTTATACCAAATGGATCTATTGAATTTGAATAAGGTATACCGAATTTTTTTCCTGTCTCATGATTTAAAAAATTTCAATTAACCTGCTTTGTTTCATTTAACATTTTCTTCTTGCTATCACCATCACATTCCGGTCTTTTATAGATTTCTCTCAGTATTTCCATCACAATCAACAGCATTACCGGCCCGAAAAAAACTCCTGGTGTACCGAACAGATAGAGTCCTACATACACAACAACCACCATAACAAACGGATAAACGCCAAGCTTGGCGCCAATCAGACGCGGTTCCAGAAATTCACGCACAATATACGTCAAAAGAAAAAGACCGATATACCCGGCTGCAAGACGAAAATTCTGCCGGAACATCAGAAATACCGCCATAGGAATCAGGACAGTTCCTGTCCCGATAAACGGAAGCGCATCAAGCAGGCCGATCACGATTCCGAGCAGAAGAAAATATGGATTTCCAAGTGCCCAAAGCCCGGCCGTACAAAGAATACTGATAATTAAGATAATAATCATCTGCGCTTTCATGTACATGCCGCCCTGTTTCCATATTCTCTGTGAAATATTGTGGAAATGCCCGTAAAAACTGTATCTTCTGAACTTCTGATTCATGTCATCATAATCTTTCATCAAAAGAATCACTGATACAAAAAGCATTAAAAGAAACAGACCAAGATCTGCCAGCTTTTTGAGATAACGCACAGAGTAATTAAAAACCCCGGGAATAATATACACTTTAATCTGCTCCGTAGCATGATTGATGCTCGAATAAACAAATTCTTTTACCGAATCCACACGAATGCCAAAGCTTTTTTCCGCCATCATACAGCAATCATCCACGATCCCGCAAAAACACGAATAATAATAATCAAAATTCATTGCAATTCTTCTTATCTGAACCATCAGCTGGCAGTAGAGCAGATAAAAAAGAAATGTAAACACTGCCAGCAGTATCACAAGAAGTACTGAAACAATAATCTCTTTCTTCCACCGCAGCTTTGTCTGTATTTTCTCTACAATGGGATTTAAAACATGAACCAGGACATATGCAATTAAAAAAGGAATCACATAGGGCAGTAAATATTTAATTACAATATAAACCGCCAATGTGACTCCAACTCCTGTAAGTATCTTCTTCGTTTCTACCATACCTTCGCACCTTCTTCGTCCTCTTCCGTCAGCCGTACAGCTTTTATCTTTCCCTGCTTTTCTTATTATTTCTACGCTTCTTTCTGATTTAGACTATTTGCACGGCGTTTTTTGATACTTTTAGTATGGTATTTTTAAAACTTCTTATTCTGGCAGAAAATATTACCAGAATGACTATCTTTATTACAATTTTTAAACTTACTTTCAATCCAATTTCATTTCAAACCAACTGATTTTCAAAAATCTCAAATATCTTATTTTCAGGACAAATATCAAAGTTCATACTTTTCTTTGTTTTGGGATGAAAAAATGTAAGAGAGGCTGCACAAAGTGCAAGCTGTAAAATTCTTCCGTCTGACGTATATTTCTCCCAATTTTCATTATATTTTCGATCCCCATAAAGCGGAAGCCCTGCATTGGACATCTGCACACGAATCTGATGATGCCGGCCTGTTTTCAATTCAATCTCAACGAGAAGTAATTCCCCATATTCTTCTGGAATTTGCTTTTTTGACAGAATACGAAAAGATAACTCTGCTCTTTTTGCATCCTTTTTTTCTCTTCCGGTAACAGTGGATATATTTTTTCTCCCATCCTTTACCAGATAATCAACCAGCTGATGCCATGTGTCATCTAATTCAACAGATGGCCTTTCTATATGATTTTTTTTCTGTCTCTTTCTTTGTTGATCCGACACAAATCCATGATCTGACTCCTCTACAGCATCTGATAATTGACAGCAGCATACAGCCCTGTATATCTTTTTCATGCGTCCGTCTGTTACCTGCCTTCCGAGCTCTGCTGCCGCCTGCTTCGTCTTTGCAAAAACAACAATTCCTTCCACCGGCTGATCGAGACGATGCACGACATGAATCATATCTTTTCCGAGATAATTATTCAGCTTACTCACTAAATCAACTTGTCCGATCGCTGCGCTTTGTACCGGAATTCCGGCTGGCTTATGATATACAATAATTTCTTTATCTTCAAATAAAATCATACACTGATGTCTCCCAATCATCTCTTGCACGTTCTATTTTATACTCTGCTATATCAATAAAACTGCCCTCTTGAATAATCTCTGTCAAATTAATATCCCCTTTTCTTCAATATTTCTATAAAACAAATATGCTTTTTTCCAGTAATTAAAATGTCTAATATTTTGAATTACCGGCATAATCTCCGTTCCATGGCTAAAATTAAAATCATATGTTATATCATAAATTCTGTCTTCATATCCATTTCATTCAAATCCATTAAGATCATAATATCAATATCGGAATCTTCCCGAAAATCTCCTCTGGCGTATGAACCATATAGAATCATTTCTGAAATATGATATTCTGCTGCTGATTCTACCTTCTTACGATACTCTGACAACAATAATGCAATATTCTCAGATATATCTCTCCTCCTCTACATCTTAAACCGATACCCCACACCCCAAATCGTTTCGATATACTGTGGCTTAGAAGAATGCTTCTCGATTTTCTCACGGATTTTTTTAATATGCACAGTCACTGTGGCAATATCTCCCACAGATTCCATATCCCATATTTCTTTAAAAAGCTCCTCTTTTGTAAACACATGGTTCGGATTCTGCGCAAGAAATGTGAGAAGATCAAATTCTTTTGTCGTAAAGTTTCTCTCTTCTCCGTCAATCCATACGCGGCGGGCTGTCTTATCAATTTTTATTCCCCTTATTTCAACCAGATCATTTTCCGGCAGATTGCTGTTTACAAGGCGTTCATAACGCGCAAGATGTGCTTTCACACGAGCCACCAGCTCACTCGGGCTGAACGGTTTTGTCATATAATCATCTGCGCCAAGTCCGAGACCACGTATTTTATCAATGTCATCCTTCTTTGCAGAAACCATAATAATAGGCACATTTTTCTTTTCCCTTATTTGTCGGCAGATCTCAAATCCATCCACCTCAGGAAGCATGAGATCAAGAATAATCAGATCAAATTCTTCCTCCAGCGACCTTTTCAAACCTGTATCACCGGAATTTTCCGTCTCTACCTCAAAACCGGAAAGCTCCAGATAATCTTTCTCCAGATCCGCAATTGCTACTTCATCCTCTACAATCAATATTCTACTCATGAACAGGTACCTCCTGATATTTTCTGATTACAAAATGCATAACCGTTCCCTCTGATACTTTGCTGGTTGCCCAGATTCTTCCGCCGTGATCTTCTATGATCTTTTTTACAATTGAAAGACCAATACCATTTCCTCCCTGCGCAGAATTTCTCGAAAGATCTGTGCGGTAAAAACGGTCAAAAATAGATGGAAGTTCTTTATTCGGGATTCCTTTTCCGTTATCCTCCAGCTCTACATGAATAAAATCTCCCTCGTCCATCACGCGAAGCTGTACGTTTTTCTTCTCTTTCTCCATATATTTCACAGAATTCCCGATAATATTATTCACCACTCGCTTCAGCTGCTCTGCGTCTGCAATAATGAGCGCTCCCGGTTCCACTGTATTGATATAAGAGAAAGTGATATTTTTTTCCCGCAGTTCAAGGCCCACTTCTTCCGCACAGTCATCAAAATACTCTGACACGTCTATTTTATTAAAATTATATGGAATACGGTTGGTATCTATCTTGGAATAAAAAGTCAGCTCATTGATCAGACGGTCCATATCATTTGCCTTAATATAAATTGTCCGGATATATCGATCCATCTTTTCCGGAGTGTCCGCCACGCCGTCCATAATTCCTTCCACATAACCCTTCACAGCTGTAATGGGTGTCTTCAGGTCATGTGAAATATTGCTGATCAGCTCCTTGCTTTGCTGGTCAAATGCTCGCTTCTGCTCATCTACATCCTTTAATCGCTGCCGCATCTCATTAAAATCACGGCAAAGCTCACTGATCTCATCGTTTCCTTTTACCTCGATCTCGAAATCAAAGTCCTCTCCCTTAATCCGATTCATACCCTCGCTTAATTTCTTCAAAGGCGTATGGATTCCTGTATAAATCCACATAATCATAATAAAAACAGTGACAATCAAAATCATCACAACAGAAATAATCAGATCACGCATAAGCTTTTTTGTCTGTGACGCAATCTTGCTTGCAGAAGAAACAATAAATAAACTTACCTCAGAGCCATCCTCCATACTGACATCAAGCTGCTTGATAAATGCCTGAATCGTTTTTCCGATATAAGACCCTCCGTCAGCCGCACTTGTAAAACTGCGAAAAGCAGGAAGTTCTTTCATAAGAAGATCTACCTTTTCTGTACTCCCATTAAAGAAAAGCTCTCCGTCTTTTCTCACAAGAAGATACGAAAGCTTATCCTGAAGCCCGCTGTTGATCTGCTTCAAAAACCGTTCCTCAAGAAATCTCTGTGGATTCTGTCTTGCCTGTTCTTTCATCCCCTCAAATATTTCCTGTGTGGATCTTCCAATCATCTGCATAGAATCTGAAAGGTTTTCATATGAAACTGAGACCCCGTAATTTCGTTCAATCAGATCTATCTGATATTTCGTAAATCCAAAAATTACCACCCCAAATAAAATGGCAGGAACAAGGATAATCATCAAAAAAGCAGTAATAAGTCTTGTCTTTAATCTCATGAAATCACCTGTCTCAAACTTGTTTTTCCTGAAAATACGTTTTTTTAAAATTTACGGATGATAAAAATATTTTCCTCATATTTTTTAAGTATAGCACAATCCTTTTGTTATTTCACCTAAACAATATTGGAGGATTCTAAACTTTCTCTAAAATATAAAAGTAGATATGAAGTTTCCTTATACGATAAAAATACGATAAAAAATCAGGGCTGTTGTCAAAATACAAATTTTCTAATTGATTTTGCAACAACCCCGATCTTTTTATATTTAGATTTCTATTTTTTAAAGATACTTCTTCAATACTTCCACTTTATCCAGCTTCTCCCACGGCAGATCAAGATCTGTTCTTCCGAAATGTCCGTAAGCTGCTGTCTGTTTGTAAATCGGTCTGCGCAGATCCAGCATTTTTATAATTCCAGCCGGTCTCAGATCAAAATTTTCTCTTACAATTTCTGTCAGTTTCTCATCTGAAAGCTTTCCAGTTCCATCGGTATCTACCATGATCGAAGTCGGTCTTGCAACACCGATTGCATAGGACAGCTGAATTTCACACCGGTCAGCAAGTCCTGCCGCAACAATATTCTTCGCAACGTAACGTGCCGCATAGGCAGCGCTGCGGTCTACCTTTGTGCAGTCCTTTCCGGAAAAAGCACCGCCGCCGTGGCGTGCATATCCGCCATAGGTATCAACAATAATTTTCCGTCCGGTAAGGCCGCTGTCTCCATGAGGCCCGCCAATTACGAAACGTCCGGTCGGATTTACAAAAAACTTTGTCTCCCCATCAATCATATTTTCAGGAAGAATCACGTCAAACACATACTTTTTGATATCCTCATGAATCTGTTCCTGTGTCACATCCGGATCATGCTGCGTGGAAAGTACAACTGCATCGAGACGGGAAGGCTTTCCGTTTTCATCATATTCAACAGTAACCTGTGTTTTTCCGTCCGGTCGCAGATAAGGAAGCGTTCCATCCTTTCTCACCTTTGTCAGCTGCAGAGCCAGCTTGTGTGCAAGAGAAATCGGATAAGGCATGTATTCTTCTGTCTCATTTGTCGCATAACCGAACATCATACCCTGATCACCGGCTCCGATCGCCTCGATTTCTTCCTCGCTCATTGTACTTTCTTTTGCTTCCAGCGCTTTATCCACGCCCATTGCAATGTCTGTGGACTGTTCGTCAATTGCTGTGATCACTCCGCAGGTCTCTGCATCAAACCCATATTTGCCTCTGGTATATCCGATCTCCCGTACCGTATCCCTCACAATTTTCTGAATATCAACATAAGCCTTTGTGGTAATCTCTCCCATCACAAGAACCAGTCCTGTTGTTGTAGCTGTCTCACATGCAACACGGCTCATTGGGTCCTGCTCAAGCAATGCATCCAGAATTGCATCAGAAATCTGGTCACACATTTTGTCCGGATGTCCTTCTGTCACGGATTCTGAAGTAAATAATAATTTATCCATTGTTTTTCCTTTCTTTTTCTGGCTGCTTTTCTGTTATTTCCGGGATAAGTAAAACGATGTAAATGTTTATACATACAAAAAATCCACCATAAAGGCGGACTCAATTATATATCATCAAATCCCCTTATTGTTCGAGTTTACTCGCTCAGGTTGGCACCTTCCTTTTCAGGGGTTGCCGTGGCTTCACAGATCCTTTGTATCTCCACCACTCTGAATAAGAGAAAAGCATTTATTCAACTGTTCGAAATATAAGGTACAGCCTTTTGCGGGTTTTGTCAAGCTTTGTTTTGGGGAATTTAAGTTTATGGGAGGACGCCAGGGGGGATGGCAAACCTCTTTATCACTCCAAATTTACAGTATCAACCAGCTCCAAACGGTATTATTAAGTTGTCAATTCCAATTTACCGAAAGGAGCTGATTGCAAAGTTTTATGATACCAATCATTCCTGATAATTTAAGGCTTTTCATTGACAGAAACAGTAAACAATGTTAATTGACAGAATACTTTCCGGTAGTTTGGCTGATTAAGCAGCGTTTCCTTTTGCCTCCGGAAATATGATCTTATTTACAATAAAGAATACCACCATGGATACACCACCATTCAATACCGTTGTTCCAATATTATAAATAAAATCAGGGACATAGATACCTGCAACAGCCACCCATATACAGTTAATGCTGTTAACAATACAGGTAATCAGGCTAAAAGCAAGAATATACCAAAGTATTTGATACCAAATATTCCCTTTACTGCGAAATACAATATTTCTCTGAATAGGAAAATTAACCATTTCTCCTATTATCATGGCGGTCATATAAGCGCAAAAATATGGCAGTCCCCCATGAGCAGCATCATATCCCAGAATATTCCATTTAAAGGTTTCCCCAAACAGCGTCACGTCTATTCCCGGCCATCCAAAGTCTACCATTGGAATCCCTGTAAAAAGTTTTGGCAGGAACTGTAATATGGCATATTTAAACACCGTGATCAGATTACAGACAATGATAAAAAGTCCTCCCTCTCTGATCCACTTTGCTGCTTTGGGATGCTTTTTTTCATAATCATTCCAAATTTTTAACATCGTATCTCTCCTTTCATTGTATTGTTTTTCTGTCATTCATTAACTGTATGAATAAAACATGATACTCTCCCAAACTACATTTTGCTTTAAGCTCCACTTTTTCATAATGGCTGGTGCGAATAACTGCCATGGCTTGTCCATACCATGTCGTACATTCTCCCCGGTCAAATCTATCCTCCGTACATGGCGCCGCGCTTCCAAATGCCAATAGTTCACCATTTTTTACTTCAAGGTGAATCCTCTGATCTTCATTGCATTCCAAAACTCCGCATGAATCCTGAATCTGTACAGATACGCAATATATCTCTCCGGGATGAATGTTGATTGGCTCTGGAATAAATTTCAGATTTAATGCTCCACATGCTGAAGTCAGCACATCTCTTCCAATTTCTATGCCCTGTGCATTATATCCCACGGCTTCTAAGCATCCCGGCTGATATCTGACTTTAAATATTGCTCTGGAGTTTTTTACTCTTTTTGTTCCAATCAGTCTTCCGTCCAGATACAATAAAGCTTTATGCGCTGTTGTATACACTTCCACTGTAGCTTTATTTCCTTCGCATCCACGAAAGCTCCAGGAAGAAATCGCATTTGTAACACGCCAGATGGACTTATAAAGATGCTTATTATTATGCTGTAATGGCTGTACAGCCATCCTGACCTTTTTCCCAATATTCCATACTGCCTGCGCATAAAACAGTTCACCATTTGGATTTCCGAGTATATCAAATACTCCAACATCAGCAAGAAGCCATGGATACGGTTTCCCGAACTTTTTTCCTGCTTTTTCACAGGTCCAGGCGCCTATTCCTGCTTCGCCCAGGTAATCCCAGGCTGACCACATAAAATCGCCGCAAAGCCATGGATACTTCTGCACCTTCTTCCAGTTTGCTGCTATATCCCTTGGAAAGGATTCCGTTCCCATCATCAGACGCTTTGGATGCTTTTTCCGGTCAATCTTGTATCTATTATCCGCATAATTATATCCCGCAATATCCAGCAATTCAAAGAAAGATGCCGAGCTGCAGTCAGTACCCGGTACTGCAGATAACCATTTTATTCCTCTCCTGAATATAGAAGACAACATATTGAATGTATATGAATTCATCTTTGACGCAATACAGTCTGTAAGGTCATTTCTGCCGCTGCCATCTTTTTTATATATTGCCTGTCTGGTGGATGCAAATTGGAGGATCATAAAGTTTACTCCGGCTGTTACCATGCGGGTTGGATCTAGTTCCCTGATATATCCCGTTATCTCCCGTGCCATATTCAGGCCTTCTGGCGCTGCAGGTTCAGACAATTCATTTCCAATGGAGTAACAGAGGACAGAAGGATGATTATAATCCTTTTGTACCATTGCCCGGACATCTTTTTTCCACTGGTCACACCAGACCTGTGCATAATCATATTTGCTTTTTGCCTGATACCACATATCCCAGGCTTCATCGATTACATACATGCCCAGTCTGTCACATGCTTCCAGTGTTGCTCTTGAAACTGGATTATGCGCAGACCGAATTGCGTTAAATCCTGCCTCTTTTAATTTACGGATTCTTCTGAACTCCATCTCATCGTATGTTGCTGCACCAAGGATGCCACTGTCATGATGCATACATCCGCCTCTCAGTTTCACCTTCTGACCATTCACGTATAAACCATTATCATCCCTTGTGATCATACGGATGCCAAACTTACACTCGTACACATCCTCCTCAGTTTTCACTCTACAGGAGTACAGCTCCGGCGTTTCGTCACTCCAGAGCTCTGCATCCGGAATTACCAGCTCTGCATCCTTTCCATACCCTTCGGCAACAATTATATCATTTTTAAGAATCTCAACCTTAACAGGAGCCGGGACATCCGTTTTTACACGTATGATTGCAGGATGGACAGATACTGTTGTAATTCTGACTGCATCATCGCTGATGACATTTCCATTTCCCGTCCACAACCACACAGGACGATAAATACCAGCTCCTGTATACCATCGGGAATCCGGTTGTTTCAGGTTCTCACATTCCACCATAATAAGATTATTTTTAGTAAAGAGAAACCTATCTGCTCTTATGCTGATTGGAGAATACCCATAAGAACCTTCCGCAGCCAATTTTTCATTGATCCAGACCCTTACATTCTTATAAATACCTTCGAACTGTATATGAATATGATCTGCGGCCGGCCTGTCAAACCACTTTTTATAAAGGTATTTACCGCCATAAAAATAGGCTCCCGAGTCACCTGATGCTGACCCGGAAGCCCTGCATTGATGAATCATGGCATCATGAGGCAGGATAACCTCATGCCATGATCCTCTGCTGGAAGCAAAATACCATCCTTCATGAAATGATATTTTTTTCATACCGCTCTATTCTCCATCAGAAAAATTTTTTCTGGTCTGCAACACAAAAGAATAGAACTCCATAGCACCCTCACCAATAAACCGAAAATATAATGGTCGGATTCCCGGCTGCTTCTGTAAGTCAGCAATCACATTGTTTGATCCTGATTGATTTTTCACCTGTATTTCTGCCCACAAATTGGTAAACTCCGGGTGATCTGAGATCTGTAGCGTTCCATCGCATACACCTCCGAAAATGATCCAGATACTGTCTGCAAGCTGAAAATCAAAATATTTGAATCCTGCAACTGCACCATCTTTCATGTTAGCGATATACTGTACTGCACTGTGATCGCCATCTTTCTTATCTTGTGTAAAATACGGATGATCTTTTTTCCGAAACTTCTTATCATAACGGGCAGTTCCTTCTTTTCCCCATAAATTACATGCAATATAAGCCGGATACTCACCCAGGTCCTTAAGGGCACCGCTATTTAAACCACAGGATGTTACTTCTGACTGTAAAAATCCACCGTCCTCTGTCCTGTGCAATTGCTCAGCACAGGCCTGTCGTGAATAAGAATGCTGATTTGTCTGGCGATGATAAAAGATATACCATTCTCCATTCAGTTGAACCATGCCTCCATGGGTATTCCCAAGATAGTTTAAGGCATGTGTTTCATCCGTTTTTCCATGAAGATACAGATCACCCTGGTCAATGAGTGTTCCTCCAAACCGGAAATTACCGGTTGGAGAATCACTGACTGCATAACATAACTCATGATTATTGGACGAGGAGTACACAAAAACATATTTTCCATCTATTTTCCTGATGGAACTGGCTTCAAAAAATTCATGCCCGGCAAATTCTTCCGGAGGATGATTCCCTTTTCTCGGGAACAGAAGCTTTGGTTCTTCTTTGATAGTGACCATATCCTGTTCCAGTTCTATTACGACTCCACCGCTGTTTTTCAGATTATGAAATCCACTCAGCACAAATGGAATTTTTGTTGCAAACCCTGAATACAGATATACTCTTCCGTCATCATCTGTCAGAACGCCCGGATCGAAGGGGAACTCGTCGCCCTTTCGTCTTCCCCACACATTTCCGTCCTTGTCATGTACATGTCCGTAAAACTGGAACTGACCATCCGGTGTGTCACAAACTGCAACTCCCATAACTCCAAGAAAATCAAATGCATAGTACAGATAGTAACGTCCATCGGGTCCCTGTGTGACATCCGGAGCAAACAGCAGACGTAACCCCAAGCGGTTCATTGGATCCTGCTTTTTGGAAAAAATTACTCCGGAACAGGTCCACGCACTTAAATCATCCAACGGTGCAGACCAGCATACATAATCATTTACGCAGAAAATAGGCGCATTAAACCGGTCATGGGATCCATACACATAGACTCGATCTCCAAAAACATATGGCTCTCCGTCCGGAATGTATTCCCAACACGGAAGATACGGGTTAAATATCTGCATAAAGAGTTCCCCTTTCATTTTTTCTTTCGGTATGCACCTCTGATTACCAATGCTCCCCATAATGCAAGAAGAAGTACAACACCTGCATCAATCAGGAACATAACCTTTACCCATTTGGCATAACCATATTTCCATGTCACGCCTTCACCGTGTCCATTCATAGCATTACTGTTTGCTATTACATACAGAATGTTCTTCGCAGCAGTATAAATAGCTGTATTCTGGGCATCTGAACCATTCCCTACGGTAGGCCTGATATCCTGAGCCAGATTCATATCTCCACCGGCCTGAACCATCTGGTCTGCATCCATGTAACTTGCTCCGGTATTGAAGTCACTGATTACATAGCCCTCAAATCCCCATTCATCACGGAGAACTTCTGTCAGCAGTGCATAACTTCCACCTGCCCAGATTTCTCCGATTCTGTTAAAGGATGACATGACGCCCTGTGCCTGGCCTTCCTGAACAGCAATCTGAAATGCCTTCAGATACAGTTCCCGCATGGACTGCTCGGTTGCCCATGTAAGTACACCATTGGAACTGCGGTTCGTTTCCTGTTCATTCAGTGCAAAATGTTTTACCAGTACATGAACGCCTTTGGACTGAACAGCTTCAATTTCTGCTGCTGCGATCTTTCCGGAAAGCACAGCATCCTCTGAAAAGTATTCATTATTACGTCCGCCAAACGGTGATCTGTGGAGGTTCAGTCCAGGACCATACCATCCGCTGTAGGTTTTTCCGTCTCCGGCTTCATTTCCTATCAGACTCTCATTACCAATTGAAATACCTAAATCTGCAGCAAGTGCAGTATTCCAGGTTGCGGCTGTGACACATTCACTCGGATATCCGCAGACATCATAGACAGAAGCATCCCCAAGGAAATTAACAAAGCCAACCGGCCCGTCCATATCCATCGTAAGCGGTTTATCAATTTTATCAATATTTCCGGTACTGTAACAGCCTGTTCCGATCAGATATGCCATCTCCTCGTAGGTAAGCTGGCTCATGAAAGAATCCCATTTCGGATCATCTTTTGCAACACCGATCATTTCATACAGAAGGATATCTTCACTCTTACCAGTCACTTCCGGTACGGATGCATTGGTATTTCCCTGCAGAGGAGTCTCTTTCAGAGACTTAATATATTTTTTCTCAACTGCTCGCTCTTCGATCGTCGGAGCTGCCGGAAACGTACCTTCCCAGTCTGTACGGGACATAACAGAAGTCAGTCCCTCACTGATATCATCAAAACGGTTTTCAACCGTATTGCCTGTATAAGCATCGGTCTCAATCTGTATGCCATTTTCCAAATTCAGGGTAATTTCAAGTGCGTTTCCATTGGCATCACTTACAACCTCATGTGAGTTTTTACGCACACTGATCACGTAATCGCCCGCATCGAGTTCATACCCCTTAAAACCATTTCCATTTGCATCATTATAGTCATAAGATGCCATATCTCTCGCTGCAAGAGTAATCTCTACAATTTCAGATTCTCCCGGTTCCAGTATTTTTGTCTTCGCAAACCCTCCCAGTACTACCTGTGATTTTTCAATCTCTCCATCAATGTAAGGAGCTGTGTAATAGACTTCTACTACATCCTTTCCTGCAACATCACCGGTGTTAGTTACTTCGACCTTCACCTGGATCTGGCTGTCTTCTGTAAAAGTGGTTTCCTGCGGAGTTTCAGCTAACTTCCATTCAAACTCTGTATAGCTGAGGCCATATCCAAACGGATATACAACCTGATTCTGATACCATTCTTCTCCGTCTGTATAGCCTCTGGTTTCATAGTAACGATATCCTACATAGATACCTTCTTCATAATCTACATAGTAATAGCCAGAAAGCTTTCCGTCGATGTGGTAACTGTTTCCGGTTCCACCTTCTGCTTTTCTGTTATTACTCAGATTAGTGGAAAAGTTCTGCCATGTCGGTGACTGTGAAAAATCTCGTTCATACGTATCCACAAGTCTTCCAGACGGGTTTACTTCACCATTTAATACTCTTCCAAGAGCCATAATTCCGGCATTTCCGGTTCCACCGATCCAGATCGCACCCTGGATTTTGGAAGAAAGATCATAATCCATGGTGTCATCGTTGTCATCAATATCATCAAGGAATCCCAGCTCCATCGGTGTACTGCTGTTTACAACTACAATAACCTTTTCAAAGTTTTCGCAAGCCAGATTCAACAGATCCTGCTCATTTTTATCCAATTCCAGATAATGATCGGTTCCGGAATAAGCACCCTCGACCGGTTCCTCCTTTGATTCATTTGCCCACATGGTTCTTGGAAGGTCAAAGCCCTCTCCACCAATACGTGAAAATACTACAATTGCAGTATCCGATCCTTTAAAACTGCTCAGCACATCATCAGAATAACTGGATACCGGTGTTTCACCGGTTGCAATTCCAGTGGAAATACCACTTTCCATACCCGGGTTGTCCTCACGTCCATTTCCGGATTTTTTGTTATCTTCATAGAATGCTTTTACGGTTTCATTATAGGAAATTCCTGCTTCCTCAAGACTTTCGTACAGCGTTCTTGCATCGCTTCTGTCACTTCCGCCGGAACCGGAACTACCGTACATGATATTTACTGAGTTCTTTCCAAGAACGGTTACTGACTCATTTTCCTGAAGCGGAAGTGCCTTTCTTTCTCCAACTGATTCATTTTTAAGAAGAACAAATCCTTCTTCACAGATCGTTTCGGAAAGTTTATTTGCCGCATTCAAAGCATCTGCTTTGCTGTCAATACCGTCACCCTGATTATAGTATTCATAGGAATCACTGGCCGATGATGTTTTATAATACTCATACTGTGAGATATCTCCATGAGCTTCCATCTGCGGAAAACCAAATACATTATTCAACGTATTTTTTATCAGACCCACCTGTGTACACACAATGTTGGCAACAATCGTCAGAATCAGCAAAAAAGAGGAAAGAATCATCCACACACGGCTCGGAATATGTTTCCAGATTGTCTTTATCATATATGCTTCCTCCGTTTGATTTTCTATCTGCCGGAGGATCAATTAATATTATCTTCCATAGGCATATCCATGTCTGCGTTCCATTCAATCTGAGCATCGGAATCTGTCACAATTTTGATGCAGTCTACGATAGGAGCAGTTGCACGCATGGTTCCGGTCATAGTAGTACTGTTGTTTACTTTCAGAATGATGGTGTTTTCGCCTTCAACAAGATTGATGTTTCCGATGGTGAAATCTGAGAATTCACGAAGTTCTCCATCCAGAGAGAAAACATCCTTTACCTTTGTAAACTTCATATCGCGATACTGAATCGGATCGCCATCGTTTACTGTTATTTCAAAATCTTTCCAGCTTAATGTAGTATCTGCATATTCCATCGTTGCACGGAGGATCAGGGTTGCATTTTCTACATCTGCATCAGATACCAGATCAAACTCGATCTCATTTCCCTCTTCATATAAATAACCTACAAAATAACCATTGCTGGCTTTGGCGTCAAAGGTATCCTTAACTATACAGCCTGTTCCCTCTACTTCATTTGAATAACCGTGTCCGGAAATAAATGTCAGATCTGTATATTCTGCTTCAAAAACAAAACCATCCTCTTCTTCCTTGGCACATACTGCCGGAGCCACTGCTACACTCATTCCAAGTGCCATTATCATTATATTTCTCATTAACTTATTCATTTTTTATCCTCCATTCTGGCATGGGGATACCTTGCTGGCATCCCCACCTCAATAATTCGTGTGATTATTAACCTGCTACCGGCATCTCAACTGGCATTTCTCCATCAACTGGCATTTCTCCGCCAACCGGCATTTCACTTGCTGCTGCATCTTCTGCTGTAAATCCATCGCCTTCGATGATTACAGAATACTTCAGAAGGTATACATCCGGTTCATTTGATCCGGAGCTTGATGCTGCTTCATTTTCCTCCGCTTCCTTTGCCTCACAACGGATGACAAAATTATACATACCAGCTTCAGCAGGTGTACCGCTGATAGTTCCGTCTGGCGCAATTGTCAGTCCTGCCGGAAGATTTCCTTCTGCAACAGCAAAGGTAAGTTCATTTCCTTCGCTTAAAAGGATAGAAGACGTAATCTGGCCCGCATATTCTTCGCCAACTGCACCGTTTTCCAGTACAGCTTCAAACAGATCATTTGCAACATGAATGGTATAGCTATTTTCTTTTTCAATGTATCCATCTGCTGTCAGTTTTACAATTACTGTAAAGTCGCCGCTTTCCATAGGAGTTCCTGTCAGTTCGCCTGTAGAACGCATTTCTACTCCTGACGGCAATCTTCCACTTGCAACCTCATAGATTGCATCATTCGTTCCAAGCTCCTCTGTCGACGCACCAAGTCTTCCACCAATTGCAGTTCCTATGCTGGATGAAATTTCTCCGGTTGCGGCAAATGCATCTAAGTTCAGATTATTCTGCATTGCAACACTGTTTACTGTTGCGAAGAGAATTCTCTGTGTTGATAATCTCTGTGCAATATAGGTAATATCATTCTGTACGCCATTCTGTGATACACTGCCCTGGCCGCCGTCTTTGTTTGTAAGTGAAGCATCCCATACTGACGGTTCTGCTTCTCCGCCATCATTACCTGCACCAAGTACAGTATCTACACCAACTCTTGCGATAAGGTTTGTATCAGCATAAGTATTTCCATAAGCAAGCGGTACAACGTCTGTTACCGTGAATCCCTGGAATCCCCATTCCTGTCTGAGAACGCCTACCGCTAACTGGTAGTTGTTTGTATTGGAATGGTATCCAATCTGGTTCATGGAAGTCATAAGGCCTCTTGCATCAGCATCTTCTACACACATCTGGAATGCCTTGAAGTAGTTTTCACGCATGTTCTGTTCAGATGTCCATGTCATCAGGCCAAGATCACTGCCGGAAATAGATTCCATTCCTGGAAGTGCTGCTCCACGGTCTTCTTCCTGGTTGTTAACTGCAAAATGCTTAATAAATGCGATAATACCCTTTGACTGAACACCGTTTACAACAGCTGCTGCGATCTTTCCACAGAGATAACCATCTTCTGCGTAATACTCAAAGTTACGTCCGCCAAATGGGGAACGATGGAGATTCAGGCCCGGAGCATACCATCCGTTTTCACCAAGGTGCATTGCTTCGTTACCAAGCATGATACCACGAAGTTCTGCAAGCTCTATGTTCCATGTAGCTGCAACGTTGATGTTGCAAGCCCACTGAATACCGGAATCGCCAACCGTATTGCTCTGTCCTTTGATTGCAACAGGGCCGTCTGCCTGTACCGTTGCAGGAATGCCAAGACGTTCAACTGCCATTGTCTTATAACCGGCATTTAATGCAATGGCTACCATTTCGTCATAAGTAAACTGATTCATGAAAGCTGTCCATTTTTCATCAGTTGAATCAAGGCCAACCAGTTCGCTGAAATCGACAGTTACTTCTGCATCCTGTGTCCACTGTGACATATCTACACTCATGTAATAATCGTACCAAGCTTCATCCGCCTCATCTTCAGCGCTGCCTGGTTCGTAGGTAAATGTCATTGCATCATGAGTTTCCTCATCAAGTACTTTCACCGGCGTGCCTTCCGGTCCGATTTCGGTACTTGTAGGTGTTGTCGGGAAAGTACCTTCAAAATCTGCACGGGACATACGGGTCATATCACCTTCAACACCGCCGAAAGAATCATAATTGTCTCCGTTTGTAAATCTGTTTTCTACAGTAGCACCTGTCTTACGGTCTGTATCAAAGTCCTGAGCTTCGATCTCAACTGTTTTTTCGGATACAACGTCATGAGAGTTCTTCATTACCTTAAGGCTGTATGTTCCGCCATCCAGTTCGTATCCGGTATGACCATTGCCATTTGCGTCAACATCATCGTAAGAAGCCATATCCTGCTCGTAAAGTGTCAGAGTTAAGGTCTGTTCTGCACCTGGATTCAGAAGGTCAGTCTTTGCAAAATCGCCAAGTACAACATAGGATTTTTCAATTCCGCCAGCTGTATATGGGGCAGTATAGTATAATTCCACAACATCCTTACCAGCTGTAGTTCCGTTATTCTGAACAGTTACATCAACTGTGTAATATACATTGCCGCTATCATCTGTGTTCTTAACCGGATCTTTTACATCCCATGTAAAGTCTGTGTAGCTCAGTCCATATCCAAATGGATATACAACATTTTCTTCATACCAGGTGTCGTTTCCGTTCTGGCTTTCTTCGTATGCTCTTGTCTCATAGTAACGGTATCCATAATAGATATCCTCTTCATATTCCACAGAATGATACATCTTTGTGGCACCATCTTCTGTATAGTACACATAATCAGTGGTTCCGTTTTCTATCTGAAGATTATCAACCAGGTTCAGGTATGTGGGATCCTTTGTAAAATCTTTTGCATAAATATCAGCAAGACGTCCGGAAGGATTTACGGTACCATTCAGCACCTCTCCGATTGCAATTGCACCATTCATTCCAGGATGTCCAACCCAGATTGCGGCATCAATCTCACCGTAAGTACTGTCTTCTACCCAGCCAAGCTCGATCTGCTGAGGAGTATTCAGAACCACGATAACTTTGTCAAAGTTTTCTGTAACATGCTGTACAAGCTTGATTTCTTCATCTGTCAGTTCCAGGCCATGTTTTGCTTCATTTCCTTCTGCAATACTTCCTGTGTAACGGTCGCCACCTTCGGAACCGGTACGTCCAATCACGATCACTGCAGCATCGTCATAACGTGCATAGGAACTCTTTAAAGCATTTGTAAAATTATCCGGATCTGTTTCATTCACATAATTGGAATTAGACACCTCATAAGTTCCTGTCAGATCTTCATTGTCATAGAAAGCTTTCAGTCTTGGATTAACATTGTAACCGGCATCCTCCAGACTCTGATACAGCGTATAATAATCAGATTCGTTATAGCCGCCTTCATTTGTTCCGGAACCGCCTCCTGCATAATAGAAATCAGAAGAATCTTTTCCAAATACACTGATATTTTTTACTCCTGTAAGAGGAAGTGTGTTCGCTGCGTTTTTCAGAAGAACAATACTCTCTTCCTCAATCTGCTGATTGATCTCCTTTGATGCTTCCCATGTGTCCTCAAGGGTAGGATAATCGGAATAGTAGCTGCCAACATTCATATCTGACTTTTCCACCGCCATAACACTGTTTCCGCACATTCCTAATGTCATGGCTCCACAGATTGTCATCGCACCAATACGTCTGCCATTTTTTCTGATAGAACTGTTTTTGATTTTCTTCATGTTTTCTCCTTTCATACTTTCTTCTTAACGAGATCTGCAAGCTATCCGTTTCACCGCTCCTTTCTATTCACCATCCGGTCAGAAATTTGCTTGTCTTACGCCATACTATATCACTGTTGTTTTCTATTCAACGGGGTGATGCCATCCTACATTTTCACTCATATAAATTCCGAATTTGCATGATAAACGACATATTTTAAAGGATAAACAACATTGCGGAAGAGAACTGATTCCCTTCCGCAATGTTGTTTATCCCGTCAATATTCCAGCAAATCTGCATACTGGCTCCAATAATAATTAACGGAGTAATTCATATAACTCTCATAATCCGGCACGAGAATACGAAGCTGACTGGCTTCCAGATTAAGTCTGCTATCCACTGCGCAATTTGGCGTTGCAGATTGCATAACTAATCTTTTCAAAGCCGTACATCCTGCAAAAGAACCACCTTTTATCGATCGGATCGTTGCCGGAATCGTCAATCCTTCCAGTTTTTCATCTCCCTGGAACGTATCTTCTGTAAATCCCCAGACCGCCTGTCCCTTATGCGAAGCCGGAACTGTCAGCTCTGTCCGTTCCCTTCCGGTCTCTGTAAGCCCCGTAATCTGATATCCGTTTCCATTTAATTCATACATGAAACAATCCTCATCCGAATTGTCTCCCTCTCCCTTTGCAATCGGAGAAACCGGCTTTTCCGGCAGATAGATCATCCTCTGATCCGACATCGTTACATACCGTCCGAGATCCTCCACGACTCTGGCCGTATAGACAATCATTCCTCTTGTATTCATGTGGAAATTGGAATCATAGAACCATTCCGCATCAAATAGATAATCCTGCGGATTTCCCAGAATCGGGAAATGCAGGCTTTCATTCAGGCAGGCAAAAAAAGGTTCTATCTCTGCAGCTTCTTCAACAGAAAGACGATTTACCGGGCAGAAATTGTAATATACTTCAGCACCCTTCTTATAACAGGCTTCGTAGTATTCATTGATATAATCAATGAATTCCTTCTGTATCAGCTCTGTTGAATAAGAAACCAAGGCCGTATCATCATATAGAAGCGGCATCTGATTATATGGACGGTCGTATGTCATACGACAGTTCCCGCCAAAAGATGCTTTTGCATATACATCATCTGGCTGCGGTTTTTTTCCAAGACGGATATAACGCAGCTTTTCCGACAAGTAAGAAAAGACCCCTGAAACCATTTTCCCCATATCTTCTCCATTTAGTGAACCGATCATGGAAAGATCAGAATCCATTGCTTTCCACATATCCTGTGCTGAAAAATAAAGGCTCATGGTCTGTTCCGAAATCTCCGGAGAAATGATCACAATGTCTCCTTGCGAAATATGGTCCAGTGCAAGTTCCAGCATGGCTTTTGTTCCGATGGCACCATATAATCCAAAGGGACATACCGTATAGTCCTTATAAAAATCTTCCATCATCTCTACGTCAAGTCCAAACGCGATACTGCTGCCTCCAATCATAAGGATCTTAGGGCCTTCTGTATTACTTAACCTTTCATGCATCTCTGCCAGTTCTCCATAATATGTTTCATCATATTGAGAGGGCAGAAAAATGCAAAGGGTCAGAACTGTTGCCGGCATGACAAGCAGCAACAACACAGAAAGTATGATTGCTGTAATCGTTCGTTTCATACCGTCACCTCCCTCAGAACTGAAAATAGGCAAAGGAACTGCTGTCACCTCCATTTATCAGAACCAGCCAGCCTATAACCACCGTTATTATAATCAGAACATAAACCGAAATTCGTTCTCCATAAAACCATGCTTCCCACTTTTGTGATGACACAGAAATAAATCTTCCATCCCCGCATTCATATTCGCTCATATAATACAGGAAACACATGCAGAAAATTGCCAGCAGGATCACAATAGCGTCCAGTCCTCCCATATTCAAAACAGAAATGGTTTCCTTCCAGCTGCCAATTCCACCAAAAAAGAGTTTTTTCAAAGCTATCCCTGCATCCTGCAGCGATGGAGCACGAAACAGAAGCGCCGCGGGTACAAAAACAAGCATCAGCAGAATTCTTCGCAGAAGCCGGAGTATCCTGTTTTGCTGGAAATACGAAAAGAACGTTTTAAAGGCACTCTCCATACAGATCCAGAAAGCTGCATACAGTCCCCACAGGACATATGTCCAGTTAGCCCCATGCCAGAGACCACATAAAAAGAATACAATAAGCGTATTTCTGATTTTAATGCCTTTTCCCCTTCTGCTCCCGCCCAAAGGAATATAAACATATTCATAGAACCACGAGGACAGACTGATATGCCATCTTCTGAAAAACTCCGAATAGCTCTGCGAGAGATACGGCCGGTCAAAATTTCTCATGAGCCGCACTCCCATCATTCTGGCTGCTCCAACTGCAATCTCAGAATATCCGGCAAAATCACAGTACATCTGTATGCAGAAAAGGATTCCTGCAAGAAAAACAGTGAAACTATTTGCTTCATTGATATTATGAAAGATATTTGTCACATAGATACCGCAAAAATCTGCTACAATGCATTTCCGAAAAAAACCTGACAGAATATAACGCATTCCCACAGAAAAATCCGATATACTCAAATGCTGCTCTTTTTTCAGCTGCGGAAGAAGATTATCGGGACGTTCGATCGGACCTGCAACCAGCTGCGGGAAATAAGCAACAAATAATGCGTAGTATCCAAAATGTCTTTCTGCCGGTACCTTTCGTCTGTAAACATCAAAGACATACGACATGGTCTGAAAAGTATAAAAAGATATTCCAACCGGCAGCAGAATGTTAAATGAAACATCCTGTATATCACTGTGGAATATTTTTCCGACATGTATCAGACTATTGATCAGAAAATTAAAATATTTAAAGAAAATCAGTTCTCCGAAACAGATAATCACTGTTATCATCAGATATATTTTTCTCTTCCTTTTGCTTTCCGTTTTCTCAATTTCCCGGGCACAGAAGAATGTGACAGCGGTGGTTGACAGAATCAGCAAAAGAAATTTCGGATTCCAGCTCATATAAAAATACCACGAAGCTGCCAGAAGCAGTATCCAACGTATCTTATACGGAACAATCCAGTACATCAATAAAACGATACAGTAAAAAATCAAAAATTCTATAGAATTAAAGTTCATTACTTACCTCTCTTTTGACAGAAACAGAATACCGGAAGTTTTAATGCAAGAACAAATAACAATACTGCCAATCCTTCCTTCAGCTCTGCTCCAGTTAACAGCAGAATAAGAATGATTACAATCACGGTCAATGTCGATACCAATGACCATACCTGCATTCTCTTCATACGATCATCCCTCTCTTTTTCCTGATACCCTTAGAACTCCCAGGCTTCTTTCATGGACGTTAGCAGCCGCTTTGTCCATTCCTTCGCTCCTCGCGAGGTCAGGTGATAATTACTTTCATAAAACAGATGCCCTGGCAGTAACGCATCCTGCACATCTCCGAACACAATGGCATCCTCTTCCCTTATCAGTTTCTCCTGCCTGGAGGCAAATTCTCTGATTTTTTCTTCCGTACAATCTTCCGGCAGCCCATTTTCATTTACTGCACTGTATGTAAGCAAAACCCTGTTTCCTGTTATGTCATGAATTTTGCTGTAATAACTGTTCAGTCTTTCCATACTCTCCTGCGTAATATATTCTGTGCAGAAGTCTGCCGTATCTGCCAGATTTTCATCCTTTTCTTTTACCGGAAGATAAAGCGAAAAATCTCCATGCCCATCTATGCACCATTCATCAGGATAGCTGTCATACTCGCCTGGTTCCATATTTTCCCGAACCTGATTATATGTTGCAAAAGAATCAAACACATCTGTAAGATTCCGAATGTCTACCAGCGCAAACAGGTCATAGTTTAGCTCCAGACACATATAGAGATTCTGTGTCATGGATTGATCTGCCATCAGCTGCTGAGCACTGCTCGATTCAGGGGCATGTAAAAAGATATCTCCCTGTTTCAGATAACCGGTCAGAATGTCCATCTGCGCCGCACTACAGAAAAATCCATTCAATCCCAGATTGACGATCCGGTACTCACCGTCAAAGGCTTCCTCCATCTGCTTGCTGTCCAGGTTAAACCATAAACTGGACCCAGAAAAGCATACAATGCGTTTCTTTTCATTATCCTCCAGCAGGAGATCGACCTTATCGGCATAATTACTGTTTCTTGCCGCTGTGGCATAGCGCGGCTTGCGAACCGCATTAATATGAAGTGTCGAAAATTGTGTACAGTTATGAAAGCTATTGTCTGAAATAGCAGCAATATTATCGAACAGATAAAGCTCCTGCAGATCGCAGTTTGTGAAGGCTCTGCTTTCCAGTTCGTACAGATTTACAGGCAGAACCACTGTTTTTGACTTTTTTCGTGAAAATGCCCCTCCTGCAATGGACGAAACCGTATATCCGCCAAGCTTACTGGGAATCACCACCACGTCGCTGTTGCCTTTATAATAGAGTATCCTTGCTTTTTCCCCTGACACAGAATAGTCAAACAATTCCTCTCTCTCCCATGGGAGCCACTGGGCATACAGAACCAGCTCTCCCTCCTCTGGAACGGTTGCTCTGCTTCCAAGACCCACGCTGGTTCCGCTGCCGTCTGGCCTGGTATTCCACCCAATCAGCGTATGTCCCTTTTTTTTAATTTTTCCATATCCCAGATCAGTATTGGGTCTTTTCCGGTACGTAACCTTATACGCAAGACTATAGGCATCCTCTGTCGAATCATCTACCATTTCGCCTCCATTCGCATCATACCTGATCTGGACTTGTCTGCATTCCTGAATATTGACCGTAGAAGGAAACTGACAATTTTCCAGCGTCAGAATATAATGTCCCTTTTCAACGAGTTCGAGCTGATACTCCTCTGCACTGACATTCACAGGTGAATATCCTTCCTCTGCGAAAAGATGAAAGACCGCATCGCTTCCTCTGGAAACAGAGACCGCTGCTTCCTGAAGCTGTAAATGTGCATCTGCCGTTGCCTGTACCATTATCCGGCCTCCCGTATTGGGAACACTGTTGCCGGGAAAATACAGAAGAACGGTGAGAAGCAGCATCCCTGCAGTTCCTGCGATTGCCGCCATTACCTTCCGTGTTCTTTTTTCCATTTTGCCAACTCCTTTCGGATCTGGACTTTATCCATTTTCCCGCTGGTGGTTTTTGGAATTTCATTTACTATCCGTATTATCGCCGGATTCTCCAGTCTGGAAAGCAATCGGTTACTGTCAAGTAATCTCCTCAGCTCTTGTTCCGACAGATCTTCTCCTCTGCCGGACACCATTACTCCCGGCACTTCCCCCTCCTGTTCATCCGGTAAACCAACAACTGCTGCCTCTCTCACCTCCGGAATCCTCAGAAAGGCGTCTTCCATCTTTTTTATTGAGATATTATTGCCATTTCGAATGAGAATGTCCTTTTTTCTTCCACTAACACATAAGGCACCCTTCTCATTCAGAAAACCAAGATCACCGGTGTGCAGATATCCGGACTCGTCGATATAAACATCGCCTTTCCCGCTGCTATAATATCCCAGCATCCGTGAGGGTCCTTTCACACAAATTTCCCCCTCTTCACCCTTTACTGCCTCTCTCCCGTCCTCTCTCAGAATCTTACCATCATTCATCGAATAAAATGGTCCTACGCTACGCATTCTCTCTTTTCTGTCATCTTCCGCACTGGCACAGCTTATTCCAATACACTCGCTCATACCATAGACCGGAACCAACGTGATTCCCAGGGACTCTTCTATCTCCTGAAATCTTTGTTCCGTACAAGGTGCGCCGCCGATCAGTCCGATCGACAGGGTATGAAGATCATACTTTTCTGCCTTCTCAGCCATAGACTGATACAAGGAAGGTACTCCATTCATTCTCGTAACTCCAATTTTCTCTACGCAGGAAAGGATATGATCTATCTGTAAACTTTCCGGGAAAAAAAGGGTATGCTGCAGCACAATAGCTCCACACATTAAAGCGAGACCAAATACATGATTCAGAGGAATTAAAAGCATGGCAATATCATCGGAACGATATCCTCCGATTCCTTTCGTATCCTCCAGATTGTTGATAAAGTTATACTGACTCAAAACTACTGCCTTACTTTTTCCGGTAGAACCAGAAGTAAACAAAATGACCGCAGGAAGCTGACTATCTGATGTAATCTTTATTTCTGGAATCCACGGGGTTCTCTCCACGCTCTGCCACGATATTCCATCATGATATTTCGCTTTCCAACCTCCTGAAAAATCCCTTCCTGACACAGGTTCTTCCCTGGTAAGCATGGCCTTTACCGGAATTTCCTTTGCATATATTTCCAGATACTCTTCTACTCCATAATGAACGTCCGTCAGAACCACAATTACTCCGAGCATCTCTAAAGCCAGAAGCAAAATTACTGAATCCGCAGATCTTTCCATTCGCAGCGCAACATAATCTCCACCTCGTATTCCTTTTCTCCAGAAATACGCAGCAAACTCTTTTGCATTTTCCAGTGTTTCACTTACCGATATTACTCTTTGTTCTTCCAGCAGAAGTGCTTTCTGCGGATGTTTTCCGGCATATTCACACAGATATTCGTACAAAGTCTTTCTGCTTGATCTCATGGTTGTCCCCTTTCTATTCAGAAGCTACCCTATCTGTTTATATACTACCTATAATTTATCTGTATTGAATTTATCCTACAACAACCTGATGCCAAACCACATTCTGTGACCATCATACGATTCACCGTAAATACCAACGGTCATATTTTAAGGATAAACAACATTTGCCGGAAGTTTTTTGATGGTCAATCGAATCATACTCCCTATGTATGGGACTGCGTAAAAAAAAGATCCTGCATTCCTGCAGAATCTTTTTTCAATTGCTCTTCCCTATCCGATTGTTTTTATTCCACTGATTCTAATATAAGTCATATAACGTTCAATTGCTTCTTTATAATAGACTCGTCCCACCGGAAGAATCCTTCCATTACTAAGTGTCACATCATTTCTTCCAAAACTATTGATATGTTTGCATCCGACAATATATCACTTATGAATTCGAATAAAATCAAAATTCTAAACCTGTTGTGTGACATTATCCATAGTAGAATGCAGCTTAATAGACTTATTTTCTGTCAGAAATACCGTCTGAATATTACGATAACTTTCTATATAAATCACACTCGCAGCATTTAATACCGATACGCCTTTTCCATCTCTCAGTTCAAACTGCTTAATTTCTTCTTTCCGAGTAAGCTTTGTATCTACATAGCGTTTCAAGACATTGGTAATATCCTGCATGAAATTATCTTTTCTTACAAAGCCAAATGGCTGTACCTGAAAAGAATCAAATACCCGATTCTGGTTGCTTGACACAAAAATAATATCAGGATGCGTTTCCAGTTTTAGTGACACGATTTTCTGGGCCGCAGTTATTCCATCTGCCTCCGGCATAGCGATGTCCAAAAACAATAAGTCAATCGGATTACTTTTCACATAGCTGTAACATTTCTTAATTGATGTGAAGGTATTTACTTCTACCTGTATTCCTCTGCTGACCAGCAGGGCTTCTACTGATGCTGAAATAATTGAAATTGCAGTTTTCTCATCATCGCAGATCACAACCTTAAGTAGATCTTCCATCACTTTTCCTCCTGAGAAATCATATTCAACATAACTTCTGAAATAAAATTCCCGTTCTCAATATGGAAATGAACATGGCCATTATATTTCTCAGCAATTCTGTGGATAATTCCCATACCCAAACCATGTCCGACGCTATATTCTTTACTGGTAGGCATCTTATCCGGAACACAATCCATGTCTTTTTTTTCTGTGGGATTAATCACACATAAATATAGATATTGGTCATTCTGAGTATTTATCACCACATTGACTGTTCTTTCCTTTTTTACGCGAAGACATTCTTCAATCGCATTATCCAGAATATTCATCAGCAAGCTGCAAATATCAACGTCCTCAAATGGCAGCTTTGGCGGAACAATTACGTTTACATTCATCCGAACATTTTCATGCTCTGCTTTTTGTCGTTCCAGATTAATGATTGCAGAAATATCATTATTCCCACAGTCGATAAACTGGAAAAGCTGACATGATATTTTACCTGTAAACTTTTCAAAATAATCATTTAATTCCTCATACTGCTTCTTTTCCAGCATGTTTTTCATTAATAAACACTGATTTTTCATATCATGCCGCATTGCCCTATATTCCTGAAGACTTTCCGCTGTAAGTTCTGCCATCTCCAACTGGGCTGACTGCTTCTGCTCAATGATTTTTGACTGCATCAGCATCTGACGATTGCGGGATATCTGATAGGAAAACAAATATGTAAGCAGATTAATCACGTATAATATCACAAAAGTAATTGCTATATACAGTTTCATTGAGGGATTGATGTCCCACCCCCACTCTACAGATATACTTTCATGCAGGACGGCACAAATAGCAACAAGCGATGATTCTGTACAATTGATAAGCGCATCCATTCTGGTAAAATAATATTTTGTAACTGAAAAACGCCGGATGATACAGGAAAAAATAATAATCAGAATATCTGCTGAAAACTTGAGGACTGTCCTACCTGCTTCTCTTTCCGCAAACCAGATGATTCCATATGGAGCACTCCACTCCATCATAACAACTGCAGTCGAAAATAAAATCATTACCAGCGTTATTTTTTCTCTCTTCTGAAAATTACAGAAAAAACACGCATAGAAAGTATATCCCAGAAGAACAGGCACTGAATAGTTTAAGCCACGAAATATACTTAATTTTTCATACTGAGATATACCAAAAAAGAGTATCTCCAGAAAAAGCATGATGAGCGAAAGAATTACGGTATTAACAATCAGCGTTTGCAGTGTTTTCTTTATACGGGACATACCAAAATCAAGCTTTCCAAGTACCAGTACTCCCGAAAAAGCAATTGCAATCATCTGGATCATAAAGGTATAATCAAATACATGTGTCATAAATTCACTCAATAATCCAAGCATACGAACTCCTATAATTGCCCACGTTTGTTTGAAGTATAAACTACAGCCTTTTACTACATTTTTTAAATATTATTTTACAAAACGATCCACAATATATTTGTTCGCCTCCAGCTCCTGTTCATCGTCAAGCGGTTCAAGCTCAGACACACCGTATTTTCTTTCCATCGCATTTTTGATCAGATAATCGCAGATATGCGGGTTTTTGGGAAGAAGTGGACCGTGAAGGTAGGTTCCGACTACATTTTTGTACAGGACTCCCTCTGCTTTGTCTGTTTCGTTATTTCCGTATCCGAACAAAACCTTTCCAAGCGGTTTGTTGTCCCCTATAAAGGTTCTTCCTCCATGGTTTTCAAAGCCAACGATCGGATAAGGGAACAGGTCATTTTGGATTACAATATTGGATATCAGTCTCGGACTGCCCTGCTCTGTATATAAATCCACGAGAGCAAGGCCTTCGATTCTTCCATCGTCCGTGTCATAATAGTGGCCGAGAAGCTGATATCCACCGCAGACTGCGATAACGACTCCGTTATCCTCCACATAATCCTTAAAATCGTGACGAATTGTTTTTAACTTTTCGCATACGAGCATCTGTTCCCGGTCAGAACCGCCGCCAAGCAGGACGATATCCAGATCTGAAAAGCTGACTGTATCTGTGATCTGAAATTCCTGTACTTCTGCATCAATGCCGCGCCATTCCATTCTCTTTTTTAAACACTGAATATTGCCGCGGTCGCCATATAAATTCAATAAATCCGGATATAAATGTCCGATTCTTATTTTCATCATCCTAATCCTCATTCTCAGTGACGTTTCTCAGTCATCTATTTTCCGATATCATTTATTTTTTACCTGATTGAGTTGTCTTTTTTCCGGCCATTTCCACTAATATATTTCTGGTTGAAAACAGAGCCGTATAATTTACCAGGACATACAAATTGTTACACCCGTCTTGGATTCTTGTTTCAATCGCAGTTTTTACATCACCGATCAGCTCAGATGCAATATCCACATATTTCATCCGAAGCAGCATATCCTGGCAGCGGATTCCGCTGACCGTTATAGAATGAATATTATCCTCGGCAAACCGGTCAAAATCAACATCCCAAAGCCAGGAAATATCTGTTCCATCCTGTGCATTGTCATTGATCACAATAATAATATCTTTCTCTTTTTCATCTTCCATTACAGCAGATATATTCTGGTTAAAGCCAGCCGGATTTTTGGCCAGATTTAAAATAATATGGGTTCCGTCTATCTCAAACTGTTCCATTCTGCCGTTTTGAGGATTAAATTCTGCGAGTACCCTGTCAAAATTTGAAAGACTCATTCCTGCAGTTCTTGCCGCACTGTATGCTGCAAGAATGTTGTAAATATTATAAAATCCCTTATAATCAGCTTCTATATGACGTCCCTCTACCTCAAAAGAGAGACCCTGGTCCATGCTGATTTTGGAAGCTTCATAATCAATCACAGGCCTTGTAAAATCACAGTTCGGACAATCGTATTTTCCGATCTGGCTGTAATGATAAAATTCATATTCCAGTCTCGCGCCGCATTTTTTACAGAAACGGCCTTCCCGGATTTCATGTTCACTCTGCGTATCAAACACTTTTTCCGTAATTCCATATGTCTTATACGGATTCCCGCTTTCCATGGCCAGATAAGCGGACAGGGCGTCATCCCCGTTAACGATCACCGTCATTTCCGGCGCCATCTGCATTGCTCTTTTGAGCATATCCATTGTAATATCAATTTCTCCATACCGGTCAAGCTGATCGCGGAAAAGATTGGTCAGAACCATATAATCCGGTTTGAAATGAGGGAAAATCCGAAGCGTGGAAGCTTCGTCAATCTCGATACATGCATAATCTGCATCCAGCTTTCCGTTATTTTTCGCCGCAAGCACAAAGGCGGCAGCCGCACCGGCCAGCATATTGGACCCAGTATGATTGCAGACCAGCTTTTTGCCCTCCGATTCTACGGCGGAACACAGCAGATTATTTGTAGTTGTCTTTCCGTTTGTTCCACATACGACAAAAATCTTTTCCCGCACCTGACCGGCCAGATCTTTTAAAATCTGCGGATCAGCCTTAAGTGCAACTTTTCCGGCAAACGTAACACCCTGTCTGCCGGAAATTCTGCATGCAGTACTCACGATTTTTGCCATCCAAATGGCAATTAACCTTCGTACTCTCATTTTTTATTCTTCTTTCTTCAGTTCCTCTTCCAGTGATTTTAAGGTATCCTCTTCTGTTTTTTCCAGAGATTCTCTCACTCTGGCAATACTTGCTACTCTGGCATCACCGCTTAAATTCATCAGCTTAACGCCGCTTGTAATACGACCAAGCACAGAAATATCTTCACAGGACATCTGGATAATGATTCCTTCTGTGTTAATCATCATTATTTCGTTTTCAGTCTTTACTGCTTTGACTCCAACGACATTTCCTGTTTTTTCCATAATTTTGTAGCATTTTACGCCTTTTCCTCCTCTGTTCTGAGGAGTAAATTCTTCCATGGAAGTCAGTTTTCCCATACCGTTTTCTGATACAATCAGCAGATAATCGCCCTGCGTATCAAGCTGCATGCCGACTACCTCATCCCCATCAGAAAGGTTCATTCCGATTACACCCATGGAAACGCGGCCTGTGCTGCGTACGTCTGTCTCATGGAAACGAATACACTGTCCGTATTTCGTTACAAGGAAGATGTCTTTCTTATTATTTGTAAATTTGACCTCGATCAATTCATCTTCTTCGCGGAGACTGATGGCAGCAAGTCCAGTTTTTCTCACATTGACAAAATCCTTAATCGGCGTTTTTTTGACAATTCCATTTTTTGTAGCCATAAACATAAAACGGCCGTCTTTGTACTCTTTGATCGGAATCAGCGCCGTAATTTTTTCGTCAGGCATGAGCTGAAGAAGATTAATAATTGCTGTTCCACGCGCCGTTCTTCCTGCTTCTGGAATCTCGTACGCTTTCAGACGATACACTCTTCCTTTATTTGTGAAAAACATCAGATAGTGATGCGTTGTCGTCATCAGCAGTTCTTCTATGTAATCGTCCTCAATGGTCTGCATTCCTTTAATTCCCTTGCCTCCGCGGCCCTGGGACTTAAAATTATCCGGGGTCATACGTTTAATATAACCAAGCTTTGTCATGGTAATCACAACATTTTCATCCGGAATCAGATCTTCTGTAGAAATATCAAACGCATCAAATCCAATCGAAGTTCTTCTTTCATCTCCGAATTTTTCTTTTACGATCGTAATCTCTTTTTTAATTACGCCAAGCAAAAGATTTTCATCTGCAAGAATTGCTTTTAACTCTTTGATTTTTTCCATGAGTTCTTTATATTCATTTTCCAGCTTTTCCCGTTCCAGACCTGTAAGCGCGCGCAGACGCATATCTACAATGGCCTGTGACTGTGCATCTGAGAGACTGAAACGTTCCATCAGCCTAGCCTTGGCAGCCTGTGTATTCTGGGAACTGCGGATAATGGAAATCACTTCATCAATGTTATCAAGAGCAATCAGCAAGCCCTGCAAAATATGAGCTCTTTCTTCCGCTTTGTTCAGCTCATATTTTGTCCTTCTTGTTACGACATCCTCCTGATGCTTAATATAATAACTGAGCATCTGGTGAATATTCAGCACCTTTGGCTGATTTTTTACAAGCGCCAGCATATTAACGCCAAACGTATCCTGAAGCTGCGTATGTTTATAGAGCTGATTCAGAATTACATTTGCATTTGCATCTTTTCTCAGCTCAATATTGATTCTCATTCCTTCACGGCTCGATTCATCCGTGATTGCCGTGATACCGTCAATTCTTTTATCCCGCACAAGCTCCGCCATTTTTTCAATCAGACGCGCCTTGTTCACAAGATACGGCAATTCTGTCACAATAATATGGCTTTTTCCGTTCGGTGCTGTCTCAATATTTGTAATTGCACGGACACGGATTTTTCCTCTTCCCGTACGGTACGCTTCCTCAATACCTCTTGTTCCGAGAATCTGCGCTCCTGTGGGGAAATCCGGTCCTTTTATGATTTCCATAATTTCCTCAATTGAGGTATCTCTCTTTTCCTCAATCCGGTTATCAATCATCTTTACAACAGCAGAAATCACCTCACCGAGATTATGAGGCGGAATATTGGTCGCCATTCCGACCGCAATACCCGTTGTTCCGTTCACCAGAAGATTTGGAAATCTGGAAGGAAGAATCACAGGCTCTTTTTCCGTCTCGTCAAAGTTCGGTGCAAAATCCACGGTATCTTTATTGATATCTGCCAGCATTTCCATGGAAATTTTGCTGAGACGTGCTTCCGTATAACGCATGGCCGCTGCCCCGTCTCCATCCACAGAACCAAAGTTTCCGTGTCCGTCTACCAGAGGATATCGTGTCGACCATTCCTGCGCCATATTGACGAGTGCTCCGTAAATCGAACTGTCGCCATGCGGGTGATACTTACCCATCGTATCACCGACAATACGCGCACATTTTCTGTGAGGCTTGTCAGGACTGTTATTCAGCTCAATCATGGAATAGAGAACTCTTCTCTGTACCGGCTTCAGACCGTCGCGCACGTCCGGCAGGGCACGGGAAGCGATTACGCTCATGGCATAATCAATATAACTTTCTTCCATTGTTTTCTTGAGGTCTACTTCTTTTATTTTGTCAAAAATATTATCTTCCAAAGTTTCGCTCCTCCCGTGATACGAATCCGGAATCAGATATCCAGATTTCTCACTTTCTTTGCATTTTCTTCAATAAACTCACGTCTGGGTTCTACCTGATCTCCCATGAGTGTTGTGAAGGTCACATCAATCTCCGAAGACTGATTTTCATCCATTACAACCCGCTTCAGAATACGCTTTTCCGGGTCCATTGTGGTTTCCCACAGCTGATCTGCATCCATCTCTCCGAGACCTTTATAACGCTGAATCTTATTATTCTGGTCACGTCCTACTTCATCAAGAATCGCTGCCAGCTGTTCATCACTGTATGCATACCATACTTTTTTATTTTTCTCCAGCTTGAAAAGAGGAGGCGTAGCCAGATATACATATCCCTGCTTAATAAGCTCTGGCATAAAACGATAAATAAAGGTCAGTAAAAGCGTTGCAATATGGGAACCGTCCACATCGGCATCTGTCATGATAATAATTTTGTGATAACGGAGTTTTGAAATATCAAAATCTTCATGAATACCAGTACCAAATGCCGTGATCATAGCCTTAATCTCCGCATTTCCATAAATACGGTCAAGACGCGCCTTTTCCACATTCAAAATTTTGCCGCGCAGCGGAAGGATTGCCTGTGTGGCCCGGCTTCTCGCTGTTTTTGCAGAGCCGCCTGCCGAGTCTCCCTCAACGATATAAATTTCACAGTTTTCCGGATTCTTATCCGAACAGTCTGCAAGCTTTCCGGGAAGGGAAAGTCCGTCAAGCGCGGATTTTCTTCTCGTCAGATCTCTCGCTTTTCTTGCAGCCTCACGTGCCCGCTGGGACATGAGTGATTTTTCCACGATGATTTTTGCTACCTGCGGATGCTGTTCCAGGTAAATCATAAGCTGATCAGACACAATATTTTCCACAGCTCCTCTGGCCTCACTGTTTCCAAGCTTTTGTTTTGTCTGTCCTTCAAACTGTGGATTTTCAATTTTAACACTGATAATTGCAGTCAGTCCTTCCCGGATATCATCTCCCGAAAGATTCTGATCATTCTCTTTAATCAGTTTATTTGTTTTTGCATAATCATTAAACGTCTTTGTGAGTGCATTTTTAAAACCAGTCAGATGCGTACCGCCCTCCGGAGTGGTGATATTATTGACAAAGCTGTAGCTTCCCTCTGTATACGAATCATTGTGCTGCATCGCAACTTCCACATACACTCCGTCTTTTTCCCCTTCAGCAAAAATAATATCTTCGTAAAGAGGGGTCTTTCCTTTATTCAGATAAGTTACAAATTCCTTAATACCGCCTTCATAGTGAAAAACACGCTCTTCCGGCTCTTCCTCTCTTTCGTCGCGAAGCACAATCTTGATTCCTTTTGTCAGAAATGCCATTTCCCGCAAACGCTGCTTTAAAGTATTAAAATCAAAAATTGTCTCCTCAAAAATTTCTCCGTCCGGGAAAAATGTAACAGCAGTTCCTGTCTTCTCCGGATCACACGTACCGATAATTTTCAGTTTTTCAACAACCTTGCCTCTTTCATACCTCTGTCTGTAAATATTTCCGTCCTTGCAGATCGTTACCTCAAGCCATACAGAAAGAGCATTTACAACAGAAGCTCCTACCCCGTGCAGACCACCGGATACCTTATATCCTCCGCCTCCGAATTTTCCGCCTGCATGAAGCACTGTAAATACGACCTCCACTGCTGGAAGTCCGGCTTTATGGTTAATACCAACCGGAATTCCACGTCCGTTATCCGTAACTGTTACAGAATTATCTTTGTTGATTGTTACTGTAATATAATCACAAAAACCAGCCAGCGCCTCATCAATGGCGTTGTCCACTATTTCATAAACAAGATGATGAAGTCCTCTCGCTGAGGTACTTCCGATATACATACCGGGTCTTTTTCTTACTGCCTCCAGACCTTCCAGAATCTGGATTTGATCTGCACCGTATTCTGCGCTCATCGAAACCCTCCTAACTGTTTTTCTTCCACTGTTCCGCATGTTACCTGAAACAGTTTATTTATTTGAAAATTATAACTGACAAAATCATCCACGCCTGTACACGTAATCAGAGTCTGAATATCATGAATATTCTCAAGAAGATATCTTTGCCGGCTGCTGTCTAGTTCAGAAAGAACATCATCCAGCAGCAAAACAGGCGTATCCTTTATTTTTCTTTTTACAATCTCTATTTCTGCCAGTTTCAGAGAAAGAGCTGCTGTTCTTTGCTGTCCCTGAGAACCGTATTTCCGAATGTCAATCCCATTAATCAGAAAACAAAGATCATCTCTGTGCGGTCCTTCATTTGTCACCTTTGTGCGGATGTCTCTTTCTCTGTTTCCCTTTAATTTTTCCTTTAATGAATCATAATCTGTATCTTTTTCATATCCAACAAATAAAATTTCCTTTTTTCCTGAAAGATTACTATGTATATTCTGAATAATTTCACATAATCCTTCAATAAATTTACTTCTCATCCGGATAATTCCCTGTCCATATCTGGCAAGCTGTTCGTCCAGTACATCAAGCATCGTATCTGATTCCTGATAAAAAGAATAATCCTTCAGAAGCCTGTTCCTTTGATTCAGTATTTTATTATAATTTGACAGTTGATAAAGATATATTTTATCAAGCTGGCACATTTCCATATCGAGAAATCTTCTTCTCTCTGCAGGACCATTTTTAATGATATTCAGATCTTCAGGAGAAAAAAATACAAAATTGCCAAGTCCGATCAGCTCACTTGCCTTTCGAACCGGCATCCCATTAATTGCAATCCCTTTTGTTTTATTTTTTTTCAGATGCATATCAATACGATAAGGAATATCACTTTTTGTTATTTTCATGCAGATATGGGATTCTTCTTCTCCAAAATGTATTAATTCTCTGTCTTTGCTCCCTTTATGAGACCTGGTTGTTCCACAGAGATATACCGATTCCAGGATATTTGTTTTCCCCTGCGCATTATCACCATAAAAAAGATTTGTTCCTCTGTCAAAATTAAGTTCCAGCTCATCATAATTGCGGAAATGACAAAGCTTTAAGGATTCAATAATCATTTTTACACCATCTTTTTATCTGGTTATTTTAATCAGAGTTTCTTCACAGATTACTTCATCGCCTTCAAAAAGCTTTTTTCCTCTCTGAAATTCTTTTTCTCCATTCACAAGAACCTGTCCTTCCAGAATCTTATACTTAGCATCCACTCCGCTCTCTGCAATACCGGCAGCCTTCAAAGCCTGCCCCAGCTTAATATATTCATCACGAAGTTTGATTTCTTTTCTTTCCATACCTGTTTTCTCCATCTCACAGATCTGATTTTTTTATGTGACCAGATTTTATCCTGCTTTTTTAATATTCCTGCTTTTCCTTTCAGGAAAAATTTATGCATCCACAAAATTAACAGGCAGAATCAGATAAATATAATTCTGTTCTTCATCCCTGATAAAACATGGCGCTTTGGGATTCATATAATAAATATCAATCGTTTCATCATCAATGACACGAAGCGCATCAATCAGAAACTTAGGATTAAAACCTATTTTTATATTTTTTCCTTCCAGTTCAATATCAATAATTTCATCCATACTGCCGATCTGAGAAGAAATTTTCAGTTCCATAACACCTTCTGAAATATTCAGAATAATAGGTCTTTTATCTCCCTCTTTTACCAGAAGGGTAGCACGGTCAATACAGTCAAGAAATTCTCTTTTATGAATCGTTACCTTTGTCTCATAGTCATTAGAAAGCATCTGATTGACACGGAAATAATTTCCTTCAATTAATCTGGAAACTACAACCGTCTGGTCAAATTCAAAAACAATATGGTTATCCGTAAAATAAATATCAACGATATCTTCTGTTCCACCGGTAAGAATTTTAGAAATCTCAACCAATGTCTTACCTGGTACAATTACCTTTTTTTCTCCGTATTCGGATTTGAGTTCTATTTTTCGAATGGAGATACGATGGCCGTCAAGAGAAATTACTCTCATTTCATTTTCATTAATTTCAAATAACTCACCTGTCATCATTTTATTGCTGTCGTTTGCAGCAATCGAAAAAATAGTCTGTCTGATAACTTCCTTTAAGGTAAACTGAGACAGGCTTATTTTGTAATCTCTTTCTACAAAAGGAAGATAGGAAAAATCCTCCCCGTCTTTACCCATAATAGAAAATTTAGCTTTTTCACAAGTAATCTGTGTATTATTTTTTTCATCCGATACAATCGTAACATCACTGTCCGGGAGTTTACGGATAATTTCTGAAAAAAGTTTTGCTTCCAGAGCAACGATACCTTTCTCAAGAATGGCTCCCTCCACCTTTGTTTCAATGCCAAGCTCCATATCATTTGCTGTAAACTTTATAATACCGGATGAAGCATCGACAAGAATACATTCAAGAATCGGCATGGTGGTTTTTGAAGGAACAGCCTTCATAACTGTATTGACACCTTTCAGAAGGTCATTTTTGCTGCAAGTGATTTTCATAATAGATATACTCCCTTCGTCTCTCTTATAAAAAAGTTCACAATCAATAAAAGCTTACAAAAAATGAAAAGGCTTTGCGAAATGAATCCTGCGCGAAGCGCTTTAAATATATATATGAAAAAAATCCGCAGTAATCTTATTAAGGACTGTGGATATGTGTAAAAACCGCATCAGGCATACTGTTTACGGCATTTTTGGAATGGATAAAGCTGTGAAGCTGCCTGAGAAACTGTATGGATAACAGAAGGTTTATACACATTTCAATTTTTTTTAAGAACGAAATAATCTGAACCGGAAATTGTTTATAAACACTCGTCCACAGCTCTTTCACACACATTCAAAATGGTTATTATGTGGATAAGTGGATAACTTTGTGGATAACTTTATGTTGGACTGATCTTCTTTTTCAGGATTTCGACTATATTTCTGGTAGAATCTGAGGTTTTTATTTCAGAAGCAATTTTTTTGGAACCATGAAGTACAGTTGAATGATCGCGGTTTCCCATCTCAGAACCGATTTTTTTAAGCCCGACGCTCGTCATATTGCTGCAGAGGTACATAGCGATCTGCCTTGGGAAAACAACTTCTGTGTTCCGCTTATTGCTTTTAATGTCATCTTCTGTAATATGGAAATGCTCCGCTACAACAGAAATAATAAGAGCAGGAGTAATTTCCTTCTTTTCGTCAGGGGAAATTATGTCTTTTAAGGCTTCTTCTGCCAGGCGAACGGTAATTTCCCTGTTTTCCAGGTTACTTAAAGCAACGAGTTTGTTCAGGGCTCCTTCGAGTTCCCGGATATTGGATTTGATATTCATGGCAATGTATTTGATTACTTCATTATCAATGTCATAGCCGTCCGTTTCTTCTTTTTTATGAAGAATAGCCATACGTGTCTCAAAATCCGGTGACGAAATATCAGCAATCAGACCCCATTCAAATCTGGAACGGAGTCTTGCTTCTAATGTTTCAATATCTTTTGGCGGTTTATCAGAGGAGATAATAATCTGTTTCTTGTTGTTATGCAGATCATTGAAGGTATGGAAAAACTCTTCCTGTGTGGATTCCTTACCTATAATGAACTGAATATCGTCAATCAGAAGGACATCTACGCTGCGGTATTTTTCACGGAATTTTGTCATAGACGTATTGTTTCCATTACGGATGGAGTCAATCAGTTCGTTCGTAAAATATTCGCTGGTCACATAAAGTACTTTTTTTTCCGGATTTTCATTTAAAATAAAGTGGGCAATGGAATGCATCAGATGCGTTTTTCCAAGTCCTGCCCCTCCGTGGATAAAAAGAGGGTTGTACATTTTTCCGGGTGATTCGGCAACAGCAAGTGCGGCTGCATGTGCAAACTTGTTGTTATTACCAACCACAAACGTATCAAAGGTATATCTGGGATTAAGATTGGCCTTTTCTATGCTGGGGCTGTTGTCTACGAGATTTACAGGAGTAAACTTTTTTTTGCGTTCTTTTGCCTGTTCCGGAAGAATAAACTCTATTTCGTATTCTTTTCCTGTAAACTCTGCGATCGCCACTTTAATAGGAAACATATATTTTTTTGTAATATAATCAATGCCCATCTGTTCAGATGGAACAAGAATTGTGACCGTATGATCGGAAACACTGTGTATTTGCAGCGGCTTGAGCCATGTTTTGAAAGAGATATCAGAAAGCTCGTGTTCCGTTTTGACGAGCTGAAGGATCTCTTCCCATTTTTCTTTAAGTATGTCCATGTTGTTATCTCCAAAAAACCATTTTTTCCTACCATAATATTAAAACAAAATGGGTGATTTAGCAATGGGAACTTTTTTGAAAAAGAAAAAATGTAGAAAAGGACCTTTTTACGGGATGATATGTAATTCAAAGGAATGAATAAAAAATAGTTTACGTAAGTTTATCCACAATTTGTTGATAAGTTGTGGATAACTTTTCAATAGTGTGTGAAAAAGTAATTCAGAAAAAGAAAAAAGGCCTGTTTTCACAATATTTTTGCTGTGTGTATGAAGTGAAAGAAGGTTATCCACATATTTTTTATAAACCCGGAAAGCCTTATAAAATGCTTGACTTCCCTTATATTATTGCATATAATTGAAACGATGTTTTCTTAAAATATACATGACCAATCAATACCATTATTACCATAGATTTGGTTAGAAAAAAGGAGGTGCCCGTTTATGAAAATGACATTTCAGCCGAAAAAGAGATCCAGATCAAAAGTTCATGGATTCAGAGCGAGAATGAGTACAGCAGGCGGAAGAAAAGTCTTAGCTGCAAGAAGAGCAAAAGGAAGAAAAGTATTGTCAGCATAGGCCGCATTTTTGTGGCCTTTTCTTCTATCATAAAATTATAATAAGCTTTAAAAGCATAAATTTTAAAGGAACGAAATATGGTATTTTCAGAATCCTTAAAAAAATACGGTGATTTTCAGCGTGTTTACCGAAAAGGAAAATCGTATGCAAACAAATATCTGGTCATGTATATGTTGAAGCAGGATACGCAGAAAAACCGTATTGGTATTTCAGTCAGTAAAAAGGTTGGCAACAGTGTGGTAAGACATCGGATTACAAGGCTGATTCGTGAGAGCTATCGTTTAAATGAAGAAAAATTTGTTGATGGCCTTGATCTTGTAATTATTGCAAGGCCCGGCGCTAAAGAAAAAACTTTCTTTGATATCGAGAGCGCGCTGCTTCATCTTGGACGTCTTCATGGTATTCTGAATGCAGTACAGGAGAAAGAATCTGTAAAAAAGGATCAGGAAGAAGTAAAAAATGAAGTAAAAGAAGAATTAAAAGAAGAGGAAAAAGAAGAAGTAAAAGAAGACATAAAAGAAGACAAAAAAGAAGTAATCAAATAAGAAGTAATCAAATTAAGAAGAAGTAGAATGAAAAAGTTATTGATTTATCTGATCAAATGGTATCAGAAGTATCTTTCGCCAATGAAAAGGACAAGATGCCCCTATATTCCTACTTGTTCCCAGTATGGACTGGAAGCGATTCAGAAATATGGAGCTTTGAAAGGAGGAATTTTAGCTGTATGGAGAATCCTCCGGTGCAATCCTTTTTCAAAAGGCGGATACGATCCCGTTCCATGAGGAGGACTTTAAAGAATGTTATTGACAAAAAGTACAACATTCATTATAGGACCTGTAGCGAGTCTGCTCGGTTATATTATGAATGCGATATTCTGGCTTCAGGAAAAGATCGGTATTGCGAATATCGGTCTTTGTATTATCTTATTTACCATTGTAATTTACATGATCCTGATGCCGCTTACGATCCAGCAGCAAAAGTTTTCGAGATTGTCCAGCAGAATGAATCCTGAACTTCAGGCAATCCAGAAAAAGTATAAGGGTAAAAATCAGGATCAGGCAGCTATGATGAAAATGAATGAAGAGACGCAGGCTGTCTATGCAAAATATGGTGTAAACCCGATGGGAAGCTGTCTGCAGCTCATCATACAGATGCCGATTCTGTTTGCACTTTACCGTGTAATCTGGAATATTCCGGCTTACGTTACCTCTGTAAAAAATGCATTTCTTCCTCTGGCACAGAAGTTAATGACACTTTCGGGTGTGGAAGAATTTATGGCAGAGATGGCTAAGGCAAATTCTGTTACTTTCAAGGAAATGACAGAGAATACACTGATTGATGTAATGTATAAGTTCAAACCGGACAACTGGACAGCCCTTGCTGAAAAGTTCCCGGATATTTCAACAACAGTATTGGATACACAGTCACATGTTGACAAGATGAATTATTTCCTGGGGCTTAATATTGCGGATGCGCCTATGCAGATTTTTATGCGGGCAATTTCAACGGGAGCCATTCTTCTTGCAATCGGAGCAGCATTGATTCCAATTCTTTCCGCACTTTCTCAGTGGCTGAATACAAAGCTGATGACTGCAATGAATCCGAATCAGAATGCAAATACAAACGGGCAGGCAGATACCATGGCAAATACCATGAAGACAATGAATACCGTTATGCCGCTGATGTCCGCAGTTTTCTGTCTGACACTTCCTGTTGGTATGGGTATTTACTGGATTGCTGGTGCGGTAGTAAGAGGAATTCAGCAGTTCTTTATCAACAAAAAGATTGACAAGCTTGATCTTGATGAGATCTTGAAAAAGAATCTGGAAAAAGCAAATAAAAAGAGAGAAAAGAAGGGACTTCCGCCTCAGAAGATTTCGAATACTGCAAAGCTTAATACGAGAAATATTGAACATACAGAAACATCACAGGAAGAACGGGAAGAGAATATTAAGAAGTCAACGGATTATTACAAAAATACAACGACTGCAAAGCCTGGAAGTCTTGCATCAAAGGCACAAATGGTAAAACAGTACAATGAAAGAAACGGAAAGAAATAAGAGGGAGGCCGATTATGGAATCTATTAAAGTAACAGCAAAAACTGTGGAAGACGCGTTAACTGAGGCTTCTATTTTGCTTGGTACAAGTAAAGATAATATTGAATATACAGTAATTGAAAAAGGTTCCACAGGATTCTTTGGAATAGGCGGAAAAAAGGCTGTCATTGAGGCTAAAAAGAAATATACGGATGATGATCTGTTAAAAGAAGTATTTGGAAGCAAAGAAGCTGAAAAAAAAGAGCCGAAAAAAGAAGTAAAGAAAGAAGTTAAAAAAGAAATAAAAAAGGAAACAAATAAAGAATTTAACAGAGAAATCAATAAAGAGAAAAAAGAAGATAAGAAAGAAATAAAGGATTTCAAAAAAGAGGAAAAAGAAGAAATAAAAGAAGAGAAAAAGGAAAATAAAGAGTTCCACAAGGAAGTTAAAAAAGAATTTAAAAGAGAAGAAAAACAGGAAAAGAAGAAAGAGAAGAAGCCTGAAGGAAAAGAAGCGAGAGCAGAAGTAAAGGCAGAAATCAAAGAAGAAACGCCGAAGCAGCCGAGAGTACCGGCTAATCCGGAGGAAGCAATCCGCAGAGCAGAAACTTTCCTGAAAGATGTTCTTCGGACAATGGAAATGGAAGTTGAAGTAAAGTCTGTATTTGAAGATGATACGCTTTCCGTTGATCTTTCAGGTGAGGATATGGGACTTCTGATTGGAAAAAGAGGACAGACTCTTGATTCACTTCAGTATCTGACAAGCCTTGTTGTAAATAAAGGAAAGGCTTCTTATGTAAGAGTCAAGCTTGATACAGAGGATTACAGAGAGAGAAGAAAAGCAACTCTGGAAAATCTTGCAAAAAATATTGCTTTTAAGGTAAAGAAAACAAGACGGCCTGTATTTCTTGAGCCAATGAATCCTTATGAGAGAAGAATTATTCATTCTGCACTCCAGAATGATCCTTATGTCACAACACACAGTGAAGGGGATGAACCTTGTAGAAAAGTGGTTGTTACATTGAGAAAAAAGCAGTAGGGTAGTTTGTGGTAAAGAGGACGACCTCGTATATTGCACACAAAATAAGGAGTTCCAGCAAGGAAGTCACTCCTTATTTTGTGTGCAATATACGAGGTCTGATTTTTTATCAATTTACATTTATAAAAGGGATTGGTTGCTTATTATTTTGGTATTTGATAAGTATGGACAATGTTATTAAATGAAATATTTTTGTCTTAAAATTTTTTATTGTTTAAAGCGGAATCTTATAAATTAGTTTTAGGAGATAGTTTGGAATAAAAAATAATTGGATAAGCAGATGAAAAAGTAGTTTAAATGTGATATGATATGGGAGCAGAAAAAAGGAGATGGGGGCAGAAGGATGCGTGGAGATACGATTGCGGCAATTTCTACTGCAGTAGGTGGTTCAGGGATTGGAATAATACGTGTAAGCGGAAGTGAAGCAATTACTGTTGTAGACCGGGTATATCGTTCCAAAAATAATAAAAAGAAGATTGTGGATCAGGATTCCCATACAGTTCATTATGGGTATATATATGATGGGGATGAACTGGTTGATGAAGTCCTTGTTGTTCTGATGCGCGCCCCGAGGAGTTTTACTGCGGAAGATACAGTGGAAATTAACTGCCATGGCGGTGTGTATGCCATGAAGAAAGTGCTTGATGCAGTATTAAAGAATGGAGCAAGACCTGCCGAACCAGGAGAATTTACAAAGCGTGCTTTTTTAAATGGGAGGCTTGATCTTTCTCAGGCAGAAGCTGTTATGGATATTATTCAGTCTGAGAACGAATATGCGCTTCAGAGTTCCTTAAGCCAGTTAAAGGGTTCTGTTTATCAGAAGATAAAGAAGTTAAGGGATCAGATATTATATGAGATTGCTTTTATAGAATCTGCGTTGGACGATCCGGAGCATATCAGTCTGGACGGTTATCCGGAGAAACTGGAAGACAGGATACAGGATATGAGGAATGAGCTGGAACATCTCATTTCATCTTCGGATAATGGACGGCTGATAAAGGAAGGCGTACAGACAGTAATTCTTGGCAAACCAAATGCCGGGAAATCCTCTCTTATGAATGCTTTAATTGGAGAGGAAAGAGCAATCGTAACAAATATTGCAGGGACAACAAGAGATACACTGGAGGAAAACATTCAGTTACATGGTATCATGTTAAAACTTGTGGATACAGCCGGTATTCGCCAGTCTGAGGATATTGTAGAAAAGATTGGTGTAGAGAGAGCAAAGGAAAAGGCGTCAGGAGCTGATTTGATACTTTATGTAGTGGATGCTTCTACACAGCCGGATGAAAATGACAGAGAGATTATCCAGTTTTTATCAGATAAGAAAGCAGTTATTCTTTTAAATAAATCAGATCTTGTACAGAAAACAACAGAAGAGATGATGAAGGATTTTATAAAAAACGAATATCCGGTTATCAGTATTTCTATAAAAGAACATACAGGAATGGAGCTTCTGGAAAACACGATAAAAGAGATATTCTATCAGGGAGATATTTCGTTTAATCAAGAGATTTATATTACAAATGCCAGACAGAAAACAGCTCTGGTCTGTGCGGCGGAAAGTTTGAAAAAAGTACAGGAGAGTATTTCGCTTGGAATGCCGGAGGATTTTTTTACGATTGATCTTATGAGTGCGTGTGAATCGCTTGGAGAGATTACAGGGGAATCAGCAGGTGAAGATCTGATTAACGAAATATTCGCAAAGTTTTGTATGGGGAAATAGAGTATGGGCAGAGTAGAAGAATTTATTGATGTTGCAGTAATAGGCGCAGGACATGCCGGATGTGAGGCAGCGCTTGCGGCGGCAAGGCTTGGAATGAAAACAGTGATGTTTACTGTCAGCGTTGACAGTATTGCTCTGATGCCATGCAATCCGAATATCGGAGGAAGCTCGAAAGGACATCTTGTCCGGGAGATCGATGCGCTTGGCGGGGAGATGGGAAAAAATATAGACAAAACCTTCATACAGTCTAAAATGCTGAACAAATCAAAAGGTCCTGCAGTCCATTCTCTTCGTGCACAGGCAGACAAGTCAGACTATTCAAGAAGTATGAGAAAGGTTCTGGAACAGACAGAAAATCTGATGATTAAACAGATGGAAGTTACAGAACTGCTTATTTCAGACAATATTTTGACAGGTGTAAAAACGTATTCGGGAGCAATTTATCACTGTAAGGCAGCTGTTCTGTGTACAGGAACTTATCTGAAGGCAAGATGTATTTATGGAGAGATCAGTTCTTATACAGGACCGAATGGATTGCAGGCAGCAAATTACCTTACTGATTCCCTGAAGGAAAATGGAATACAGTTATACCGTTTTAAAACAGGTACCCCGGCCCGTATTGCCAGAAAGTCAGTAGATTTTTCAAAAATGGAAGAGCAAAAAGGAGATGAAACAATAGTTCCGTTTTCCTTTACTACAGATCCGGCATCTGTTCAGAAAGAACAGATATCCTGCTGGCTAACTTATACAAATGAAAAAACACATGAGATTATCAGACAAAACCTGGATCGGTCTCCCCTCTATTCTGGCATGATAGAAGGAACAGGACCGAGATATTGTCCTTCTATTGAAGATAAAGTTGTTAAATTTGCGGATAAAAACAGGCATCAGGTGTTTATTGAACCAGAAGGAATATATACAGATGAAATGTACATTGGAGGTATGTCAAGCTCCCTTCCGGAAGATGTACAGATTGATATGTATCGAAGTGTGAAAGGGCTGGAGCATGCTGAAATTGTAAGAAATGCGTATGCAATTGAATACGACTGTATTGACGCAAGACAATTAAAACTGTCATTAGAGTTTAAAAGTATTCAGGGATTGTTCAGTGCAGGACAGTTTAATGGAAGCTCAGGATATGAAGAAGCGGCAGCACAGGGATTGATAGCAGGAATTAATGCTGTTCAGAAAATAAAAGGAAAACAGCCTTTGATTCTCGATCGTTCTGAAGCTTATATCGGAGTTTTGATTGATGATCTGGTAACAAAAGAAAATCGTGAGCCATATCGTATGATGACATCACGGGCAGAATATCGGTTGCTGCTGCGTCAGGATAATGCAGATATCCGTCTTACAGAAAAAGGATATGAAATAGGACTTATCGAGATCGGAAGAGC
>CAOJHI010000003.1 GCA_948436005.1 uncultured Lachnospiraceae bacterium
CATCGTTCCACCCGGCCGCATTCCGCCTCCGGTCTGCATCGTTCCATCAGCCTGTATTCCGCTTCCCATTTGCATCGTTCCGCCGGCCTGCATTCTGCTTCCCATCTGCATCGTTCCACCGGCCTGCATTCCGCCTCCGTGCTGCACCGTTCCACCGGCCTGCATTCCGCTTCCCATCTGCACCGCTCCGCCGCCCTGCATTCCGTTTCCCATTTGCATCATTCCGCCTGCCATCATCTGTTCCAGGCACCGTTCCAGCTTCCGGATGCGTTCTATCTGAGAAAGCTCATCCCGCTCCGATTCCGGCTTGCACAGTTTGATCAGCGCCAGTTCCAGCAGCACACGCTTATTCGATGCATAGCGGATGCTGTTTGCCAGCTCCGAAAAAATCCTGATAAACCGCATCAGCGTATCACTTCGGATCAGCGCAGCCTCCTCCTGCAAATGGAGCAGATTTTCCGTGGAAACATCCAGGACATCCTCCATGTCATCAGAAGCTTTCAGAAGCATCAGATTCCGCATATACCAGGTGAAGTCATTCACGAACTGCGTCAGGTCGCGTCCCTGCATCATCAGCGTTTCCAGCATACGGATTGCCCCAACCAGATCTTCATCCAGAATTTTGCGCAAAAGATCACTGAATACCTCCGTATCAACAGCGCCGAGCACCTCAAGCACTTTATCATACGTCAGCGTCTCGCCCAGATAAAAGGCAATACACTGATCCAAAAGGCTCAGCGCATCACGCAAAGACCCGTCCCCCTTTTTTGCAATATACCGCAAGGCCCGTTCCTCTGCGCTGACCTGCTCCTGTTCCACCAGCTCTGTCAGCCTGTCCTGGATGGTCTCCTGTGAAATCCTGCGGAAATCATACCTCTGGCATCTTGACAGGATCGTGACCGGTATTTTATGCGCCTCTGTAGTGGCCAGAATAAAAATAACATAAGACGGCGGTTCCTCCAATGTTTTGAGCAGCGCATTAAACGCCCCAATGGACAGCATGTGCACCTCATCAATAATATAAACCTTATACTTTCCGTCCGCCGGAGAATATGCAACCTCTTCCCGGATTTCCCGGATGTTATCCACACCGTTGTTCGAAGCTGCGTCAATCTCCATCACGTTCATCGAGGAGCCAGCTGCGATCGCCCTGCATGTGGCGCATGTATTGCAGGGATTGCCGTCCACCGGATGCTCACAGTTGACTGCTTTTGCAAAAATTTTCGCAACTGTCGTTTTTCCGGTACCCCTTGTTCCGCAAAAAAGGTATGCGTGTCCGATGCGCTCTGCCTTAATCTGATTCCGGAGCGTCTTCACGATGTGCTCCTGCCCTCTTACGTCTGCAAAGGAATCCGGACGAAATTTTCTGTATAATGCTGTATAGCCCATAATACGTTCTCCTCATCTGCTGTCAAATTCAATCTTACAGCACCTCTGTTCCATCACAAAGACATCTTTAGCCTGAAAATTCTGGTACAAAAGAACCAGCGAAACACATTTTGCGAGTCCCGCTGGTCTACACTGCGCTAAAGTATAAAAGCCTTTTGGATTAATCCCCAAAGCTGATTCCCATCATTTTCATCTCCTGAATAATCGGGTCCTTCGGAGATACTGTTTTCAGCTTTCCTGCCACTTCTTTCAGAGGTACTTTCTTCATCTTCCCGTTCACAATCCCTACCATATAGCCGTACTCTTCATTCAGAATCAGTTCTGCCGCCTTTACACCGATTCTTGTGGAGAGAACACGGTCATACGGGCACGGACTTCCGCCGCGCTGTGTATGTCCCGGAACCGTAATACGCACCTCAGGGCCATTTGCTGCCTTAATCTCTTCTGCCAGCTCATACGCAACCGAAGGATATTTCTTTTCTTCGATCTTTTTCTTATATTCTTTCTTGCTTAGCTTCGCATCTTCTTTTGAGATTGCTCCCTCTGCCACCGCAATGACTGTAAATCCTTTTCCTGCTTTTGTTCTGCGGTCAATCGCTGCAATGACTTTCTTGATATCATACGGAATTTCCGGAAGCAGAATAATGTCAGCGCCGCCGGCAATACCGGAATACAGCGTCAGCCAGCCAACCTTGTGTCCCATAACCTCCACAATAAACACGCGGTTGTGGGAAGCGGCTGTTGTGTGAATACAGTCAATCGCTTCTGTTGCAATGTTCACTGCACTGTAAAAACCAAACGTCATATCAGTACCAAATATATCATTATCAATCGTTTTCGGCAGATGGATAATATTCAGGCCTTCTTCGCTTAGAAGATTTGCCGTCTTCTGCGTGCCATTGCCGCCAAGAATCACGAGACAGTCAAGACGAAGCTTGTAATAATTCTGCTTCATCGCCTCAACCTTGTTCAGTCCTTTCTCATCCGGTTCGCGCATCAGCTTAAACGGCTGTCTGGATGAACCGAGAATCGTTCCGCCCTTTGTCAGAATACCCGAAAAATCCCTCGAGGTCAGCAGCCGGTAATCACCGTAGATCAGCCCTTTGTAGCCATTCATAAATCCGTAAACTTCCAGATCATCCAGGTTGCTGGAAAGTCCTTTTACCACACCACGCATCGTAGCGTTCAATGCCTGGCAGTCGCCGCCACTGGTTAACAAACCTATTCTTTTCATGATATCACGTCCTTTAAGATTATTTACAGATCATTCTCTGTATGAATATTTCCGCCCGGTGAAGATATCCCTACCGCAGTCCGGACAGAGTTTTTCCTTTGTTCATAAGGATATCTTAAGTATAACGCACTTTGCACGTTATCACAACCAGAAATACAGTCTCTTTTCCACACAGCAAACAAGCCTCTCTTTTTCTTGCAGGTCAAATCCACTTATATTATACTATATGTAACCGGAGCGCTGAATCCGGAAATTTATAATTCACGGGAGTAACCTATGATAAAATGTGTGATCTTTGACATGGACGGCGTACTCATTAACACAGAGCCCGTACACTTTCGCATCTGGAAACAGATCTGCGCAGAGCACGGTATCGACTTCGCGTATGATTGTTACAAAAAATGCATTGGCTCTACAGCCAGCTACATGCATGATCTGATTCTCGAATGGTATGGCGTCTCTTTTCATAATGACCCCAGCATCCGTCCCCGCTTTGTAGAATTGAAAGAGCAGCTATTCAAAAACGAAGGAATCCCTGCGATTGAAGGCGCTGCTGATGCAGTCAGGGCTTTACACGCAGAGGGCCTGCCACTCGCCGTTGCCTCCTGCTCTGATCAGTATTACATTGACTACACAATGAAGCAAATGCAGATTGACCATTGCTTCCGGCTCCTGTTTTCCGGCGAGCGTGTCAAACACCCGAAGCCTGCTCCGGATGTTTTTCTGGAAACGGCAAAGCAGCTGCAAATCCCGCCAGAAGAGTGCCTTGTGATTGAAGATTCCCGCAACGGAAGCCTTGCCGCCAAAGCTGCCGGCATGACCTGTTTTGCTTTCATTAATCCGGATTCCGGCAATCAGGACTTATCCGCCGCTGATGATGTTTTCACATCCTTCTCAGAGCTGCCGGAAAAGGTTTTCAAGCTGTACCGCACAGACAGGCCCTGATTCCCGATGCAGATATTTTCTATACAAATGTTTTTTATGCAAGTATTTTCGATGCAGATACGCATTTTCCGGCAGTATCTGCATCTTTTATTTTTTCAGAAATACGGCATTTTCCCGTACTGTCACGGTTTTCAGGCTTCGCAGAAAGCTCGAGATACGGCTGTACCCATATTCCTTTAAATCAAGATGGCTGTACGTTTTGTGCAGCTCATCATTGATTGTGGAGAGGTTCTCTATCATTCCTCCGCTGCGCCCGATCATTTTAATGATATACTGTTCCAGCTCCTCCTTCGAAACGGAATCGCCCCGTTTGATAAAGGTCCGGTGCCCTACTTTCTGTAAATTCAGTTCCTGGAGCTCCTCTGAAATCATAACGCTTAATTTCGAATACCCGTAATTGCGCACGTCAAAATCCGTAAATCTTTCATTCAGGCGGCTTCCGACAAGCCCCAGCTCAATTCCACCTTCACCCGTATCATTCAGCATACCCAGGATCGCCTGTTTGATCTCCTCCAGTGAAGTGACATACTGTTCCGCATCACTTCCCTCCGGCACACTCACAGCGCCGCTGTCCTTGTTCTGCTCTGCAATCAGATTCAGATAGATGAATTTATTGCAGGCTCTCGTCAATGCCAGCGGTGTTTTGGATTCCCCCATGCCCAGTACAAACTTGTTCTCCTCGCGCAGCCGCATGGCCAGCCTTGTGAAATCGCTGTCACTCGTCACCAGACAAAAGCCCTGTACTTTATCCTTATATAAAATATCCATGGCGTCAATGACCATGGCCATATCCGTGGCATTTTTACCGGTTGTATAAGAAAACTGCTGCACCGGAATCGTCGAATACTCCAGCAGTGTTTCCTCAGCCCACCCGTTTCCCTTTGACCAGTTGCCGTAAATCCGGCGGCATGTGGAAAACCCGTACTTTTCCATCTCCTCAAAAATAGTCGCCGCATACCTGGAGCTGATATTATCGGCATCAATCAAAACTGCAAACTGCATTTTCTCAACTGTTTCATCCATGTCTGTTCTCCTCTTCTTTTGGCACAGCTCCGGCAGAAGATACCGCCTGCCTGCCGCCGTCTGTATGGCCGCTGATCCGGTATACCGGATATGGCCCGACCCGCATAACCTCCTCTGCACTGGCGTCACTGCTGTAACAGTCCTGCAGATACTTCAGGGTTGATTCAATTTTCAGGTCAACGAGATAAATCGTATTGCTACCTATCATGTCCCGGAACGGATTTCCCACACCGTAACGCGCCAACACCGCCGCATAAACAGGCGTCTTTGTTGGCCAGCCGCCAAGCGGATACAGATTATCCCCAATGCCAACCGGAATACTGTCAAACACTCCATACGCTTTTGCAAATGAGACGCTTCCCATTTTGAGCAGATACAAATGCTCCTGGTCACTGTGAATTGTCTCGATCACATTTCGCTCCTGCAGCATCTCTTCCTTCTCGTTTGCCGCATCCCATCTCAGATGCTCTTTCCAATTTAGCTGAAACGCGCAGACGCAGGACAATACAAACGCCAGCCCAATCCGGTTTGTAAACGGATTCATCCTCTGTCCGGACAGCCGGATTACCACAAGAACCGCTGCAAACCAGATACCGGTATCTACACGGTTGTGGATATACCTGCCGCGGTAAAAAAGATACAGGTACAAAACTGCAATCACCGCAATTTCATACAGGATTCCGATTTTATCGCTTTTTTGTTTCTTCCCCCACAGGAGTCCATACAGCCCGTAAAGTGCGCAGAGGAAAACACCCGCAATATTCGCGAAACGCGGCAGAAATTCCTCCAGGAATTCTGTCTTTAATTCATCGCCAAATGTGCGCGGCTCCTTTAATTTGACCAGTTCCTGCATGGTTTCCGCAGAAAACCGCTCTTCATCCATATGATTCCAGGACTCATAAAACCGTTTGGCTGTTTTGCTGATTCCAAGAGCCTGATATTCTTCTTTGTTTTCAGCATACGGCGGAAAACCATAATCAAACAGCTCCGTCCGCGCATCATTGTAAGCAAGATATTCCTGCCATACAGGCTCCCGGTATGCCATACGGTCTGACATCCAGAATGTACCAACCAGCAAACATAAAACAGCCGCACTTTTCACATAACGCAAGAGCTGTCTCCTGCGTCTCTGTTTATCCACGTCCTTCAGCTCAAGCAGCATTACCACACCAATGGCGGACAAAACTGCTGCCTCTGCAAAAAACTGTTCTGACCGGTATAAAAATCCAAGGCAGGTCAGCAGATAGCCCCACAGGACATCTCTGAAATACAGTGTTTCCTGTTCCAACGCGAAAAATAAAAGAAAAAAGCCCGCAGCTGCTGCAATCCCCGCTGTCTTTGTATACTGAAGCCTGATATAGCCCTGATAAGAAAAGAAAACCAGCATCGGCATGGGCATCCACAGTGCATAAGTACCGGAACCTTTGCGCTGAATCACATAAAATACGGCCGTATAAGAAAGAAAAAGGGCCGCGTACTGAAACAGGGCATACCACGGTACGCGCACCGAAATACGGTAGCACCACGACAGTACAGTGCCAAGAAAAATGTTCGAGTACACCAGATGGCTCTCATACACACCCCTTGCACCGTTGACCAGATTGCAGATTCCTAAATCGTCATTTGTCTCATACGCCGGCCGGAAGAAAAGCAGGAGCAGAATCAGAATCCCCGCATTTACCATAACAGAAAATCCTACCTTTTCCCGGTTTTTATTGAGCCACCCTGTCACTACTTTTTGCATCCGCTTTCCCTCTTTTATTCAGACTCTTTCATTTCCGGCTCTTCCTGCAGTACACCAGCCGGAAAAGCCCCGATCCGATCTTTTATAATATACCTCGGCCTCGCCTTGGCCTCCATATAAGTCTTCCCAACATACTCGCCGATTACACCAAGGCTGACCAGCTGAATTCCGGAAAGAAAGCAGAGGATGCAGATAATACTGGTCCACCCGGTAACTGTTCTGCCCATGAACCTTGATGCCACGGCCCAGATCACCCCAATGAAGCTCAGAAATGACACAAAAATCCCCATTGCCGTAATGAGACGAATCGGACGAATGCTCAGGCTTGTGATCCCGTCAACCGCCAGACCCAGCATTTTCCCAATCGGATAATGAGATTTCCCGGCTTTTCGTTCCATGCGCTCATAATACACCTGACCGCTCTCAAAACCAATCAGCGGAAACATACCGCGAAGAAACAGGTTCACTTCTTTATAATCAGCCAACTCCTCCAGCACCCTGGAAGATACGAGCCGGTAATCTGCATGGTTAAATACAACCTCACACCCCATCCAGTTCATGAGCCGGTAAAAGCTCTCTGCCGTAAAACGTTTCAGAAACCGGTCCGTCTTCCGGCTGCTCCGCACACCGTATACGACATCACAGCCCTCCTGATACTTCTGAATCATCTCATCCACTGCGTTGATATCATCCTGCCCGTCACAGTCAATCGTAACCGCAATATCACACCAGGCCCGTGCCTCCAGCATTCCTGCCAGCACAGCGCTCTGATGCCCCCGGTTCCGGCTCTGTCTGATTCCGGTACAGTGCACATCCATCCCGGCAAACTGCCGGATCACCACCCATGTCTGATCCCTGCTCCCGTCATCCACATACAGAATTCTGCTTTTCTCATCAATTACCCCCCTGTGGATCAGCTCCCTGATCTTATCCAAAAACAGCCTGCCTGTGACCGGCAGAACCTTTTCCTCATTATAACACGGGATAATCAACGCTAATATCGGTTTCATACGCTCTGACAAAACAGGGACACCTCGCCGACATTTGTATCAAAGCAAACGGTCCCTGATCCTTTCTTTTCATCATTTATAACTTTTCATATTTTACCACGCAAAAAGAATCCTGTCATTATTTTCCGTGAAAGGCAGGGGGTGGTAAAATATAAGATTGCATTTTTATAATTTCTTTTGCAGAAAAAATAGCGTGCTGCACAGGTCGGTCAGACACCGCAGGGATGATTTCAATCCACACTCCCGCGAGGGGAGCGACCTATAGTCTTGAGGATGCCGAACAGAAAATATATATTTCAATCCACGCTCCTGCGAGGGGAACGACCTACCGGCTCCTGCTACATACCGCTCAAAAATATAGCATTTCAATCCACGCTCCCGCGAGGGGAGCGACTCAACCCCTTCTCCTGAGTTAATAGGTTCTTTTTGATTTCAATCCACGCTCCCGCGAGGGGAGCGACAATTAAGGAGGAACGCAGAAATGGAAATGAATTTATTTCAATCCACGCTCCCGCGAGGGGAGCGACTTCCATCGATGCGGTAAGCCATTGAAAAGATCAGAATTTCAATCCACGCTCCCGCGAGGGGAGCGACCGCCTGACGATGGCAAGCCGAAAGACATCGGAAATTTCAATCCACGCTCCCGCGAGGGGAGCGACAAGGTGACAGCCCCTTCGTACCTGACACTGAAGCAATTTCAATCCACGCTCCCGCGAGGGGAGCGACAGAACGGATCCGGTACACCGTGCAGTCGATGTTACTATTTCAATCCACGCTCCCGCGAGGGGAGCGACCACATACGGGAAATTCCCGATTATCATGTTGTAATTTCAATCCACGCTCCCGCGAGGGGAGCGACGATATTCAAACAATTGAAAGTCTTTCATCATGTAATTTCAATCCACGCTCCCGCGAGGGGAGCGACTCCAAAAATCACCTATTTCCTTAAAAATAGGGACTCTGGTTTAAGCAATACTTACAAATTCTAGCACTGTATATTTAACTCAAACATCAATTTCGCTCTATTTTGTTGCTTTTTTACGGTGCGAACCTCCCCGGCCTTTTATGTCAGCTTACCACCCGCACCGGCTTATATCATCAGAGTTCCTTCCGCATCATAAGAAGTTTTACTGCCAAAATGCTCCACCTTTGTCCGATAGTTATTACCCAGACAATAAAAACGCAGACTGTCTTCCTCTTCATTGATCAACGATACAAGCCTGTCTTTTAACAGCAACAATTGTGATGCATCCAAAATGCACTCAAACACTGAATTCTGGACACGCTGTCCATAATTGACACATTCTTTTGCCACTTTACGAAGACGTGACCTTCCTGCCGCGTCCTGAGTAGAAACATCATACGTAATCAACACCAACATTTCATCACCTACTTCCATAAAAATGGCGGGTATTCCTCAACATCTCCACGGATGGTCCGCGCAAGCAAAAGTGCCTGCACATAAGGAACCAGACCCCATTCCATTTTTTCTTTCAAATACGGATGTGTGATCATCTCTTTTTTATGGGTTTGCCATGCATGAAAAAATACTTTTCTGCCATCCTCATTCAAAAAAACTGCATTGTCTTTTTGTTTTTCAAAATGAATTGCCCGGATTGCCTTTGTATTGATCAGCGTTAAAATAAAGCGATCTGCCAGAACCGGTCTCAGTTCTTCCATCAAATCCCTTCCAGCTCTTCAAGCTCCAGATTTGGTAAGGAATCCACTTCCACCGTATAATCCTCAAAAGCCTTCGGGTCATCCTTCTTTGGCGTAATCCTGACAAGCTTATGTACCTTTGCCGAAGAATACTGCCCCATCGGGCAATTATGTTTCCACCAGTATAATTTACAAACCTCCATGCTCCCGTCAGGTCTTGCGGAAGAACTGTCGTTTACAAACAATGTGCGCAGAGCTTCTTTTATTTTCTGTGCATCCTCTTCACTGAATCCTGTCTTTTCGGCAAGCTGGTGATTGATACTGCCTTTGATTACATATAATGCTGAGTAGATCTTGTGTTTCATCCCCATGGTATCAGAAGATTTTTTGTCCTTTGTTTCACTGTTGACACTTTTCGTGATCTGCATGCTGTTAATGGCCACAGGCAGCACGCTGAATGCCGAATGAATGGAAACCGGCCCCCTCACGCCCACAGATACGCTGTCATCCTTGAAAGCAAATACCTGGCCAAAACTGCGGACATCCATCCATGTCTCACATGCTGCTTTTGCATATGCTTCTTTGTCTTTACTCTTCAACGCCTTCTGCATCGCTTCGTTGCTCTTGGCACGCTCTGCAAGGCTCCTGCATTGATCGTCAGAGCGCTCATCACTCTGCACAAAAATTTTTTCACCCATATCCTGCAATCTGTTTCGGATCTTCCGTTTGATACACACATCCGATATTTCCCCAAACCCGTCGTACGTCTCGCGCGGTCTGTTTCCATTGAGCGGATCTCCGTTTGGATTCGCATTGTTTACCATTACCAGAACTTCGAAATCAATTTTGTTTGTAAATGCACCCATGATACTTTTCTCCTTTACTGTTCTTTTTTCTGAAACGCCTTTTTCATGTCTTCCATCTGCAAATAATAGCCCGGCAAATACCATTCCGACAAAGCGGTATTATCAAATCCGTTTCCGGCCAGGTGAACCGTAATTTCACCGAACCAGCCTTCAAACTTCCTTAACTCAAAATCACTCAGCTTTTTCTCATACGCAATCAGATTCTCCCGGATCGTTTTCCACGTCGCTGCCGGCCTGCTGCTGTATGCATTCCAGTAACGCTTTGCATTCGTCGTACGCCTCTCACTCACGTTCCCATTCTCATCAAATTCAAACATAGCCCTCTGTTCCATGTAATCGCAGACTGCCAGCAGTCTTCCGAACAATACATTGCGGTCATTCGTGTTGTCATTCAGGAAATTATCCATTATTTTGTTATCCTCCTCATAATTGAACCGTATCATTGCACACACAACGCACAGGACATCATTGTACCAGACAAAATCATTCATGCTCTGCGGCATGGACGCCCGCCTGGCGGCAGACCTGACAATATCCGCTGGAATTTTTATTCCTTTGTGGATGATACACGGAAGCAACCTTTTTACTGTTGCTCTGATCAGCTTGCTGTCCGCCTCCAGCCACTCTGAGCGCTGCACTCCAAATGCCGCGAGCGCCATATCCCTGGGAGAAGGTGTACATTCACATGTAACTCTTTTTTTGCTCCCTTCTGATTTTTCCAGTTTTACAGTTCTGCGCCATTTACAATGCCCCTGCCAGTGTAATATGGCATCCATGTATTGCTTTGCCCCCATCTCGTCATAATACACAACACTCAGCCGCCCGGTTGTCGCCGCATCCAGGGCAATCATTGCAATCTTATCATCTGGTTTGAATTTAGCCATATAACCATTTACTGCTTTATTGAATTGCTCCGCAAAATCTTTACCGGTATCGTGTCTGTTTGTATTTACATTTTCATACTGATCGATCAAATCAAAGTCAAACCCCAGATCGTCGATGCCCTGCCAGGCATTCACAGAATCCTTCATCAGATCAGCAACCGGCATATCCCGGTTCACCATCCAGCAGACAATTGCCGATTCATCACGTGTATATCCCTGCTTCTGAATCAGCCAGCGCAGCGCGTTATGCGCTTTCTGCGATGTTTCATATCCCACGGAAACAGCCTGTTCTTTTTTGGTAAATCTTCCGCGATAGGTAAAACCGGATTCATCATTTCCTGAAATCAGCTTTGCCTTATCTGCGCTGTTGCGTATCTTGGAAGGATGTTTGTCCGAGCACGGTTCCCTCTTTCCTGACGCATAGCACAGCTTTTTCTCTCCTGCTTTCTGCTGGTCATATTCGGAATATTTTTTATACAGCTCCTGACTTTTCCATACTTTCTTCAGCCCGCTGTCGGTATAAATCACAAATCTTACATTTGCTCCAGTCTGACCAAGCGCATGTATTTTCGTACTGTCTGTCAGCCTGCCATTGTCGTCCAGCTCCAGCGCCCCGGCTGCTGCCAGATCGCGGATCAGCGTTTTCTTTCCCAGATACTGATACACTGCCTGTATCATAGGATGCGTGTAATCCGACTCCACCCAATCCCGTAATTGCTCCATATAAGCATCAAAATATTTTTCTTTCTCATCGCCCGTATAGAAGGTATAGTCCCCCGCTATATAACAGAGCTTGTCACACAGCGGATGCGGCGCAATCCCGCTGCTTCTGGCCGCGGAATCCTCTGTGACCGGAATAATGGTAATTACGTCTTTGCCCTTTTCAAGCCTTTCCGCACCTTTGAAATTGCCCTCCTGATCAATCGTCACTTCAATCTGCGCATTGAAGGTAGAGTGTGAAACCGGCAGCAATACGGCCTGATCATTTTTTTCCGCTCCTGCCAGATCTGCGTAAACATCATACGTTTCCGCCAAAGTCTTCAGCCATGCCAAACAAGTCACCTCCTTCAAATTCCTTCAGTCCTCTGAAATTCTTTTCGAAAATAAATTCCTTTTCTTTTGCATTTCTCAGGATATGCCTGATTTCACATTGTTCCGGCTGCGGAAACTGTATAATTCCATCTATCATCTGCGCATTCCAGAGCCGTACTGTCATCTTTCCCTTTTCCGCTTTCCTGACTGCCTCATCCGGATAGGTGATGCCATGCACCATAATACCAAATGACAGCTTTTTGTCTTTATACGCACTCTCTCCTTCCCCGAATGAGCATGGCTCCACATACCCCTGGCATTCTCTTGTCCCCAGGAAAATATCTCTTCTTCCGCCTCGTTCCACCATTCTTCTCGCAATATCATAATGCTTGTTTTCATTTCGGTCGTATGCCAGGTCCTCCCTGTTTTGATTCCATTCAAAATGCGCCCTTACCTGATACTCCACATCATGTAAATACGTATAATACGCCAGATCATTTCCCCCACTGTATTTGATTGGCCTGATGCCCTTGGATTCGGTCTGTATGGGCTTCATAACGCGACACGCGTCAATGACCCATGTAATCGTAGGCTTCCAGTAAATCGATTCCGTAATTCCTTTCAACGCCTGATAGGTCGGTATCTGATAGCTGCACTTTTCACCGCCTGTCTTGGACAGCGGGTCCGTAAATAATGCATATCTCCCGTAAACGCTGTATTCAATGATATTTGGCTTGTCCATGTCTCACCTGTCCTTTCCAATGTTCTTCCTGCAGTCTGCTAAAATATCAGTGTTTCCCATTCCGGTGTAATTCCATAATCACTGTGATACGCTCCGGGCGCCGCTACCATAAAAACATCCAGAACGTGCTCGCTGATCGGCGTGATCAGACCTTCCAGTTTTTTCAGCTGGTTTCCCCGCACATTAACGGTATAGCGCTGTGCCTGCCGGATATAAGCTCTGATATCTGCCGGGTCGGATGCATCCTGAATAGACGCTATGATCTCAGCGCCTTTCTCATATGGCACAATCACGCCAAAGGAACTGTCATCAATCACCCGATAGGCCTGCCCTGCTGTTTTGTATGCCTGGTTCATCGTATGTATCTTTCCTACAGTGCCAAATCCCCTCGACAAAAGTTCAATCATATTTGTGTCCAGTTCTTTGATTGGGAAGTTCATTTTATCGGCTGCTTCCTCATATACACACTTATAATATAAATCCATCCACCCTGGCATCAAAAGGCTTTCCCTTCCTCCTCTGTCCCTGTATCGATCGATCACATACTTTGTCACCCTTTTCTTTTCCTGCAATTCCTGCATATTACCGGTATCTTCTCCATCAAGCTTAATCAAATAAACGGTTCCGTATTCCAGCTCACCGTTTCTGTTACAGCGGCCCGCTGTCTGCGCCACGCTGTCCAGCCCTGTCATGGAGCGATACACACATTCAAATGACAGGTCCACGCCTGCTTCAATCAAATTCGTGCTGACAACAACGATGGGTTCCTCTTTTTTCTCAAGAATAGCTTTGATTGCTTTGATTTTATCGCTCCTGTGCTCCGCGCACAGATTTGTTGTAAGATATTGCGTATTAATATTTTGTGCCCTTAATATATCATACAGCGCTCTTACTGCCGCCTTTGTATTTAATACCACGAGAATAGATCGATATTCTTCAATCTGATTGGCAATCTCATGCCCGAGCTTCTCAAATGTATAGCTCTCTCCCTGACCCGGAGTACAAATTTTTACCCGGTCAAATGTCTCAAACCAGCCCGTAATCCCTTCTATCATGTATTTTGGTTCACTGTAACAGATCGGGCACTCGGCGGCCTCCAGATCAGGCTGCGTTGCAGTGCATAAAACGATATTGGTGTTACACACAGCATTTAAAAAATTTATCATATAATTAAACGTATGCACGCACCTTAGAGGCATTGATTGAACTTCATCGATAATTACAACTGAGTTGACAAGCCTGTGCATCCTTCGTATTGACTCACCCTTATCAGAAAAGAGCGTATTCATAAACTGAACAAACGTGGTACAGATAAACGGTTCCTCCCAGTTCATATCATACCTGGTGCACTTATCCACCCGATCATCGTCGCTTCCATTCCTTTCATTCCTGACCACGGACGAATGGTGTTCCAGAATCCACTTGTCATTGCCAATCGCATCACGAAATACCTGTGCGTTTTGTTCTGTGATACTGATAAACGGGGATACGTAAATAATACGTTCTGTCTGCGGATGCAGTCTGGCGTATTCCAGTGCATAGGCAAGCGCACTGAGCGTTTTTCCGCCGCCGGTCGGAATCGGCAGACAGTAGATACCGGCAGGATTTTGCGCAAATCGGACGCACGCTTCCTGTAAGGAATTCCTCGCTTCAAATATCGCCCGCTCTTTCTCCGTCAATCCGGAACGATTCACTGACTTCCGCTTTTTATCCATATACGTATGAAAGTTTTCCTGTGCTTTTATAAATATTTGTTGAGTATCATATTCAGATTGTTTGGAAAGTGTATCGATATGAACCATAAAATCCGAAGTCGCCTCCCAGTCCGAATCGATCAGTATCGATAACAGAAGGCGCTGCAGACATGCAAGCAGAAAAAATTTGCAATCAAATAACATTCCCATGACATCCGCCTTATGCCCGGCTGCCAGCAGAACTTTTATTCTTGTATAGGATTCTCCTATTTTACTCCACACGCACCGAAACTCCCCGGCTGCCTGCTGAAAAATTTCATCCAGTTTATATTCTCCCAGATAATCTCTTTTTGCATTCTGACATGCTTCTTCATAATCATCAACATTCTGGAGTCTTGCAGAAAACACATCCGCATGTTCTTTATCGGTACAGTCAAACAGACCATGGTGGGCTGCAATCGCGTAAGAGATCATCTCCGCCATCACTTTTTCTTTGCCAGGGCTGTCATGGTATGCATCGTAAATATATCTTGCCCCGGTCGATGCATGCGCAATGGTTCCCCTCAGTGTTCTCCGTCTCTTTTCATCCGCATGCAGGTAGTCCCCGAACTTTTGCTTATTCTTGCCCATATCATGAAAAATCCCACACACTGACATAAGCCCGGAAAGCCCACATCGCTTTCCTTTTTCTTTGCATAAAAACACCGTCTTCTGCGTGTGTTCTGCTACGGTTTCTTCCCTGTTCTGTCCATCATCTGAAATATGTGCGATCAAGTATATCAGCTTCTCTCTGTTTGTTTCTTTTATTGTATTTTGTCTGTTTCTCTTTGTCAATATTTGCCAGTTATTAAGCATTTGCCTCTTCTTTGTTCTACAATAAAAAACAGAAAGCGTGACGCTTTCTGCCTTTTATCTGTTATTTTATTGCACTGCAAAAACGGTTCTCATCTACACCTTCCACAGCGATTGCTTCCACTGTTTCCCTGTTCCAGTAAGCGCAGATAATGATTTGCTTCCCTGAGCACATGGTCTGCCAAAAGAGGCAGAATCACAGAGCGTATTTTACAATCCGTAATTCCTTCCGTCCCTGCGCTTTTGAACTTCTGGAACTCTTCTGTCAACTGGACACTTTTTGCATAGCAGGCATTGTTGCTATCCTGCTCCTTCATAGCCTCCAAAAGATCACAATAATCCACCGCAAATCCATTGGCTGACTCCATCAGCTCACACTCTGTCGGGTCCAGAAGGCCGCGTATAAACTCAGCATGTTCCATCATAATCTGATTCCAGAACGTCTCTGTCTTTCTCAGATCAGTCATCGCAAGACAGCCGTTTCTTTCAAGCTGCATAATAAACTGTCGGTATAATCTTGCCTCCCTTAAAATGTGCTCAATCAAAAGCGGATAATTCGTAGTATAGAGCTTACAGCAGAGAACCTTCTGCAAAATCTCTTCTTTATAGGCAATCAGCCCATTCAGGCACTCTAGCATTTCCCGGTTCAGCATTCTGACCTGATAAACCATTTCCCGGCTAACTCCGGAGGGACATCCACTGTGAAGACACTTCTCAGCTTCTGTAATCTCCGTATCCACAGGGATGCCTGTCAGCCTGCTCGTCTGACACTCTGCCCTCTGCGTAAATTCCGTCACAATTTCCCCGGAGTCCAAAATAGCATTCCCCACCATTCCATCGGCAAGCCTGACTGTCTTTTTCAGGCCTTCTTCAAAATCCTTCCTGAAACAATCCGCACGTTTTTTTAAGTCCGTCTCCTTCTCCGGAAGCGATGCCAGCAAAAACAAAGAATGCTCTTTCATAATCCTGGCGAAGAACAGGTGTGTTTCTATTGATAAAATAACATATTCCCTCATAATCACTGCATACCTTTATATTCTGATCTCTCTATTTATGATATGCAGATTTTCTCTGACAGTTCAGTGGGTTTATTCATTGATTTTCCAATAGCCCTTTCTGTCGGAACCAATGCGGGTAATTCTGCCGGTTTCCCGAAGGTTCTTAATAATACGGCTGATTTTACGGGTACTAAATCCTATTCTTTCACTTATCTTCTTAGCTGTAAGATCAGGCTCTTTTTTTAATATCAAAAGAACTTTTATTTCATCGCCATTATCATCGCCATTATCATCGCCATTATCATCGCCATTTACTTTTTTTTCAGATATACCATCCTTTTCCTCTGTCCAGGAAAATGGAAAAATAACTTTAATAAAATGCTCAGATATTTCAAAAATAGATCTATCATATGCTCTTAAAATACGACTCATTCCTGAGCCAAGCTGCTCAACCAAACCCACATCTTTGAAAACCCGCATCAATTCGCGGTTTCTTGGCATACTGCTACAGCTGAAAAATTCCTCCCTGCTTTGCCCCTGAATCAAACCGCCATAAGAAGTAAACTCCATCCGATCACTGAAAATCTCGAACACTGGCGGAATCTCTTTCGAAAAATCATTGTGGACCATGGCATTAATCAATGCTTCCCGTAACGGAACTGGCTCCACAAGATTTTTCTCTATCCGCCTCGTACTGGTTACTTCCGCTTTTGTAATATTTTCCAATTTCATTTTTTCTAAAACATAGTTTGTAGCCTTAATCAGTGAACAATACCCATATTCTTCGTTTTCTTTCAGATCTACTTTATCTTTCCCACCGTATTTTGCGACCTTTATAGATACGCCGTTTTCATCAGCCAACAGATATGCAATATAATTATATTTTCCATCCGGTGTAAAAAATTCAAGACTATTTGCAAACTGCTTATTCAGTTCAAGTCCCCGCTCCTGATAATATATTTTAAGCTGCGCAAATGTAAGATCCTGTCTCGGGGAAGGAATATTGCGCAAAGTTGTATGAATCCTCTTTGCATATAGTTCATCTATTACTGCAGTGGACATCGGCTGTGTGGATGTTCCTATTCTCATATAACACCCAACTGGCGACATGCCTTTACTTTTAATATAATACGGCTTTTCAAGACCACTGGATATAAGAATCTTAATTACTCCAATCCCTTCTATATACTCAGTAACAATATCAAACAATCCAAGTGTTGACGGTAAAATATTATTCTTAATTCTATCTGCAATTTTTAACTGTGTCGCGTCCAAGTCAGGATTTTCAACTGGCAGTCCTCTGTCATCAATTCCTATATAAATAATCCCGCCTTCGCGATTATTTAAAAATGCTACAATCTCTTTTTCCAGCTTATCAGTTAATTCAGCTTTCAATTCTAAACGATTGCTCTCTTGAAGCATAAATACTCCTTTTTAACTATAGTAATAATACAAGTATCCGCTGTATCTTACCGTTTCATTCATTCAATTCGACATTTTTACAAACTTTTTGTGACTTTATTATATTTATTATTTTCACATTTGTCAATACACATAATCAAAAAAAACGGAGAGCCTCACACTCTCCGCTTCCCATCCATCACCTTGCAATACACCACTGCCGCCACCGTACTCACCGCAGTGGCTATAATCCCGGGCCCCACAATCGCTGCCGGATTCACACTCCCGTACTGGCTACGGTACGCAATCACGCTGACCGGAATCAGCTGCAGCGAGGAAATATTTAAAATCAGAAAGGTACACATCTCGTTGCTCGCTGTACCGCGCGGCATGGCCCGCAGGATTCCTTTTCTCCTTTTCTTTATTCTCCCAGCCTCATCTTCCGTCTGTCCCGGCAGCTCTGCCTGCCGCCGCTCCTCCTCAAGATTTGCAAGCTCTTCCATTGCTTTTAATCCGGCAGGCGTTGCGGCCCATCCAAGGCCGAGAATGTTCGCCACACAGTTCATTGTGATATGCTCGTTCGCCGGATGGTCCTGCGGAATATTGGGAAACAGAAAGTGAATAAAAGGCTGAATTTTCCGTGAAATCAGCCGGACCAGGCCAGCCTCTTTTGCCACTTCCATCAGCCCCATCCAAAGCCCCATCACGCCCAGCATTGTAATGCACAGGGTAACTGCCTCCTTTGCCGAGGACAGCACTGCATCGGAAACAGCGTCCACGTGCCCGGTCAGAGCGCCCCATACGACTCCTGTCAGTATCATAATTCCCCAGATATAATTCATATCATTCTCCGGAATTTTTTTATTATTTTATTCCGGTTCTCCATTCATTATCCCATAACCTGGTTCCGTTTCGCATTATTTCCGATGAATAAACAAAACAGCAACAAAAAACTACATTCCTTAAAATTTTAACGAAGAATCTGCAATACTGTCACCCTAATTCCGGCCAAACGCAGAAATTCCGGGACAGCAGGCACCGGAGCTTGATTTCCATAAACATGAAGTTTATAATACCCTGAGACTGAAGGACCTGAGCGAAATGCTTACACTGCGGTATACGAAAAAACGGCCGCTGTCCAATTTATCATACAAGAAAGGGTACCTGCTATGTCAATGGATGATTACAATAAAGCCTGTAAAGCCGGAAAAAAAGATTACCAGAACAGACTGCTGCGCGGCGAACGGCCCACGCTTCAGGTTCTGGACAGCATTCTTCCGCCAAATGATTCCTGCTCCATGGTATCTTTGGGCCTTGTGCAGATCCCGATTGATCAGATCGTCGGTACAAGATATGAAGGCCGGAGCAATGCCTTTTCCGGCAATTTTATGCCGATTCTGAGCGAAGACACAGAATTTGCCCGGAAATGGGCTGCCCTCAGCACGTCCCACGAGGAAGAGGGCATCCGTGATCCGATTAAAGCCTGCGAATATATGAATAAATTTTACATAGTGGAAGGAAACAAGCGTGTCAGCGTCATGAAATATTTTGAGGCAATTTCGATCCCCGGCACCGTCACGCGTATTATTCCGAAGCGTACAGAAGAAAAAGAAAATAAAATTTACTATGAATTCCTTGATTTTTATAAACTGTCAAAAATCAATTATATCTGGTTCTCCAGGGAAGGTAGCTTTGCCAGACTGCAAAAAGCAGTGGGCAAACTCGCAGAAGAAAGCTGGTCAGAGGATGAACAGATTGATTTCAGCTCCGCCTATTCCCGTTTTACTGCCCTCTATCAGGCAAATGGCGGCAATAAACTGAAAATCACGCCAGGAGACGCGTTTTTATCTTTTATCATGCTCTATGGATATAAAACGCTTGCTGATACCACGACCACGGAACTGAAAAATTTAATCGTCAAAAGCTGGGAGGAATTCCGCCTTCTGGAACAGGATGATGAAATTGATTTGAAAATGAACCCGACCAAAGAAAAAAAGCCCCTGCTCAGCAGGATTCTGCCGAGTAGCCCGGCCAGGCTGAAGATTGCATTTATTTACGAAAAAACAGCCGCATCCTCCGCATGGACCTACGCACATGAGCTGGGCCGACTGCATCTTGCGCAGACCTTCCCGGATGAAGTGACCACGCTGTATTATGACGGCGTTACGGTGGATACGATTGAAGAGTACCTGCAAAAAGCAGTTTCCGATGGCTGCAATCTGATCTTCACAACCACGCCGGCCTTTGCACCTGCAAGTGTCAAAGCAGCGATTGCAAATCCGAATGTCCGCATTCTGAACTGTTCCCTGAATACATCCCACCGCTATATCCGGACGTATTATGCGAGAATGCACGAAGCGAAATTTCTGATGGGCGCGATCGCCGGAGCTATGGCAGAGAATAACCGGCTGCTGTACATTGAAGACTATCCGCTGTTCGGTGTGATTGCCAATATCAATGCCTTTGCGCTCGGGGCAAGAATGGTGAATCCGCGTGCGCAGGTTTATCTGGAATGGTCCTCCAAAAAGGATGTTGATATTTCCGAACGCATCCGGGAAATAAATCCCGCCTGTATTTCAGGAAGAGACATGGTGATTCCGGAGGAAAATTCCCGATATTTCGGAATTTATCACATGGCTGACGGCTATCCGCACAATCTGGCAATGCCGCTGTGCCACTGGGGAAAGTTTTATGAAAAACTGATCCGTACCATCATGGATGGCACCTGGAAGTCCGACGACCATTCCGGCAAAGCCATCAATTACTGGTGGGGCATGTCCTCCGGCGTTGTTGACGTTATCTGTTCCAAGAATCTTCCGGCAGGCACGAAACGCCTGGTAGATCTCCTGACACATACCATCCGTGCCGGAGAATTCAACCCGTTTTCCGGTGTCCTTCACACACAGACCTCAACGGCAAACAAGGACCCGAACCATACACTCTCGCCTGAGGAAATCATGACCATGGACTGGCTTGCAGAAAATATCATCGGCTCCATTCCACAGGTATGCCAGATGAAAGAAAAAGCGAAACCGGTACTCTCACAGCAGGGTGTACAGCGCGTGCAGGATGAAATTACGGCGGAATAAAGAAGGAGAACAGCAAACTATGCGGATACTTGCAGTTGCAGATGAAGAATCTGCTTATTTGTGGGATCATTATCATAAGAGTAAACTTGCAGGAATTGACCTCATCATTTCCTGCGGCGACCTGCATCCGCACTACCTCTCTTTTCTGGCGACTTTTTCCAATGTCCCGGTACTGTATGTGCACGGCAACCATGACGATAAATACCATCAGATTCCACCGGACGGCTGCATCTGCATTGATGACAAAATCTACGTTCACAATGGAATCCGCATTCTGGGCCTGGGAGGCTCCATGCGCTATCATGCCGGAAGCTTTCAGTATACGGAAAAAGAAATGAAACGCCGGGCCGCCAGGCTCTGGTTTCAGCTCCTGCGGCACCGGGGATTTGATATCCTGGTCACACATGCACCGGCGTATCAGTTAAATGACGGCCGGGACCTGCCGCACCAGGGGTTCAAAACGTTTATCCAGCTCATGGAAAAATATAAGCCAAGGTACTTTCTGCACGGACATGTGCACCTTTCCTATGGCCGGACGTATAAACGCTACGACAAATATTGCGATACCCATGTCATCAATGCCTATGAACGTTTCGTTTTTGATTACGAGGCAGACCAGCCAAGCCCGCTTCGCTACGGCATACCAAACGCTGCGGCTGTCACAAAATGTGATGCAGATCTGTCCTGACTCTGACTTTTTGTTTTTAAATGTTAAAACTGGCATATTAAAAAACATTTTTACATATGCTATAATGCCACCAGGCAAAAAGAGATAAAAAGTCTATGTTGACAAAGAAACGAATCCCCCGACAGTGCGGCAACACCGTCGGGGGATTTTTCTTTATTTTTACATTCAGCGTACTTCTATATTTTTAATTATTCTGGTCTTTCCTTTTTCCCATCTGATTTTTCTGCACTCTCCTGGCCTCCAATCCGCTTTGCAATCAGATATCTCGGACGCCCCTTCACTTCCTCGTATATTTTCGCAATATAGTACCCGATAATCCCAAGACTTATCATGATAATACTGCCAATGATCAGAATCAGCAGAATCACTGTCGTAAAGCCTTCCACCGCATGGCCGCTGAAATATTTCACCAGCGACTGAATTCCGAGCACTATGGCCATCAGAAACACAAGCACACCGGCCACGGTCACGCATTGCATCGGCACAGTGGAAAATGCCACAATATTTTTAATCGCATACTGAATGAGCGACCAGGCAGACCATTTTGACTCGCCCTCTGTGCGCTCCTGTACATCAAATTCCACGGAAACTGACCGGAATCCAATCCACGAGGAAAGCGCGCGAAAGAAAATATTCCGCTCCGGCATGGCCAGAAGCGCATCCACAGCTCTCCGGTCAAGCAGCTTAAAATCAGACGCACGCGACATATCAATCCGCACAGCCCTGGAGATGATCTTATAAAACATCCCCGCGCTCGCCCTGTGCACAGCGCTTTCCTTGCCGCGGCTCCGTTTTACACCTTCGACAACCTCATATCCCTGTTCCCAGAGACGATACATCTCGATCACCGTTTCAGGCGGATGCTGCAAATCGCAGTCCATCACAACACAGCAGTCCCCGGACGCATTCGCCAGCCCTGCCAGCATCGCAGACTCTTTCCCGAAATTCCTGGAAAACTTTATGCCAACGATATGTGGATCCTTTGCCGCAGTCTGTTCGATCGCCTCCCACGTTCCGTCCTTTGAGCCATCGTTTACAAAAACAATTTCATATGCAATCTGCGCTTCTGTCAAAAGCCGTCCAATTGTTTCCGCCGCCTTCGGCACCATTTTTTCCTCATTGTATGCCGGTAAAATCACTGATAGCATATTTCATTTCTCCTGTCTTTCCTGCACTGCCACGCCTGCAGAAACCCGTTTATTCTTAGGCAACCTGTCAGTCAATCCGGTAATCTGAATACTCGCCCAAATCCATCAGAACAATGCTGTGGCTCGTCCTCCGCTGGCTTACCGGAATCATCTGCATGTAATCACCGTACAGATATGTCAGATATTTATCATATTCCTTTGGAACCGGGAACTGATATCCCTCAAAATCCACATAGACCGCCTCGGAAAGCCACTCAGCAGGAAATGCGCCCCGCTTCAGATTCCGTCCCATGCCGTCATACAGATACCCGGTATCTTTTTTCCTGAAAAAAGTAAGTGCATGATTCTGCGCCCACAGTGCCACACGCATCGGAATCAGATATTTCACATGATCGACAATCTTACAGATCACAGGATGCGCGCCGCCGCCTTTGATATCCGTATTCCCCCATTTATTAAAGACCACTGAACGTGTCAGCATGGTTGCCATCAGATGCAGCTTCTGCGACCATTTATGCCGGCCTGTCCGGTCATGAGAAAGGACATCAAAGAAAATCCCGTTATGCATGTCCATAAAATGCCCCGTAAATTCTGTTGCAAACATTGTATTATTGATGCGCAGCTTTGTAAACGGATTATAATTTCCCTTCTCCGTCTCCGGAATCTGCATAAAAATATTGCCCGGAAGTTCGCTTTGCACCACCTGCTGAAACTTGTCATAATCCTCCCGCAGCATCATCACATCCGCATCGTCGTCCCATGGAATAAATCCATGATGCCGGATTGCCCCGAGCAATGTGCCGCCCGCAAGGAAGTATTTAATATGATGCTTTTTGCAGATCCGGTCAATCTCCAGAAGATAACCCAGAAGGATTTGCTGCACCTTTTCAAGCTTCCCCAAATACGTATTGTCAAACAGAAACACCTCGCCAGTGTCCTGCAAACTTTTCACCAAAATAATCAGGCCATCCTCCAAAGATACCTGAGGCACAAAACCATAGTGCTCTAAAAGCTGCGTATTCAGCCAGATACCGCTGCTTTCCGGCAGCCTCTCTGCCCCATTTTTTCCGGCCTGCCTTTTCTCTGGCTGTTCTCTTGTGCCTTTTTTTTGCGGCTGAGCTTCATCCGGCTGTTTTTCCGGCACTTCACTGTACATCGTTACACGACACTGCTCCGGAAAATTCTGATAAAGCAAAATTGCAATTTCTCCGGCTGACGCATTTGAAGCTTTTCCCGAAACATTAAAAATTTTATTTTCCGGGCATTTTGTCAGCACAAACTGAATCGCTGTCAGCACGTCATGGATACTGATATAGGAAGTTTTCTCCTGTGAAAGCGTTAACTGAAACTCTTCGCCAAATGCCGTCTTCCTGGCAAGCTGCGCCGCCATGTGCTCCATAGCAGGAATACAGGCACCGTAAAGCATACCTGTCCGAAGAATCTGAAAAGCAAAACCTTTCTCCCTCGCAAAAGCTGCCAGCATACTTTCCATCGCCTGCAAAAAATACTGTGCTTCACAGCCCGGCCCACACGGGTCCGTTTTTCCTGCTTCGTACTCCGATGCCGCAAAGCCCGGTCCCAGCTTTCCGTAAACCCGTCCGTCAGATAACAACAGTACCCGCCGGCATTGCAGCAATGACACTGCTTCCAGTAATTCTCTGAAACGCTGCAAATATGAGATTGCCTCCACTGCATCAAAGTTCATCTCCCGGCAGCAAAAACCGGTGAGAATAACGTAATCCGCCTCTTCCGGACGAAACATTTCTTGTCCTGCCTGCTCCGCTTTCCGTTCACTGTTCCCTGATTCTGCATCTGTCTTTTCAAAAACATTGCGTCCGGCTCCTGCAATCCCTGTTTTAAGCACGCCGTTTTCCAATACCGCGCTCTGTACACGTACGCCCGCTCTCCCGCTGTCGTTCCATGCGAAAAACGACCAGGCTATGGCTCTTTGCAGCTGCTCCTGTTCTCCGATCAGCAATATTTTTGCACCCTTCAGCGCCGCTTTTGGAATCAGCTCAGAACGTACCGGCGCCTGCGCCCAATCCAGTTCAAATTCATTCAAATAATCTCGCAGCAACATAGTTCCCTTACTTTCCAAGCTTCCCTGCTTTTTCCGCATCTATGCAAAGCGGTACTGCCTGCAAAGGCGAATACCGTATCCTGTTTTCTTCTGTTCCTGTGTCCTGGCAATCTGCCGCGCCTGCATGGCTGCCGATACATTCTTCCGGCAGGTTATAGGCTTCCCCGCAAACTCCATACAGAAGTACCCGCATCGCCGCATCCAGAACCCCTGCCACAGAATCACTGTTCTTTGGCCATGCTCCCAAGCGTGCTGTTTTTACCGGCAGCCCCTTTTCTTTTGCAAAGCGGCAGGCAAAATGCTCCGACGTCCTGAGGCACTGCAATGCAAGCTCATCCTGTTTCGTATGACAGACATAACCGATTTCATCCTCGCAAAGGAACCGCTCACTGCCATACTGCTTTCCATAAATTCCGCTCCCGCTTACCAGAAGTACGGAAGCCGGAGCTTTGTTTAAAAGCGTTGGAAAGAAATTCAGCAGTTCCAGCTCCTGTGACCAGCAATCCTTCCTGCCTGACAGTTCAGCAAACAAAAGTACAAAATCTCCGGCCGTGACCTGTTCCAGCCCTTCTGCCACTTCAAAAGTAAAATCCGGCTGCCCTGCCAGGTTCTCCAGATTTTCCAGAAACCGTGTATAACTCTCACCCGGTATTCCTGCCAGAACAATTCTTCTCCCTGCCAGATGATCCCATATCGTATTTTGCAAGACGTTCTGCCCATCCTTCGATTGTCTCATGTTATGCTCCATTCTTCTGAATCTGTTTTATAGATTCTTATACCGGCTCGCCAGTTGTCCAATGTGTATCAGGCCAAAGCCTGCTCTGTTCTTCTGCCCACTGATATCCGATGGCACGTTTATTGCCAGGCACGCATGCTTTCCATCAGGCGTTTGAACATCTGAGGCAGGGAGGTTCGGGCCTGCCAGCCGAGCGAGCGCAGTTTTTCTGAATGAATCAGCATCCGCGAGGTCGGCGCATAGCCATATTTGTTTGCATCTTCCGGAATATCAAATACAAGCTCTGATCCGCTCCCCGGAAATTCCCGGATCAGCATTTCCGCCATCTCGCGAATTGTACCAAAGGTTTCCTCATTTGAAATATTATAGGCCTCTCCCGCTTTCCCACGAAGAAGTACAGTCAAAAGCCCAAGCACTGCATCTGATGTATAACAGTAACAATGCGCCTTGCTTCCATCCGTATGCAGAACAATATCCTCACCCTGCATAATGCTGCGTGCAAACTGTGCAAATACACGGTTTTCATTTCTCGCAATCCCGGCTCCGAACGTCTGCGCAAGCCGCGCTGTTTTTACCGGAACACTGTATTCATGCGCATAGGCACCGCACAGTCCCTCTGCCATACGCTTACTCTCCGAATAACTGCTGCGCACTTCAAGCGGATCAATATAACCATAATCCGTCTCCCTCACAATGTAATGCTCCGGGTCTACTACTCCATATGCTTCCATAGAAGAAAGATACACCATACCGCGCACCTGCTTTTCCCTGGCAAGCTCAAGCAGATTCCGCGTTCCTCTCAGAGCTGTCAGAATCGTCTCCACCGGACGCTCAACAAAATCCTTCGATGCCGTCACACTGGCTGTATGAAAGATATAATCAACCGGCCCATCATACTGAATCGGCTCTGTCACATCTCCTTCCACCAGTTCCAATCCATACCCAAGATAATTTTCCAAAAGCCGCTCCGCCTTCTCCCGGTTCCTCACCACACCCAGAACCTTCAGGTCAAGCCCCCGTTCCTCTCCGGCACAGACCAGCGACTTTGCAAGCAGCCCTCCAATCAGCCCCGTCGCCCCGGTAATCAAAATACTTCTTCCCCGCAGCTCCTCCCAGTCAATCTGCTCCGAAGCCGCAATGCCTTCCAAATCCTCCTGCAAAACCCCATCCGCTTCCCAAATCCGCTTCGCCATCCACATACTCCTTTTCTCTGTCACCAATAACAACCACTATTTTTTATCCTTGTACCGGTTCATCTTTGCTGCCAGCCGATTCGTCAGCCCAAACCCAAATGCCTGCTCATTCTCTTTGTACTGAAGCAATGCCCGAAACATATACACATCCTCCGGTGTCGTTACTTTGATATTTCCCCGGTTTCCCATCACCATATGCGGCTGCTTTCCAAGCGCCCGGTAAATCGTGCACGCATCCACCATATTCTCGTACCTGCCAGGCAGCGCCCGAATCGCCTCATGGGCTTTTACAATATCCTTCAGATAAAAACTCTGGGGTGCCTGTGCCGTATAGCTCTCTTTGCGAAGTGGAAGCTCTTCTACCATACTCCCGTCCTTGCTGATGAGTACAGTCTCGTAACAAAGGGTACAGGTGATTGCGCTTCCATACTCCTTCACCGCGGCAATATTGTCACTGATCACGCCATATTCCACAAACGGCCTCACGCCGTCATGAATCAGAACCACGCTGTCCTCCGGATTCTCCTCCTGCGCTTTCTGTAATGCATGAAAAATAGAATCCTGCGCCGTCTCGCCGCCCGGCACAATTGCTGCGATCTTGTCAATCCTGTAATCCAGAATAAGCTGCTGCGTATAACGGATATAATCCGCACTCATTGCCAGATAAATCTTGTCTATCTCCTCATGCTCCTGAAACAGCTGAAGCGTATGAATCAAAATCGGTTTTCCGTTTATCTCCAAAAACTGTTTTGGTACTCCTGCGCCCATGCGCACGCCGCTTCCGCCGGCAAATATAATTGCTATATTCATAATACCATTCCTTTCGCTCCAAGTCCGATCAGACTGAGAATCCGCTCCGTTGCCCGTCCGTCGCAGGCGCCCACATAATGTTCCCGAAAATCCTGTATTTCCTTTTTATGCTTTGCATACCAGATACCGCTCCCTCTGACTGCCTCTGCAAGCTCCTGCCGCGTTCTTGCCAGCTCAAACGGAATGCTCTCATAATCCAGATAAAATCCGCGGCCATCTTCATATTCCTGCAAATCCGGTGCAAACAGCACAGCCGGTTTTTCATACAGCAGGTAATCAAACAACACGGAAGAGTAATCTGTAATCAGCACATCGGCCACAGCAAGCAGCTCCTCTGTCGGAATCTCACAATTTGACACTCTTCCATGTGCATCCACATGCGGATGCGCTTTGAGTATTACATACCAGTCCGGTGCAAGCTCCTTTGCTGCTTCCATCATCTGCTGTTGTCCCTCCAGCCGCGGCGTAGCTGCATTCCCGCGAAAGGTAGGCGCCCAAAGAGCAATCTTTTTTCCTCTTGCCTGCGGATGCTGTTCAAAAAACTGTTTCCGGCACTTCTCGTTCCATGCCGGATCAAAATAATAATCAGTCCGGCTGACTCCTGTTGCATGAATATGGGATTTCGCCAGCTGCAGCGCCCGCGCATGCACCGGCACGCAAACTTCAGCGCTGAGCGTCAGATACGTATAATTTCCAAACATATTTCCGCGATAGTTTTTCGGAATATCCTCACCCGTATCATATGCAATCTTTTTCATCAGCCCGCATGAATGCCAGAGCTGAACCACCCTCGTTTCCGGCCTTTTCCGGCACGAAGCCACAGGCAGATAATAATCGCAGATAAACACATATTCCGCCACTGCATATCGTTTCATAAAACACAGCAGATAGCGGAACATCTTTCCAAACGGCATCCGGCCAAAATCACTGATAAATAACTCCGTATGGCACTGCCCTGCTGCCTCAAGCTCTGATACTGCCTCATACATCCGCTGCATCGAAAACGGAAGCTCCTCATGATGGGCATCCGCAAAAAGCACCAGCCCTTTCTGTACCGGCCCCCGGCTGAACCATCTGTAAATCAACGGAAGCAGCACATTCTGTAAAAACATCTTTAAATATTGCCGGATTTGAAACATTGCCGCCTCCTTTTGGTTCACTGCACCTGAAACTGATCTGCTAATTTTCTATACCCTGTATTGAGTACCTGCATTTGATCTTCAATTTTTGCCTTTTGATCTTTACTTTTTGATCGTTGCCTTTTCCGCTATGCTTCTCAGACTATGCCCATTTTTTATTGATTCAACTAAGCTTTCCTGGTAACACCGGGCATCCTCATAAATCCTCCTGCAGTTCTCAAAATCCTGATATGCAAAAAAATCATCCTGCCGCGCCCGGTAAAAATCCTTTAACTGACATCCATTTCTCATATAATCGCACAGCATTTCCGCCAGTTCATCTATGTCCGTACAGATCTCACCAAAGCCCTGCGTCTCATAGAAAAATCCGCCTTCCTCATAGTGAGGAGGCAGCTCAGGCGGGTGAAAATATACCACTGGCTTTCTCATATATGCAAAATCAAACTGAACCCCGGAATAATCCGTCACCATAAGGCTCGACTGCGTCAGCAGCTCCTCATAATCACTCTCCAGTGCAGATAAAATTTCCACTCCCCCGGCAGGGCGAAAATCCTTTTTCTGCGCACTGATCACCGGGTGCAGAAGATACACAATCCGATATCCCATCTGCTGCGCCGTCTTCCCAAGCTTTTCATGTTCCACCAAAGCCTGAAAAATCCGGTAATACTCTGTATTTTTGAACTCCGGATTGTACGGCCGTGCCTGTCCCATCACAGAGTGCATTGCAAGATAGGAACGCCACGTTGGTGTAATCAGAATCTGCCGCTTATCCTGCAATGCCAGTCCGTCATACCGCGGTATCCCGGTAAGCCGCAGAACCTCCGGGCGGTAATCATACGCCGGCTTTGAAAGATTTTCTACCTCATAGCGCGACGCACAGTAATACCGTTTATTGTTATTGATCACCCGATTCGAATCAGCACGCAAATCCTGTACTGAAAGTCCATGCTGAATGCACAGATTCACAGCCCGAAAACGGTCCTGCACAAAACGGACCTCCCACTGATTAAAACCGCAAAAAGAAGGCACGCCGCTGTGCGTTCCAAACACCATGGACGCATACAGATAAAGCATTCTCTGTTTCCAGCTTCGGTATACAGCAGGCTGATATCCCTCCCTGCACAGTCTTTCATAATCCGGGACGCCTTTTTTTATCACATAAACAGGGCAAATCCCGTCATCCTTCCTGCCAGAAATATACTTATAGAAATATTCGCCGCAATCTCCGCCTTTATACAGCTTATCAAATGTAACCCAAATATTTTTCCGGCAATAGAATGGGCCTAAAACCCAGTACATCAGGCGCATCAGAAACATTTTACGTGACCCGTACGAAGCACATAAAATTTCCTTCAGGAAACAAAGCTCCTGCCGCATGCAGCCAATTCTTCCTTTCCTGGAAATCCTGATTCCTGTTGCCCGGCAATCCGCAGAATCAACCCCTGCCAGTGTGACCAAATATTGCCCAAAATGCCACCAGCCCTGTTTCAACCCACTGTAAAGCCTTGCCTGATAACATGTGCTTACCACAGACAGGTTTTCCTCTCTCCCATCATGGTCAGTACGCACAAATGTCAGAATATTATTTTTCTGAAACCGCTCCACAGATATCTCTGCAAAAAAAGCCCTGCATCCGGAAAATACCTTTCCGCCCACTTCTGCCTGGGCAAATCGTTCCGTAAAAGATACCGGAAGATTCTCACCGTTCAGTTTCAATGTAAGCGACTCAGGCGCCATTTCAGGCGGAACAGAACCGTCCAGGCGGAGCACGCCGCCTTCGTCTTCCAAGAGCTCCAGCATCACCCATGACGCAGACCCTTTCTGATTATCCGCTGCCCCAGGCACTGTTTGCCGGCTTTCCTGTTCTCGGTTTTTCGTTTCCCGTTTTTCCGTTTCCAAGTCTTCCTGTTCACGACTTTCTATTTCCTGGCTTTCTGTTTCTTGGTCTTCCTGTTCACGACTTTCTGTTTCCTGGCCTTCCTGTTCCTGACTTTCTCTTTCCTGGCTCTCTGTTTCCAGGTCTTCCTGTTCCTGACTTTCTCTTTCCCGGCTTTCTGTTTCCAGGTCTTCCTGTTCCTGGCTTTCTCTTTCCTGTCCTTCTTGTTCCCGGTATTCCCCTGTCTGCCTGCTCATGGCTCCCCTCATATGCCCTGCCTGTTTACATCTTTATTTCCAGCTCTTTTTTAACATCCTCAAGGGCTGCCTCAATCACCTTATCCATATCATAATACTTATACTGGCCCAGGCGCCCGCCGAATATTACATTTTTTTCCTTATCAGCCAGCGCACGGTACTTTTCATACAGTTTACTGTTTTTCTCGTCATTCACCGGATAATATGGCTCGCTCCCCGGCTTCCATTCTGTTGAATATTCCCGTGAAATAATCGTATAATCCTTCGGCTGCTCAAGCTCCGCCTCGGGTTCAAAATGCTTGTGTTCAATAATCCTCGTATAAGGAACCTCACGGTCTGTATAATTTACCACAGCATTTCCCTGATAATTTTCCTCCTCCAGACGCTCTGTCTCAAAGCGAACGGTCCGGTACTCCAGATGTCCATAGCAGAAATCAAAATACTCATCAATCATCCCTGTATAAATCACCTTTTCAAACATATCCGGATTCTCTTTGGAATACTGGAAATAATCTGTTTCAAGCATTACATCCACATTTTCCAGCAGCTTCTCCACAATTCCCGTGTAGCCGCCAATCGGAATTCCCTGGTGGCTGTCATTAAAATAATTATTATTATACGTAAAACGAAGCGGAAGCCGCTTAATGATAAAAGCAGGTAAATCCTTACAGTCTCTTCCCCACTGCTTTTCTGTATATCCCTTAATCAGCTTCTCGTACACGTCCGTGCCGACCAGGGAAAGCGCCTGCTCTTCCAGATTTCGGGGTTCCGTAATGTGAAGATCCGCAATCTGCTCCGCAATCCGCTGTTTTACCTCCTGCGGTTTCCTGAGACCCCAGAGTTTGCTGAATGTGTTCATATTAAATGGCAGATTGTACAGTTCATCCTTGTAAACTGCTACCGGAGAATTGACATAATTATTGAATTTCGCACGCTTATTTACATATTTCCACACTGCATCATTGCTGGTATGAAAAATATGCGCACCGTATTTGTGCACCTGAATCCCATCAACATCCTCTGTATAAATATTTCCCCCAATATGATTTCTCTTATCAATGACCAGACAGCGCTTGCCCGCTCTTGTAAGCTCACATGCGCAAACTGCTCCGTACAGCCCTGCGCCGACAATCAGGTAATCATATTTTTTGCGCTCCAGACGAAGCTGCTCCCGCCTCCGCTCCTTCCGCTCGCGCACCAGACGGTTCTGCTCCTCCTTATAGGCATCACAGACTTCCTGTGAACTGCCGATCATGCGTACACGGCCGCCGTCAAGCCACACCGCATTTTCACAGAGCGACTTCACGGATTCAATATTGTGTGAAACAAACAGAAGCGTAGTCCCTCCGGAGAGCATCTGCCGCATACGTTCATTGCATTTCCTGCGGAAACGCATATCACCTACTTCCAGAACCTCATCCACAATCAGAATTTCCGGGTTCACGATCGTTGCAACAGAAAAGCCCAGCCTGGCCTTCATACCGGAAGAAAAATTCTTCACCGGAGAATCCAGAAACTTCTTCAGATTGGCAAACTCGACAATCTCATCGAAATGCTCTTTCATAAACTCTCTGGAATGTCCCAGAACAAGTCCGTTCAGATATATATTTTCACGCGCAGTCAGCCGCCCGTCAAATCCGGCGCCAAGCTCAATAAGCGGAGCAATATTGCCCCGCACTTTCACGCTTCCTTCATATGGCTTTAAAATACCGCTGATTGCCTTCAGCAGCGTTGACTTTCCAGAGCCGTTCGCTCCCACAAGCCCCCAGGATTCACCTGGCTTTATCTTCAGATTGATATCCTGAAGTGCAAGAAACTCCTGGAACATCAGCTCCCGCTTCACAAGTTTGATCGCATATTCCTTCAGGTTATCTACATTTTCAGAAGCAAGATTAAAACGGATTTTCAGATTTTTTACTTCTATCGCATATTTGCTCATCTTCATTCTCCATTTGCTACGATATTATTCGGATTCTACCAAACGCCCAGGTACTCTCCAATCAATCCTGTGCGCTTTCCCAGCCTGCACACAATCAAATATACAGGATAAATTTATCCTTGTTTCGCTGGAAGGACCACACACCGATAAACAACATCAAAAATGCAATCAGCCAGCCGCCCCAGAAAATTCTCGGCCCGGGCAGACGCCCATAATATACCAGATCCCGGAACTGCGCCACATAATAATACATCGGATTAAACGCCTTGATCAGAATCTGTATCTTGCCTGGCAAACGGCTGATCTCATAAATAATCGGTGTCAGATACTGCCATGCTGTTGTCACTGCACCGTAAATATGTTCCATATCACGGAAAAAAACATTGAACTGTGCAAGGAAAAAACCAAGCCCGCAGCAGAAAATATAAAGCTGCAAAATCACCAGCGGCGTAAGCAGCATATGCCAATGGAACGGGGACCGGGTCACGACCATAACAATCAACAGTGCTCCAATTGAAAAGACCAGATCCAGCATACAGCTTGTCACCTTGGCCAGTGTAAAAATATACTTGGGCACATAGACCTTCCGCAAAAGAGCCGCATTTCCGGTCACTGACTTCATCGCATTATTGGTACTGCTCTTCATAAAGTCGAACAGCAGCCGTCCAGTCAGGAGAAATACCGGATAATTTTCAATTCCCTTGCCCAGAAGATTGGAAAATACAAGAGTCAGGACAATCATGATCAAAAGCGGATTCAGAACGCTCCACACATAACCAAGAAAACTCCTCCGATACTTCAGTTTCAGATCACGGGCTACCAGATCACGGATCAGATCCTGATACTTAAAAAGTGTCTTGATACGGTATTTAAAAAGTTTCATAAGGTTCCTCCGTATTTTCTTTATATTGCGTCGTTTTATCTTATCATATCCGTGTTTTCATTTCAACCTTCGAATAAGCTGACGTCGGTTACATAGTGAATAGGCGGACGCCCGCGAGACCGGGCATATCCCTCCGCAAACTCGCTTCCGCTCCGTTCGGCACGCAGCGGTACTAGGCGCGTTTCGCGCTTCGCTAAAACGCACCAAGTGCCGGCGGCCTCACAGGGTTTGCTATGGGATATGGCCGGTCTCGCGGGCTGTTCTGGTTTTTCCGCTACGGTGCAGGATTTCCGGTATATTTTTAAAAAAATAAAGAAAAGAGGATACTCCCGGGGCATCTTATGCGCTCAGAAATATCCTCTGTATATTTAGAGAAAAAATCTTATGATATCAGGTAAAAAATACTATTTCTTTCTTTTTCAATATTTACTGTATTTGTTTATAATTCTCAGTTTTCCATAATTCTAAAAGCATCAATTCGTATCATACAATCCGAACTTGCCTCATTTTTTTCTTCCAGAAGTACCAGTTTGATCGTATGATCACCAGGTTCGAGATCGTGTGCGGAATACAGGCCCTGGCTTCCAACACGCTTCTCTGCATACGTATCAATTACAGCCACCTCTTCTCCGTCAAGCAGCACCTGGAACATTCCCTGGTCGCTGTCGAGACCGCCGTAAATATCAATACCGCATCCAGTAAAATCCAGGGACATATAAGCGCCAACAGAATTGCTGTAGCTTACGAGGTTATCACTGCGCCAGATTCCCCAGGTCTCTCCGTTTGCTCCACGGCGGTCAATACGGCCATTTTTGTCTTCGATGCAGATGAATTTTCTCTCATCCGGATTATTTTTCTTTGCCTGGATCATAACTTCGTTCAGTCTGGCTTCTACATCTTTTACGTCGGATTTTGCTACCAAATATGCTCTTGAACCTGTTTCTTCATTCTTTTCAAACGTAACTCTTCCGTCATCCAGAACAGAAACATCGCCGCGCTCCAGCGTCCAGTAGTCTCCAAGGCCTTCTACTGCATACATAACTGCAGTTAAATCCCAACTCCAGCGGGTTGCCAGGCCGGTATCATCTGTCAGATAAAGATCATAGCTTAAACGAACCGGATTATCCTCTTCCATTTCATAGCGGCGTTCTCCTGTATCAACATTGATACCGATTTCAAATCCACTGAACAGGATCGGTGCCGGGCATTTTTCCACAACAAGCTGTGCTGCGGCCGGATCACACATAAAATTATATTCTGCGCTCTCAAAATTCTCAAAATTGCCGCCCATACAGCACACAAGTTTAACTTTCTGTGCAACAAGGTCAACACCATTTAAATCACTATATTCATCCGGTTCCGAATTCAGGAGCTCGGTCAGATTTGTCAAAAAGCCTACAGATGCAATCGTTACGCTGTTGTCCGGCTGGCTTGCCAGAACTTCACGATATACCTCAACTGCATCCCGGGCATCTCTTCCGTCTACCATTGTATTTTCGTATTTCATGGTTACGGGTTTGCAGTAGGTATAGCTCTCCGGTGTAACTTCTGATGGCCCCTTGTAGGTTCCGACCGGAATTTCCGGACGGCCATAGTATGTATTAATTGCCTCCGCACACGGCGCTGCATACAGACATGCACTGTTGCAGACCACTGCCAAAAGATTTGCTCTTCCCTCGCTCACATAGGAATGCAGCATCGCCAGGCCACCGGCATCGTCAACATCATCTGCGATATCTGTATCATAAATAATATTTGCAACGCCTTCCGGAGCCGGCCACTCCCCTTCATACTGTACATAAACGGGGCCTTCTTCTGCCGCATTTACGTTCTGCGCACACGCCGTAACACCGAAAATGCTTGTCAGCCCCAATGCCAATGCCATTAAATTCGCTCTTTTTTTCATATTTTTTCACCTCTGTTTTCTATTCAAGGCCCTTGAATGTACAAATCGATTGTATTTTTAATTATAAAATTCCCTCCTCCCCTCGTATGTGTCATATGTCACAATCTCTTTTATTTTACCTTATTTTTTTGTAAAATATATACATTTTTTATTATAGTTAAATTATGATTTACATGGCACTTTATAATAAAATGCAATTATAAAATCTACAAATTAAACAAAAAAGCGCCTCTCAAGTTATCCAACCCAAGAAGCGCCCTATTTCCTGCCATATCACAAAACTATTTATTTTTTCTGATTTTTATATCTGATATAGTCCATAATAAAATCAACGGAACCATCAATTCCAAGCTCACTGCTCTCAATACAGAGATTGTAGCTTGCTGCCATACCCCATTTCTTTTCTGACTGGAAATTATAATAACTTGCACGCTTTTTATCCGTTTTCACCATCATATCCCGTGCCTTTGCATCTGAAAGATGGTATTCATCTATGACACGTGCTGCCCTGAAATCCGAATTTGCGTGTACAAAAATACTGAGCAGCCCCGGACAGTCGCGAAGAATATAGTCTGCACATCGCCCGACAATGACACAGGACTCACCGGAAAGTTTACGAATGGAATCATACGTTGCCTGATAAATCTGCTGATCAATCGTTGGACCGGAATACAATGCAGAAGGATATACATCCATCACAATTGAATACAAAAGACTGTTTGTCGGTTTCTCATCATAACTCTCAAGAACTTTCTCACACAAACCACTTTCTTTTGCAATCAGTTTCAGAAGCTCTTTATCATAAAACTTAATACCCAGTTTCTTTGCCAGCTTTTCCCCTATTTCGTGTCCGCCGCTTCCAAACTGCCTTCCAATCGTAATAATCACTTTTTTATCCATACACAATACCTCCTGCCTCAATGAAATGCCCAAGCCGCTGCAGAACCGTTTCCTTTGCAGCAACCTTCTGCTGTAAATTATCTGGCAACAGCAATTTGTAGAAATATTATAGCACAAATTCCATAAATTGTCCAAAAATAAATGAAGGTTTTCATTTTTATTATCATATGTTACAATCTTTAGGAGGTGTTTGCATAGAATAGGGAGAGTGAATGTTTGGAAAGAGGGAAGCCGACTGATCTCTGGTACAAAAACGGGGTTCCGAGGCAAACAAGTCACCCCTTATTTTGTATCAGAGATCAGTCGGCTGAATTTTGAAAAATGTTTACAGTTGACAGTATGTTTTGCGGTTTACTCAGATATGTCATGATAGGGGAGGGAACTGGATTTGTGAAGGTTCTATGCAATTGAATTAAGTATAGACAGAACAAAAAGGAGGATTTTATGTCACCAACAGAAAAATATTATGAAACTCTTGCAAATTCTGTAATTAAGGGGCTGGAAAAGCGCGGGATGGAGGGGTATTATTTTAAAACCTCGAAAGAAGCAGTTGCGTATGTGCTTTCCATGCTGCCGTCCGGAGCCTCTGTCTCCTGGGGTGGAAGTGTCACACTGGCACAGACGGGCCTGATGGACGCGCTCAGAGAAAAAGACCTGGAACTGATCGACCGGTCTCTTGCTGCTTCTCCGGAAGAAAAGAAAGCAGCCCAGCAGAAAGCATTTTGCGCAGATTATTACTTTATGAGCACAAATGCGATTACTGCTGATGGGGAACTGGTTAATATTGATGGAAACGGCAACCGCGTCGCTGCACTGATCTGCGGCCCGGAACAGGTCATCATCCTTGCGGGAATGAACAAAGTTACTGCTGATACAGAAACCGCAATCAAACGGGTACATACAAATGCCGCTCCGCCAAACACGCTGCGCCTCGGTCTTCACACCCCCTGCAGCCAGACCGGCATCTGCAAAGACTGCCTGTCCCCTGACTGCATCTGTGCCCACACCGTCATCACCCGCTTTAACCGCAACAAAGGACGAATTAAAGTCCTGCTCATCGGAGAAACGCTGGGCTTCTAAAATACATAGCTCTTCTAAATCTGAAGAAACGCCTTAATCAGTGTTTCTCTAAAATAAAAAAATGTGCAGTTTCCATTTCCTTCCCGAAACCGCACACCTCTCTATCCACTTAACCAATTGCAAATTCTTTCAAAAATACAAAATCAGTCCCCTGGCAACAGATACAAAATAAGAGGTGACTTGTTTGCCTCAAAACCCCGTTTTTGTATCTGTTGCCAGGGGACGTCCTCATTTCAAATTCCTTCCAGTAAAAACCCTTTATTTAAAATCCTTCGGAAACAGCACAATATAATCATTCTCATCGTACCGCTTCTTTCCCATTGACAGCTTCCGGAAAAATTTATTGGAACGCGCAATTGCCTTTCCTGTCAGATCAATCACATCCGCGAGCGTTACCGGATTTTCCCCTTCCATAGCTTCTTCAAGCTTCTGGCAAAGAATCTCCTGTGCCTCCTCACCAATCATATAATCCTGCGCATTTGCATAAATCTGCCCAAATCCGGCCAATTCTTCTACGGTATACTCCGGAATGTAGATCTGAGCCGTAAACTTCATCGTAAAACGCGGATGGCGCATCAAAAGTTCATGGATATACTGCTGCTCATCCTCCAGAATCACCACCAGCCCGTCTGTCCGGAACTCCATGGCTGTTGTGAGCTGTTCCACCGTGCCCGGTTCCAAATCACCAGCTTCCTCCACAATCAGCGTACCGCCCGCGATTTTAGCAACTGTTGCTGCAATATCCTTACGGTTCAAATCTGTCGCGTAAATCTTTGCAATCTTCATGGTCTGATTGCCCTTGTCGTGAGCAATCGCCTTCGCAATATTCATAGCCAGCGTTGTCTTTCCGGAACCATGTGCACCAAAAATCAGAATATTTCCACTGCGTGAAGTTCGGTCATCCCCTTTGGATTCTGCCTGGATGATTGCATTTGCAATCTGTTCCTCCAGCCCCTCTACCTCTGTAAAACCGCTGAAAAGACCTCTGAGATGCTGCGGAATCATCAGATATTCTCCATCTTCATATCCCGGTTCCGCCTCATCATAATATTCTTCTGCGTTTTCTGCATATGGAAGCTCGTGGGAACGGTCCTCTGTATCCTCCTGATATGCCATCTCATCCGAAATTCTCTGCATATCTTCCGGATATAACCGATCGTCAGAACTTCTCGCTGCTTCCTCTGAATATGGCCTGTTTCCTGAAATATCTGTTTCCTGAGCCGCTTTCTGCGCTTTTCCTGCTGCTTCTTCCAGCTTTTGTGCAATCTGATCCGTTGGAATCCGAATCGTCTTTTCCTGAAGAATCTCTTTCTTTGCAGCTTCCATCAGTTCTTCACGGCTTCCGATCCTGCGCGTTTTCCCAAGCTCATCCTCATCTTCCATATACGTTGGAAGAGACCTCGCATTTCTGAGCAGTTTTTCCGGATGGTTCGTATACTGAAGCGCTTCACGCTGAATATCCGTCAATTCATCTGCAGCAGCATCCACCATGGTTTTTGCGGCATCCGGAAATCGCAATGCCCCGGCCTTTTTGGTTCTGTTCTCCAAATTTCTGTCCGAACCATCTGCTGAAATTTCTCTGGCAATTCTTTCGTATGTTTCTTCCGGCATTTTTTCAGTATTTTCTTTTTCCGCCAATTCTTCCTGTCTGTCAGCCGGCTTTTCCACTTCCGGCCTGCTCTGTGCCCGGGACTTCTTCACCAGTCTCTCCCGCCTTACAGGCGTTTCATCTGTCACAACATTTTCCAGGCTTTCGGCTGCATCATCCGCCGCAAGTCTCTCCTCGTTTCCAGCTGCTTCACCTGATGCAAATCTCTCCTGACTTCCGACTGTATCACCTGACACAAGTCTCTCCTGACTTCCAACTGTATCACCTGACGCAAATCTCTCCTGACTTCCGGCTGCTTCACCTGACGTAAGTCTCTCCTCGCTTCCAGCGCCTTCATCCGCCGCAAGCCTCTCCTGACTCCCACCTGCTTCATCTGCTACAGACTTTCCGTTTCTTTCAATTGACCGTCTGTTCTTCGGAGCACCTTCTGTCTCAAAATTGCCGCTTTGTGACGCCGGCTCTTCGCCATCTATTTCGCCCAGTACGGCGTCTGTAATTCTTTTTCCTTTATCGCTCATAGAAAGAAGCACATCATCAATGGAGAGCTGTGCAACCGGCTGCTCCGATGTCTCCGGTATCTGAAGAGGCTGAATATTCTGCATTCTGGCATCCACAGATGCCGGTATATCATCCTCCGGCTGCTCCACATTTTTTACGACACCTGAAAGGATTTTTCTCATGCTCTTTGCAAGCTCCACCTGCAAATCGCCCGGCTCTAACGATATATCATCCTCTTCTGCCTGTGGCTGCGCCGTCTGTTCCTCCAGGGCAGCCTCTTCCGGCTGCTTCGCCTTCAAACTTTCATGCTCCGGCTTCACGCCCCGCCATACCTGTGTGTCTGTTTTGCCCGGCATAATACGTGTAGAAGCCAGCCGTTCTCCTGGTTCTTCCACAGCCGCAAGCTGTTCTTCTTTCTTGTCTTTTTCTGCCTTATGTGCTGCCACCTGATTGGCAATCTCCCGCTCTGTCTGTGCCATGATACTCTCAGCCATAAACTCCCCTCCGGCTGCTCCGGTATCAGGCTCAACATTCTGTACAACGGTTTCCTTCTCCTCCGTTTCATCCACAGGATCGGCCATTTTCTTCTGCAGGCACTCTTCATAAATCTGCTTCTGCTTCGGTGTCAGCGCTGCATATCTCTTTTTCAGTTCCAATGCCTTTGCAACATATTTGCCGCTGTGGAACCAAAGCACCAGATCATCACACGCTGCCAGGCACTTCTGCATCTGCCCTGACTGCTGATACAGCGTAGCCAGCTCATACGCCCAGCGCTCCGTGTACTCCTGTCCCAGATATTCCTCCAGAATCGCAATCAGCTCCTGTGTCTGGCTCCCTCTGCCTTTGTAAATTTTATACTTTAAAATATAACGGTTGTTGTCATGCGGCGCTGCCTGCACATACTCCGTATAATACTCCAGCGCCTCATCGAACTGTCCCAGCGCTGTTGTCACCTCCACCAGACGATACAGGACCGTCCGGCCCACCGGTGATCTGCGGTAGGCGCGAAGCAGCAGCGTCTTGCTCTCCTCCAGCCTTCCCGCTGCCTCATAGATCTCACTGATCAGGCAAAGTGTTCTGATATTTCGAACCCTCCGCCAGTCTATCGTATCTGCCAGATTCGCGGCTTCCTGGTAATCTTCCTGATCTACCAGTTTGTCTATTTCCTCCAGCTTGAGATTGTACTCGTACTTATCCAACTTTATTCACCCCATTATTAATATTCACTCATCAATAAAATCCTGTCACTCCGGACTCTGTACATGAAAATTACATAAAGCTTAAACTTTATGTAATCATATTTGGTTTTAGTGTACCATACCTGTATTTCCTTGTCAAAACCAACTGTCGCAAAAATAGGGATTTTGTCACGTTTTGCATACAAAAACAGCACTCTGCCGCTACCTGGTACGTCTCTTTTCATGCTCCAGCATAACCGGATAAATTCTCTCGCAGTTGCGGTGATCGGAAAACGCAAAAAAGTCATCTGCCCGGCTGCGGTAAAGATCTGGCATTCGGCAGTCATTCTTCATATAATCGCACAATACATCAACTAATTCGTCATTTGTATGGCAGATCTCCCCAAACCCCATTGTGTCGTAGAAAAATACCCCTTCCTCATAATGCTGAGGAATATCATGATGATGCAGATAGATGACAGGCTTTCTCATATAAGCAAAATCAAACTGAACCCCTGAAAAATCTGTTACCATCAATGCACCCTCACAGAATATTTTCTCATAGCTCATTTCTCCGATTGACGGGATAATCTCAACCAGGTCATTTTTTACAAAATCATCCTTCTGCGGACTGACAATCGGATGTAATACATACTGAATCCGATATCCATATCTGCGTGCCTCCATCAGCAGACGAGGATCATTAATCAGACTATTGTACACTTTATAATAGCTCGTCTCTTTAAAATTGGGATTGTAAGTTCTGGAAACACTTTCTGTCCCTCCAGTAGGCGGCAATGCAGACTGCATGCGCCACGTAGGCGAAATAACCAGAATCTTCTGCGCACGGTTTTTCAGGCCATCATATCTTGGCACACCTGTCAGTTTTAATGCATCATATCCTACATAATCATATTCCGGTTTGGAAAGATTCTGAATTTCATATTTTGAAGCACAGAAATACAGATTTGTATTATCCCGCAGCCTCTGCTGAGCAATCGCGATTTTCTGCACCGACATGCCATGCTGAACACAGGCAACATCAAAATGAACATTTCCACGAATCGGAAGGCTTCGTGCAAATGTATATCCATTAAACGAAAATACAGTAGAATTAGATGCAATTACCATATCTGCATTCAAAAAAACAAGCCGGTGTTTCAAACTGTTGCGTACAAGCGGCCGATAGCCTTCTGCTTTCATTCTCGTGTAGTCTGCTGAGGTTTTATCCAGCAGATAATATTTTTTTATACCGTCCTGCTGTTTTACTGCATAACGGTACATATACTCAGAGGAATCCCCCCCTTTATAGATCTTGTCCATAAACAGCCAGATTTTCTGTCTTTTAAAATAAGGCTGTAAAAGAAAATTCAAAATCTTAAGAGGAATCTGTTCCCGGTAAAAGCCATCCTTCTTTTTCCACATCTGAAGCCAAAGTGCAATCTCTTTTTTCAAAATTTTCCACTTTCCGGACTGCACCACGTGAATCCCTTTTCTGCTCCAAAAGCAAAGGTATGCCCCAATACGCCAGTATATATACCCAAAATCTTTTGCAAAACGGCTCGTATGTGCAGGAAATGCGTAGTCCATTCTATACTCATTTCCCTGTACCTTAAAAATAAAGTTTAAAATCCGCTCCTCCTTGGAGGGTTCAACGGGAATTGAAACGTGAAACGTCTTCATGCGCGCATACGTCACACCAAAACATTTTGTCCTAGCATACCTTCCATTATAAACAAGAGGATATTCCTGCTGCCCGAATCTCGCAACAACCTCTGCCTCCTGTTCCGAAAAAAAATTGTGATACGTTCCATCAATCTCCAGCTTATCATCTATGTAATCAATCTTGATCACACGCAGCGGAATTTGCTCAAGTTCACAGAATACCTCTCCGTCACTGACCAGCTGCAACTGCTCCTCAGTACACCGGAATTCCGGATAATAACAAAAATCCTGCTTTTTTAACCGCAAAAACAAAAGCAGACGTCGTGTGTGAAGCCTGGCCGGATGCGAATTCTTCTGAACACACATCAGTGTGGAAACGGACACATACTGCAATGCCTTTGAAAACAACTCACAGTAGCTTTCTGCATCTTCTCTTGCAATCACATGTTTGTTACGATTATCTTCGTTTGAAGCAATACGTGCTTTAATCATATAGATTGTTAGCAACTGCGGAAAAAGAGCCGTTTGCTCCTCAGTCATATTTTGTTCCAGATATGGAAGCAAAAATCTCTGAAACGGCTCATAATACCACTCCAGTGTATGGCACCTGATATCATATTCATGATCACATTCCAGAGGCCAAGCATAAGATAGGAGTTCTGTTCCCAGATAACAGAACGTCGGAATCCTGGCCAGAATATAAAGTAAAGCCTGCTTTTCTATTTCACATGGAAAAACTGCACTTGAAAGTGCTTCTTTCAGAAGTGAGGTGCGAACCAACAAGCCATAAAGTCCAGCCGGAAATACCACCGGTTCCTGCTGAATATCCACCTCCTGGTCTTCTCCATCCCGGAGAAGAAAATACTCTTCTCTACGCAGTAGATTCTGGCTTTGCAGCGCAGGCATTGCAAATGCTGTTCCCGGATCTGAAGCTGCATACAGCATTCGCTCCAAAAACCTTTCTGAGAAGGAATCACTCTCATTTAAAAGAATAGTAAAAGCTCCCTTTGCCATGGAGATTTTCTCCATAGAATTTTTATAAGGTTTGTAAATATCATTCTCCCATACGGGAATCACCTGTATTTTCTCAGCCGGAAATGTCTGATGTGGAAAATCCTGTACGGACCGCTCCTGGTCTGCATGATATGCATATAATACTGTAATGTCGTAATTATTCATTGCAGTTCATACCTTTCTCTTTCTTTGTACTCAGATTTGTTTTAATCTGGGTCGTGGAAATATCCGGCGTTCTCGGCAGGTAAATCACCTCACAGTGTTCCTTTAAAAAATCAAATTTCCCTTCCCAGTCATCTCCCATCACAAAAGTATCCACGCGAAATTCTTTCACATCGGATAATTTCTGCTCCCAGGACTCTTCTGGAATCACCAAATCCACATATCGGATTGCTTCCAGCAGCTGTTTCCGTTTTTCATAGCTGAAATAGCACTTTTTAGACTTGCTGTTCCAGTTAAATTCATCCGTCGACAAGGCCACAATCAGATAATCTCCCAGTTCCTTTGCGCGGCGTAGCAAATTAATATGCCCATAGTGAAGCAAATCAAACGTTCCATACGTAATCACTTTTTTCATTTTCTTGTCTCCTTATTTTAAATGATCTCTCCACCTACGCACTGCCTTGAAAATCCGTTTGCAGTAGTTTATCATATACCGACAGCCGCCTTTAAATCGTGCCATAATAGAATTTTTCTCATTCTTTTTCCCTTCTCCTTCAGGTTTCAAAGGTTTTTTATCTACAAGTCCAAGTAATTTTAGCAGACGCTCGCATGCATGTCCATCACAACTACTCATAAAACGATTTTTAAAATTCGTAATTACCGCTTTATCAAATCCCTGTTCAAGTTCCTTAATGTAACGAATCATTTCCTCATTCGTACGGCAAAGCGGCCCCGGTGTAATTTCATTAAAATCATAATAAAGTCCACGATTATCTATATACTCATCTAAATCATATACAAAAAACAAAAGCGGCCGTTCAAATACAGAAAATTCAAATGCTACAGAAGAATAATCTGTAATACAAATATCTGCAATTGTCATGAGCTCATTAATATTCATACCTCTACCGCGCGTCATATCATAAGCAAATGTATCCCTATATGGTTCTGGAATCTCGGTCACATTTTGCGCGGTCTGGTGATGCTTTATGATAAGTATATAATCATCACTTAATTCCTTTGCAAACGCTGCAATATCCAGTGCATCCGGCGAAACACGGTGAGGGTCAACTCCCCGGTACGTCGGCGCATATAAAATAATCTTTTTATTTTGAGCCGCAGGAATCGCTCTATATGCCTTCTGGTAACACTTTTCCACATAACCACTGTCAAATATTTCATCTGTACGGCAGACGCCAATCGGCTGAATCACCCCGCTGTCTTTTGAAATACCCATGAACTCTTCAAAAACCCAGGCCAGCTCAGGACTGGCTATTGTGACAACAGAATATTTATTATATTCTGGAAACTCTTCATAACGAGCCATGCTTTTGAAGCCTTTTTTCCCAATTGTGCTTAAACCAATGTGTTTAAAAACTCCACAACCGTGCCAAAGCTGAACAATTTTTGTTTCCAGCCGAATATCTAGATACCCCATAAGGTTATTTGATTCATGCACAAATATCACCTGGGCTGTCGCCATATCCCGGATAAACCAGGCTGCATTAATATAATACTCCAATCTTGTAACCTCTCCCCGGTGAAGCTCATATAAGGCAAGCGGATACATATATTCCTTTTTCAATTTCTTATAAAGATAACGGAAACTCTCATTTAATCCCCGTCGTGGCTGCATAAACAGAAGCTTATTCGTAACCGGTTGATATGCCCCTAAATCATAAATAACTGGAAGCAACTGTTTGATACAGAAACGGTCAAGCCAAAGATTTTCTTCTTTTCCATCCTTATTTTCCATCCTCAAAATACGATCCAGCAGATTCACTGCCACCTTCACATTTTCTGGTGTGTTCTCCTCATTAAAAACAAGATACAACAGCTCTATTGTATCTAAAACCTGCGTATCATCGAATGAATATTCATGACAAAGGTCTTTACACAATTTATCAATCCGCTGCGCATGGTGCTCGGTCAGACCATCACCAAAACTTTCTAAAAATACTTTTGTCTTTTCCTTATACATCGTAATATTCTCCATAAACGTGATTAATTACACCTATCTTACTTCAAAATCAGATTTCAGTCAACGGCAGTAAATTTGTAGAATTTTCCTTTCATCTTCACGCAAAAACAGGAGGTACTGCATTTACAGCATCTCCTGCTTTTTGTTTTAATTTTTATCTCACTTTTTAGTTCAGAGTTTTTTGTTTTTATACTTTTTCAGATCTTAACCTGTCTTAATCTGTGTTTCAGCTGCGTGTTATTTTTGTGTCCTTTTATTCAGTTTTATTTGTCTTTATCTGCTAAATTGGAGAGGTATTTTTCCTGTTCTATTTATAAAAATATCGTTCGTTTCTTTACACGTATTGTCTTTTTATAAACCATGTGGCTTTTATCTGTCAGGCGCTGGAAATCTTACCGCTTTTACATCTTTCCTTTCGATGCTCTTTTCTCTGCTCTTTCACTCGTCTCCAGCCGCTTCTTTCCTGATCTGTCTGTTCTCAGACAATCGAACCTGCGAGTTCGTTCTCTCTTACACTACCTGGATAAATGTACTCTGTCAGCGGATTCTTTCTCTCTCCAATTATCGTTTCTTTTTCGATACTCTTGAATCACTTCTGACAGAGGTCTTTTCCACAGGAAACATCTATCCTGCCACATGTATCAGCTAAATAATGCGAAACGCTATCCACTGGTATCGACCTCCAATCCTTCCGAAACCTTCATTGTCTATAGGTACTTTTCTATAGGAACAACAAATGTTTTGTTGATGTCTGTATCTTATCAAATCATTTTATATTTGTCAATATTATTTTTGTATTTTTATCTTTTATTTTTTATATATGATTTATTATATTTTATTTTCTAGAAATAATATATATTTTTTATATTTTTCTGATATTTTATTCAAAAATACGTTAAAACCACTGTCCTGTTTTTCACTAAAAAAATATAAAAATGTCAGTAATATTTATGTAATAATATTCATTTTTCCGTAATCTTATCATATTTCTATCACAATCTTTCCTTATGATAAACTCGCTTGAATCAAGACCACTTCTAAGTATGTATCTTGGTTCAAACTGACCAGAACAAGGAGTAATTTCATGAGCGATATGACCCATCTTGACAAACTGGAGGCTGAAGCGATCTATATTATGCGGGAGGTTGCATCTGAGTGCGAAAAACCTGTCATGCTGTATTCCATTGGCAAGGATTCTTCCGTTATGCTGCACCTGGCTCTCAAAGCATTTTATCCGGAAAAGCCTCCTTTTCCGTTTTTACACGTAAATACAACCTGGAAGTTTAAGGAAATGATTGCATTTCGTGATCAGACTGCAAAAAAATACGGTCTGGAAATGCTGGAATATATCAACAAAGACGGCCTTGCCCAGGGTATTAACCCCTTTGACCACGGCGCGGCCTATACAGATATTATGAAAACACAGGCGCTCAAACAGGCACTGGATTACTATGGTTTTACAGCTGCCTTTGGAGGCGGCCGGCGCGATGAAGAAAAATCACGCGCAAAGGAACGGATTTTTTCCTTCCGCAACGAGCAGCACGCCTGGGATCCCAAAAATCAGAGGCCTGAAATGTGGAAGCTGTATAATACCAGAATCCGGCCCGGTGAGGAAATCCGGATTTTCCCCATTTCAAACTGGACAGAGGCAGATATCTGGCAGTATATCCAACGGGAAAATATTGACATTGTGCCCTTATATTTTGCAAAAGAACGTCCTTTTGTTATGCGGGACGGAAATATCATTATGCTGGACGATGACCGCATGAAGCTAAGAGACGGCGAAACCGTACAGCACGACCGCATCCGGTTCCGCACACTTGGCTGCTATCCTCTGACCGGTGGCGTCAGAAGTCAGGCTGATACTCTGGAGGCCATTATTGCAGAGACCTTGAGTGCCGTCTCCTCAGAGCGGACCAGCCGTGTCATTGACAGCGACGGCGGCAGTGCAAGTATGGAAAAGCGCAAGCGGGAGGGATATTTTTAGCCATGAATACTCTTTTAAAATTTATTACCTGCGGAAGCGTGGATGACGGAAAATCCACACTGATCGGTCACATGCTCTATGACGCCAAGCTGCTTTTTGCAGATCAGGAACAGGCGCTTCTGCTCGACAGCCAGATGGGCTCACGCGGAGGCGCGATCGACTATTCGCTTCTACTTGACGGCCTTATGGCAGAACGAGAGCAGGGGATTACGATTGATGTGGCCTACCGGTATTTTACGACAGAAAAGCGCTCTTTCATCGTTGCAGACACCCCCGGCCATGAGGAATACACCCGAAACATGGCTGTCGGCGCGTCCTTTGCCGAACTTGCGGTCATTCTCGTAGATGCCACGCATGGCGTTCTCACACAGACAAGACGCCATACCCGTATCTGTTCCATGATGGGGATTCGCCATTTTGTATTTGCCGTAAATAAAATGGATCTGATCCGATATGATGAAACACGTTTTGAAAAAATCACGGCTGATATCCGCCGGATGATGGCAGAATATGAGTTTACTTCCCTGAAAATTTTTCCCGTTTCTGCAACAGAGGGTGATAATATCACAAAACGCTCGACGCAGATGTTATGGTACAGGGGAACCTCCCTTCTGACTTATCTTGAAAACATCCGCACAGAACAGGAAGAGGAAAACACCGGCTTTCTTATGCCTGTACAGCGCGTATGCAGACCAGATTCCACCTTCCGTGGATTTCAGGGGCAGATTGAGGCGGGCCTCATAAAAGCAGGGGACATGATTACAACGCTTCCCTCCGGCGAAAAAGCGGTTGTCAGTCAGATTCTTGACGCCGGAAAACCGGTCAGCTCTGCCGGATGCGGCCATGCTGTGACGATCACCCTTGACCGCGAAGTAGACGTCTCCCGCGGCTGTGTTCTTGTCAAAGATGCAAGCCTCTGTGTCGGCTCTCTTTTTACAGTACGTCTCCTCTGGATGGACGACGCTCCGCTTGTAGCCGGAAAAAACTACTATTTAAAGCTTGGCACCAGGCTGATTCCGGCCGTTGTCCTGCATATCAATCATAAAATTGATGTAAATACCGGCAATGAAATACCGGCAGATACCACCTTTAAAAACGAAATTGCCGAGTGTGATATTTCTGTATCTGACAAAATTGTTTTTGACCGTTTTCTAAACAGCCAGGCGCTTGGTTCTCTGATCCTGATCGACCGTGTCACCAATATGACTTCTGCCTGCGGAATTGTCCTGAAAAATATCAAACGTTCCGACAACCTGACCTGGCAAAAGCTTGAAATAACGAGAGAATTCCGCGCACAGCAAAAAGAACAGAACCCTGTCACGATCTGGATGACCGGTCTGTCCGGTTCCGGAAAGTCAACTGTGGCTAATGCGCTGGAAAAAAGGCTTGTTTCGCTGGGCCTTCATACAATGCTTCTGGATGGCGATAACATCCGCATGGGCCTGAACCGCAATCTCGGCTTTAAACAAGCAGACCGGATCGAAAATATCCGCCGGATTGCTGAAGTGGCACGGCTGATGAACGATGCTGGTTTGATTGTGATCACTGCTTTTATTTCGCCTTATGCGCAGGATCGTCTGAGCGCCCGTGAAATCATCGGAAAGGACAGTTTTTTTGAAATTTACGTCAATACGCCCCTGGAAGAATGCGAACGGCGTGACGTAAAAGGGCTGTACAAAAAAGCGCGCAGCGGCGACCTTGCTGATTTTACAGGGGTCTCAAGCCCTTATGAAGCACCTGATTCTCCGGATGCCGTTATTGACACATCTGAGTTGAAACTACAGGAATGCGTTGACCAGATCCTGCACGCCCTCGAAGCACGGGAATTGCTGCCCGCGCGCGTTGCTTCCGCTTCACAACAAGCCAAATAATATGTGTTTATTTGAAACTTGGCCGCATACTTAAAGTCAGTTTCATGCATCCCAAATAATTCCAATTTTATAAAAATTCAGGAGAAAATCTATGACCACCGTATATTTGCATATCGGGCTTCCGAAAACGGGAACTACCGCGATTCAGAACTTCCTTACCGCCAATGATGCTGTCCTGAAAAGTCACGGCATCTGTTTCCCGGATCTCGGGTTGCGCTATGCCGGTATCGGCTGGCGCAGAAATGCTCATTTCCTCATCCGGGCTTACAAAAATGAAGACGGGACAAAAGACAGAAACCGCCCCTGTGTGGAATATGACTCTACTTTGGACAAAATCGCCCAGCTTGGCTCCAATTACGAAAAAATAATCCTCACCGATGAGGCCATCTGGCGTGCCAGCCAGAGCCGCCCGGATTTCTGGACAAGAATCCGCGAAGACTTTTCCAAAAGAAATATGGAGCTGCGCATCATTGTTTATCTGCGGCGTCAGGATGAATTTGTACAGTCTCTGTACCGTCAGAAAGTAAAATCCTCCTCTACCTGCCTGCCTTTTGCCGACTATCTGGAGGTATTGCAGGAAATCAATTATCCGCTGGATTTTCTTTCCTATCTGAATACACTCTCAGATGTTTTCGGAAAGGAAAATCTGATCGTACGGATATATGGGGACAATCAGTATCGCGGGAAAGAGCATACTTTGATTTCTGATTTCCTCGACATTTTCGGCCTCTCCATCGCAGATGGTTTTAAAAACAAAAAGAGTGTCTATAATCCAAGCCTGGATGGCACGTATCTTGAGCTGCGCCGGATTTTAAATGCACTTCCTGTGTCTCCCATAAAATGCGGAATTCTCCGGAAAAGCATTGGTGAAATCCTCCGCAGCAATCCCTATGTGACAAAATCCGGTAAAAATACACTCTTTCCGGAGGGAAAACAGGCAGAATTTCTGGAGCAGTTTGCACAGTCCAACAGCCAGGCCGCACAGGAATACCACTCTGCAACCCCTGCTGAAAATACGTCGGATTCCCATGCGACTGCAGCACAGGACAGCCAGGATTCCCCTGGAGCCGCCGCCGGCCTCTTTTCCGATAAAATCGAAAATCTTCCGGTACATGAGGTTGCTGCGGAAGATCTGCTGCGCGATGTCATACTCGTATATGGCAATGCAATTCAGGAGCTGGAACAGCAAAATAAAAAGCTCGAAGCCAAAATTCGCGAGCTGGAAAAGGATGCCCTGTGGTTCCGGCTGAAAAGAAAATTGCGGTATATACTCAAAAAACTAAAAAAATAATTTTGAGAGTAGCCAACTGCCTTCAAAACCGCTCTTGAAAAATAATCTTCTTAATGATATAGTAGATATAGAAACAGGGAAAGCCAGAGAAGCGGCCTACCCTCAAATGATCTAACTACCTTTTAGGCAGCCGTCAACTATTTGCGGTAGTTGGCGGCTATTTTCTGTCTCTGAAAATCTGATAACACAG
>CAOJHI010000004.1 GCA_948436005.1 uncultured Lachnospiraceae bacterium
GAAAGAGTCTATGGGGTGGTCGGTATTCAAATAGAACATGATCCGCCGGACGCTTCGGAGCAGGGGATTTTGTTGTCCATGCTCGGCGAGTGTGCACTGGCGATGGAGAATGAAAAGAATGTTCGCGAAAAAGAGGCAGCTGCGGTTCTGGCAAGGAGCGAACAGTTGCGGGCAAATCTGCTGCGTACGATTTCACATGATCTGCGGACACCGCTTACCACGATTTCCGGCAATGCCAGTAATCTGCTGAGTAATGGAGACAGCTTTGATGAGGAGGCAAAACGGCAGATATATTCTGATATTTATGATGATTCCATGTGGCTAATCAATCTGGTGGAAAATCTGCTGTATGCAACCCGCATTGAAGAAGGGCGGATGACATTGAATACGTCTACGGAACTGCTGAGTGATCTTGTGGAGGAAGCGGTGCGCCATGTTGGCCGTAAGGCGGGAGAACACCGTTTTTCCGTCTTTCATGAGGAGGATTTGCTTCTGGTACGGGCAGATGCCAGGCTGATCGTTCAGGTGATTGTAAATATTGTGGATAATGCGGTGAAATATACGATGCCGGATTCCAGTATCACAATTGTGACAAAACAGGAAGCGGATATGGCTAAAATACGGATTGCGGATAATGGAGAAGGTATTCCGGATGAAGAGAAAGTGAAGGTTTTTGAAAAATTTTACTGTGGTATGAATAAAATTGCGGATAACCGCCGCAGCCTTGGACTTGGCTTGTATCTCTGTAAGGCGATTGTAGAGGCGCATGGCGGAACGATCTGTGTGACAGACAATCAGCCGCGGGGGAGTGTTTTCTGTTTTACACTTCCACTTGAGGAGGTCAGATTATATGAGTAAATTTCAGATTTTGGTCGTAGAGGATGATGCTCCGGTGCGCAATCTGATTACAATGACGCTGAAGGCGCATGAGTATCGGTTTATGGTTGCGGCAAACGGGACAGAGGCTGTCATGGAAACAGCTTCACATAATCCGGATATTATTTTGCTGGATCTGGGGCTGCCCGATATTGACGGAGTAGAGGTTATCCGGCGTATCCGCTGTTGGTCCAATGTCCCGATCATTGTAATCAGTGCAAGAAGTGAGGACAGTGATAAGATTGACGCGCTGGATGCCGGGGCAGATGATTATCTGACGAAGCCATTTTCTGTGGAGGAGCTTCTGGCACGGCTGCGTGTGACACAGCGGAGGCTTGTGCTGATGAACGGAAACAGCGGCGGGCAGGCAGTGTTTGTGAACGGTCAGCTACGTATTGATTATGTTTCCGGCTGTGCGTATCTGAATGATGAGGAGATGCATCTGACACCTATTGAGTATAAGCTGCTGTGCCTCCTGGCTCAGAATACGGGAAAGGTGCTGACTCATAAATTTATTACACAGAGTGTATGGGGGAGTAGCTGGGAAAATGATGTGGGTTCGCTGCGGGTGTTTATGGCAATGCTTCGCAAAAAGCTGGAGAAATCGCCTGGTTCACCACAGTATATTCAGACTCATATCGGGATAGGGTATCGGATGGTCAAGATCGAAGGGGAATAACAGGAATTGTTTTTTTTAAACATGCCACACAGCTGTCATGTATACTTTGTTATAATTTCCGTATGTGTCTGGAAGCCAGGGTATTTTACAGAAGTTATAGATGTTTATGGATGTTTAAGAACGCAAATATATGGTTGTGACAAAGAAAAATAACAGGAAGGTGAATAAGAGATGGCAAGTAAACCAGAATTTGTGGAATATATTGCAGATCAGCTGTCAGGTGCAGGGCAGATTACATACCGGAAGATGTTTGGCGAATATGGTATGTACTGCGACGGCAAAATTTTTGCACTGATCTGCGAGGATGAATTGTTTATCAAAATTACGGAGGCAGGAAAACGGCTGGAACCGGAGCTTGCGCAGAAACCGCCGTATGAAGGGGCAAAGCCTTACCTTTTGATCGAAGACACAGATAACCGGGAATGGCTGACGCAGTTCGTGTCAGAAACGTGCCGGGAACTTCCGGCTCCGAAGCCGAAGAAAGGAAAGAAAAGCTGATATGGCATTTGATTACAAAAAAGAATATCGGGAGTTTTATATGCCCCCTAAGAAGCCGGATTTCATTGAGGTACCGGAGATGAATTATGTTGCGGTCAGAGGAAAAGGAGATCCGAATGAACCGGATGGAACGTATAAAAAGGCGATTGGCCTGCTGTACGCAGTGTCGTTTACAATCAAAATGAGCAAGATGGGTTCCCGCAGGATTGAGGGTTATTTTGATTATGTTGTTCCGCCTCTGGAAGGACTCTGGTGGCAGAGCGGTACAGAGAAAATTGATTATTCCAGAAAGGAAAGCTTTGAGTGGATTGCTATGATTCGTCTGCCGGAATTTGTGGGAAGAGAAACGTTTGACTGGGCTGTGAGGGAAGTATCGGAAAAGAAACAGATGGATGTTTCAGATGTTTTTTATTTTACGTATCAGGAGGGATTGTGCGTGCAGTGTATGCACATCGGGGGATACGATCATGAGCCTGAAACGATGGAGCGGATGGAAGCATTTACAGAAGCAGGCGGTTATGAAGCGGATTTGTCGGAAGGACGCCTGCATCATGAGATATATCTGAGTGATCCGAGAAGGTGCAGGGAGGAGAAACTGCGCACGGTGATACGGACGCCTATTAAGAAGAAAGGTGTTTGAAATAAGGGGGGCTGTGGAGGCCGGACGAAGCCGGATAAAGTACATAAAAACGGGGTTCCGAACAAACAAGTCACCCCTTATTTTATGTACTTTATCCGGCTTCTGGTGTACTGTATCATTCATTTTCAGTAAAATTTGTGCAGAATAAATTTTTAATCTGTAAGGCGGGTGAATGAGGCAGTGCGGTGGTATCGGCGATTGAAGCCAATGCGGCAGATGAAAATTCAGGCAAGTAATTTTGCGAATTATGAATGATACAGTACACTACATACACTAGTTTCGGTGGAAGCGTTCTATTTCGAGACGAATGGTTTCAGGTACAGGTGTGGGATGGATGAGGATTGTGGAAGCGGGCGTGGTCAGAAAGAGATAGATTAGGGTGTGGGAAAAGCAGAAATAGTATGTGGGAATGAGAGGATGAGGCAGAATTGGGCTTTGTCCTTTTTGTTTTGTTGGTGTTTCGTTTTGGGCAGAGGGAGTTTTTTCTTGACAGATAGAGATTCGTCTGATAATATATAAAAATAATATATATAAAATTTTTATATATATAAAAAAATAATATATGGGAGGTGATGCTTTGTACTATCCGGTTTCTTCACTTATGATAGAGTATCTGATTCTTGTTGTGATAGACAGACATGACTCTTATGGGTATGAGATCAGCCAGACAGTGAAGCTTGTGGCATCGATTAAGGAGTCAACGCTGTACCCGATACTGAAACGGATGGAAAGCAGTGGATATGTGTATACCTACAAAGAGGATTTTCAGGGCAGAACACGAAAATATTATTCCATAACAGAGCAGGGGAAGGAACAGCTGAGATTCCTGGCACAGGAATGGATATCCTACAGGGATACGATACAGGCAATTATTGACGGGAGGTTATAGGAGTGAATAAGGAAGCATATTTGAATCAGCTGGAGAAATATCTGAAAAGGCTGCCGCGCGGGGAGTTTGAACAGGCAATGGACTATTTCCGGGAGCATTTTGAGGATGCGGGAGCAGAGCATGAGGCAGAGGTGATTGAGGAGCTGGGAAGCCCGCGGGAAGCGGCGGCTGAGCTGCTTGGCAGCCTTTTGGAAAAACAAACGGAACAAAAAGGGGAAAAAGGCAGGGGCTTTCATGGAAGAAGCATAAAACTTACAGTGCTTACACTGCTGGCAGCACCAATCGGTATTCCGCTTTTTCTGGCAGGAGTCATGGCAGTGCTGAGCGGCATTCTGGCAGGCTTATGTGTGCTTGCAGGTGCGGCCTGTGCTGTGGTGGGCGGCGTGTTGATTGGCGGAAAACTTCTGATTCGGGGGCTTGTGGCAGTTCCGTACTCAGTTCCCGGATTCCTGCTCATAACGGGCAGCGGGATTTTGCTGTTGGGGCTTGCGATCCTCGTGGGGGCCGGACTCTGGAAGCTGAGTCTTGTTATGGAAAAAGGGCTCATGATACTTGTAAAAAAGATTTTGAGAAGGGGGAAAGCATAAAATGGAAAAGGCAACAAAAAGAATACTGGCAGCTGGCATCATTTGCAGTATTGTGGGAGCGTGTTTCTGTGGTCTCGGATATGCGGCAGGCGGTTGGGACTATGTGAGAGCGGCAGATCTCAATAGGCTGGACGGAGCTGCAAAACTCAGTGATACGGAGGAGATGAAAGAGGATCGTATTTTGCTGGATGAAGTTTTTTCTGTGGATGCTGAAATCAGGGATTTTAATTTCAAAATCAGGAGATCAGAGGACGAAAATTATTATCTTTCTTATTGTTTGCAGGAGGAAAAGGGCGAGCTTCCGTTGACATATGAAATGGAGCAGGGAACCTTGAAATTGCGGAAAAAGAACTACTTTTATTTTTTGCAGATTTCCATACCATGGTTTAGCGGGGAGAAAAAAGAGGAAGAGGTGGTTTTGTACATTCCGGAACATGCGGTGTTGGAGCAATGCAGGGTGTCAGCAGCGGACAATAATCTTATGTTTGAAAATCTTGATTGTGAAAAAGTGGAAATAAAGCAGCATTATGGCGGTTTGGAAATAAACGATTGTGAGTTCCGGCAGGGAACCATCTCCTCAAGTGACGGAGGCGTGGAAGCAGAGAAGTTCTGTTTCCGGGATGTTGATTTTGATCTGCATGACAGCAGTATGGAACTGAAGGAAGGAATTCTGGATGAAGTGGGGCTGAAACTTTCCGACGGGGATCTTGAGTCACAGGATCTGGAGCTGAAAAATGAGATTCTGTTGAATGGCCATTATGCAGATCTGAATCTGAATCTGAAAAAGGGACAGGAGGAGTCACTTTCGCTGGTTCTGGATTCGCATGACGGCAGTATTGAGGTGGCGCCGGAATATTACGGGGCATCTTCTGCGACGGAAAACGGAGATAAGGAACACTTCGAATACAATGCCCGGGAGGCAGCCGGAACATTGAAAGCAGATATTTGGGACGGAGGTATTACGATCCGTTAGGGCGGGAAATGTACTGAGAGGAAATATTCTGATATGTTTCAGTATCCGTCAGAGGAAAATGCAGCACAGGCGCTCGTGTTTGTGCTGCGATATTGCAGGAAAAGCTTGACTTTCCGGGCTTGTTCGTGTTACACTATACGAGCGTATGGAAGCAGGCTTTTTTTTTATGCCTAAAAAACAGCGGGTTTCCGCTGACGTAAACTAAACGGAAGGTGAGGTGGAAGTTGTGCGTGTAAGAATCACATTGGCATGTACAGAGTGTAAGCAGCGTAATTACAACATGACGAAGGATAAGAAAACGCATCCTGACAGAATGGAAACGAAGAAATACTGTCGTTTCTGCAGAACACACACATTACACAAGGAAACGAAATAATCGGTAGACCGTGCAAAGGAAGTGAGAACATGGCAGAAAAAGCTGAAAAGAGTTTAAAGAAAAGCTGGTTCAGTGGCCTGAAGGCTGAATTCAAAAAAATCATCTGGCCGGATCAGAAATCACTGGTGAAACAGACAGGTGCTGTCGTTGCCGTTTCTATCGTACTGGGAATCATGATTGCCATTATGGATTTTATTTTCAAATATGGTGTGGATGTTCTGGTAAATATCAGTTTCTAAAGAATTGAGGGCATAGGTGGTTGTATGGCAGAGGCTAACTGGTATGTAGCGCATACTTATTCAGGGTATGAAAACAAAGTAAAGGCCAACATCGAGAAGACGATTGAAAACAGACATCTGGAAGATCAGATTCTGGAAGTCCGTGTGCCGCTTCAGGATGTTGTCGAAGTGAAAAATGGTGTGAAGAAAACAGTTCAGAAAAAGTTGTTTCCGGGCTATGTGCTTCTCAACATGGTGATGAACGATGACACCTGGTATGTTGTACGGAACACACGTGGCGTGACGGGATTTGTTGGGCCGGGTTCCAAGCCGGTTCCGCTCACGGATATAGAGATGTTCAATCTCGGTATTCAGACGAATGATGTTGCAGTTGAATTCGCAGAAGGGGATTCGGTTACAGTAGTCGGCGGTGTTTGGAAGGATACAGTCGGAATGATTCAGGCTGTGAACCAGGGCAAGCAGAGTGTCACAATCAACGTTGAACTGTTCGGCCGTGAAACGCCGGTAGAAATAAGTTTCACAGAAATCAGAAAGCTGTGACGCTGGTGCACGAAGTGCACAGAGGATTCACAGATACAGTAACAGAAAGCAGTTCCCTTGGCAGAGGCAAAGGGACGTGGGAGGGAAGAAACCCCCGACATTACCACATAGGAGGTGCCTGACATGGCAAAAAAAGTAACAGGTTATATTAAATTACAGATTCCTGCTGGAAAAGCAACACCGGCTCCGCCAGTTGGTCCGGCTCTTGGACAGCATGGTGTGAACATTGTTCAGTTTACAAAAGAGTTCAACGCAAGAACGGCAGACAAGGGTGATCTGATTATCCCGGTTGTCATTACCGTTTATGCGGACAGAAGCTTCAGCTTCATCACAAAGACTCCGCCGGCAGCAGTGCTGCTGAAGAAGGCTTGCAACCTGAAGTCTGGTTCAGGAGTTCCGAACAAGACAAAGGTAGCTACGATTTCCAAGGATAAAATAAGAGAAATCGCTGAGATGAAGATGCCGGACCTGAATGCAGGCAGCGTTGAGGCTGCTATGAGCATGATCGCAGGTACAGCACGCAGCATGGGTATCACGGTAGAGGAGTAGGCATTGAACACTTAACTGGCACGGGCGAAGCGCTGTGCGAGTTTAGCTGAACGAACCCACCCCCGTAAGAATAAATATTTTGTAAACGAACAAATAAAGTGGGAGGGAATTTCCCGCAAACACCACCAGGAGGTTATTTAATATGAAAAGAGGAAAAAAATACGCAGAGGCTGCAAAGGCAATCGACCGTACAGTTCTCTACGATGTAAACGAAGCTATTGCACTGGCTAAAAAGTCAGCAGTGGCAAAATTTGATGAGACAATCGAAGTTCATATCAGAACAGGCTGTGACGGACGTCATGCAGATCAGCAGATCCGTGGCGCAGTTGTACTTCCGCACGGTACCGGTAAAAAAGTTCGTGTTCTTGTATTTGCAAAGAATGCAAAGGCAGACGAGGCACTGGCAGCAGGTGCTGAGTACGTAGGCGCTGAGGAGCTCATTCCGAAGATTCAGAATGAAGGCTGGCTGGATTTTGATGTAGTAGTTGCTACACCGGACATGATGGGCGTTGTAGGACGTCTGGGTCGTGTACTTGGACCGAAGGGCCTGATGCCGAACCCGAAGGCAGGTACTGTTACAATGGATGTAACAAAAGCTGTTAATGATATTAAGGCTGGTAAGATTGAATACAGATTGGACAAGACAAACATCATTCATGTGCCAATTGGAAAAGCTTCCTTCACAGAGGAGCAGTTAACGGACAACTTCCAGACGCTTATTGAAGCAATCAACAAAGCAAGACCGGCAGCAGTTAAAGGCCAGTTCCTGAGAAGCGTTACTATCGCGCCGACTATGGGACCTGGAATTAAGCTGAATCCGACAAAGCTTGCTTAATCAGACATTGCATATGGGATCCCCGAAGGTACGCGCTTCGGGGATTCTTTGCGAGTTTGAAAAAATACTTGACAAACCTCCGACAGGCATGATATCTTGTACAAGATGACTGCCGAAGACAGCAGGTGCCGAAAGGCATAAGGAGAAAACGCCTGCCGAGGAGTATAGAGATTCTCAGGAAGAATTTATGCCCTCTGTCTGACAGAGGGATTTTTTTATGCACACGCCTGCATTGGGGATATAGTTATTGACGCAACATGCGGGCGGCGCGGCGAGTAGGGGAAGAAATCTTCCCTATTCGATTTAGCTCCTGCATAATCCGGCGGTACACTTAAATCTATAAGGAGGTGCACCATTCATGGCAAAAGTTGAACAGAAGAAACCAATCGTTGCAGAGATTGCAGAGAACATCAAAGACGCTCAGTCTGTTGTTCTGGTTCATTACAGCGGTATTACGGTGGAAGCTGATACAAAGCTTCGTAAGGAATTAAGAGAAGCCGGTATCACTTACAAAGTATACAAAAACACAATGATGAACTTTGCATTCGAAGGAACTGACTGTGAGCCGCTTTGCAAACATCTGGAAGGTCCGAATGCGATCGCTATTTCAAAAGATGATGCGACAGCACCGGCAAGAATCATTTCCAAGTATGCAAAAGAAGCTCCGACAATGAAGATGCTGGCAGGTATCGTAGAAGGTGGTTACTACGATGAGAAAGCTGTAAACGCTCTGGCAGCTGTTCCGTCAAGAGAAGAACTTCTTGGAAAACTTCTTGGAAGTATCCAGTCACCGATTACCAATCTCGCTCGTGTGCTTAATCAGATTGCAGAAGCAAAGGCTGAGTAAGAGAAGGTATTGTTATTCATAACGAAAAACTATTATAATCAGGAGGAAAATAAAATGGCAAAATTAACAACAGCTGAATTTATTGAAGCTATTAAAGAGTTATCCGTACTTGAGCTGAATGAGCTCGTAAAAGCTTGTGAGGAAGAATTTGGTGTATCTGCAGCAGCAGGCGTTGTAGTTGCAGCAGCAGGCCCGGCAGAGGCAGCAGAAGAGAAGGACGAGTTCGATGTAGAACTTACCGAAGTAGGCCCGAACAAGGTTAAGGTTATCAAGGTTGTTCGTGAAGCTACAGGTCTTGGCCTGAAAGAAGCTAAGGAAGTAGTAGACGGCGCTCCGAAGGTAATCAAAGAGGGTGCATCCAAGGCAGAAGCAGAAGAGCTGAAGACAAAGCTCGAAGCAGAAGGCGCAAAAGTAACACTGAAATAATTAAAAAAGTATTCAGTTGTGCACAAATTCAAAGAGCAGTCCCAAAGCCAGAAATGGCAGAAGGGCTGCTCTTTTTTTGCCTTTTGGCAGATCATAATGCGGGCTTTTTTACATTTAGTACAAGCCTGGCAACTTTTGTCCTTGACACAACTTTCCATTTGTGCTAAAGTGTAAGTTGCATTATTGTGCAGGATTGTACCCCATGGTATAACTATGCCCAAAAGTTGAATCAGACTGCAGAAAGAACAGAGGTGAAACATCAATGGAGAAAAACAGGATACATCCTATTACAAATGGGAAAGGCTTCCGGATGAGCTATGCGCGCCAGAAAGAAGTCCTTGAAATGCCGAATCTTATTGAAGTTCAGAAGGACTCTTACCAGTGGTTCCTGGATGAGGGTCTGAAAGAAGTCTTTGATGATATCTCTCCAATAGAAGATTACAGCGGCAAGCTGAGTCTTGAGTTTGTTGATTTCAAATTGTGCGAAGATGACGTAAAATATTCGATCGAAGAGTGTGTGGAGCGCGATGCGACGTATGCTGCACCGCTTAAAGTTCGGGTTCGTCTTCATAATAAAGAAAATGACGAGATCAGTGAGCATGATATTTTTATGGGAGATCTCCCGCTGATGACAGCGACCGGCACCTTCGTAATCAATGGTGCAGAGCGTGTTATTGTCAGCCAGCTGGTACGTTCCCCTGGTATTTATTATGCAATTGCGCATGACAAGCTGGGTAAAAAGCTTTATTCCTGTACGGTAATTCCGAACCGTGGCGCCTGGCTGGAATATGAAACAGACTCCAATGACGTTTTCTATGTACGTGTGGACAGGACGAGAAAGGTTCCGGTTACTGTCCTGGTTCGTGCTCTTGGTATCAGTTCCAATGCAGAGATTATAGATCTGTTCGGCGAAGAACCGAAAATTGTTGCGACCCTCGCGAAGGATACTTCCGAAAATTACGAAGAGGGCCTGCTTGAGCTGTATAAAAAAATCCGTCCTGGCGAGCCGCTGGCAGTGGAGAGCGCAGAAAGTTTGATTATGAGCATGTTCTTCGATCCGCGCCGTTACGACCTGGCCAAGGTGGGAAGATACAAATTCAATAAAAAACTGCTGCTGCGCAACCGTATCAGCGGACATATCCTGGCAGAGGATGTGATTGATACCACGACCGGAGAGATCATTGCGGAAGCAGGCGCAGAGGTTACGCGGGAGCTGGCAGACCAGATTCAGAATGCAGCTGTGCCGTTTGTGCTCATTCGTACGGAAGAGCGGGATGTAAAGGTTCTTTCCAGCATGATGGTGGAGCTGAGCAATTTTGTGGACTGTGATCCGCACGAGCTGGGTATTACAGAGTTAGTATACTACCCGGCGCTTCAGAAAATACTGGAAGAAAATGAGAATATTGAGGATATCAAGGATGCGATCCGCAGATCAGTGCATGAACTGATTCCGAAACACATCACAAAAGAAGATATCCTTGCATCAATCAACTACAATATTCATCTGGAATATGGCATCGGCAATGACGATGATATTGACCACCTGGGCAACCGGCGTATCCGTGCAGTCGGAGAGCTGCTTCAGAATCAGTACCGTATCGGTCTTTCAAGGCTGGAGCGTGTTGTCCGCGAACGTATGACGACGCAGGAGATTGAGGGTATTTCACCGCAGTCTCTGATTAATATCAAGCCGGTAACAGCGGCTGTTAAAGAGTTCTTCGGTTCTTCCCAGCTGTCACAGTTTATGGACCAGAACAATCCACTGGGTGAGCTGACGCACAAGAGACGTCTCTCCGCACTTGGACCGGGAGGTCTTTCCAGAGACCGTGCCGGATTTGAGGTGCGTGACGTACATTATTCTCACTATGGAAGAATGTGTCCGATCGAGACGCCTGAAGGTCCGAACATCGGACTGATCAACTCGCTGGCTACGTATGCGAGAATTAATGAATATGGCTTTGTAGAGGCGCCATACCGCAAGATCGACAAGACAGATCCGAAGAATCCGCGGGTTACGGAAGAAGTTGTTTATATGACAGCGGATGAAGAGGACAATTATCATGTGGCACAGGCGAATGAGGCGCTTGACGAAGAGGGACATTTCATTCGTAAAAATGTTTCCGGCCGTTACCGCGAGGAGACACAGGAATATGAGAGAAGCATGTTTGATTACATGGATGTGTCCCCGAAAATGGTATTCTCAGTTGCTACGGCATTGATTCCTTTCCTGGAAAATGACGATGCAAACCGGGCTCTGATGGGTTCCAACATGCAGCGTCAGGCCGTTCCGCTTCTGACTACCGAGGCTCCGGTGGTCGGTACAGGTATGGAAACCAAGACAGCAGTAGACTCTGGTGTCTGTGTGGTGGCACGCAATGCCGGTATTGTAGAGCGTTCAAGCTCCAAAGTAATTGTGGTCCGCACGGATGATGGTATGCGTGATGAGTATCATCTGATGAAATTTGTTCGAAGCAACCAGAGCAACTGTTACAACCAGCGTCCGATCGTTTACAAGGGCGACCGTGTGGAAAAGGGCGACGTGATTGCAGATGGAGCTTCCACATCAAATGGTGAGATCGCACTCGGAAAGAATCCGCTCATCGGGTTCATGACCTGGGAAGGATACAATTATGAGGATGCTGTTCTTTTAAGTGAAAAACTGGTTATGGATGATGTTTATACATCCGTCCATATTGAGGAATATGAAGCAGAGTCCCGCGATACAAAGTTGGGGCCGGAAGAAATTACAAGAGATGTCCCCGGCGTCGGAGACGATGCACTGAAGGACCTGGATGAGAGAGGTATCATCCGGATTGGTGCTGAGGTTCGTGCGGGAGATATCCTGGTCGGAAAGGTTACGCCGAAGGGCGAGACAGAATTGACTGCAGAAGAACGTCTGCTCCGGGCTATTTTTGGAGAGAAGGCGCGTGAGGTCCGCGATACTTCCCTGAAGGTGCCGCACGGCGAATACGGTATTGTTGTGGATGCCAAGGTATTTACACGTGAGAATGGCGATGAGCTGTCTCCTGGCGTAAATCAGGCAGTCCGTATTTACATTGCTCAGAAGAGAAAGATTTCCGTTGGTGATAAGATGGCCGGACGTCATGGAAACAAGGGTGTTGTTTCCCGTGTGCTTCCGGTAGAAGATATGCCGTTCCTGCCGAATGGCCGTCCGCTTGATATCGTGCTGAATCCGTTGGGCGTGCCGTCGCGTATGAATATCGGACAGGTGCTGGAGATTCATCTGAGTCTTGCAGCAAAGGCGCTTGGCTTTAATGTGGCAACACCGGTATTTGACGGTGCAAATGAGAATGATATTATGGATACTCTGGATCTGGCAAATGATTATGTTAATCTGGAGTGGGAAGAATTTAAAGCAAAACACGAGGAAGAGCTTCTGCCGGAGGTTCTGGACTATCTGTATGAAAACAGAGACCACAGAGCGCTCTGGAAGGGTGTTCCGATTTCAAGAGATGGAAAGGTACTGCTTCGTGACGGACGTACCGGAGAGTATTTCGACAGCCCGACCACGATTGGTCACATGCACTATCTGAAACTGCATCATCTGGTAGATGATAAGATTCATGCGCGTTCTACTGGACCGTATTCTCTCGTTACTCAGCAGCCGCTGGGCGGTAAGGCTCAGTTCGGCGGACAGCGTTTCGGAGAGATGGAGGTTTGGGCGCTTGAGGCGTACGGCGCATCCTATACACTGCAGGAAATCCTGACAGTGAAATCGGATGACGTTGTAGGGCGTGTCAAGACCTACGAAGCGATCATTAAGGGAGAAAACATCCCAGAACCGGGTATTCCGGAGTCCTTCAAGGTGCTTTTGAAAGAGCTTCAGTCGCTTGGCCTGGATGTCAAGGTACTCCGTGAGGATAACACAGAAGTGCATCTTATGGAGTCTGTTGATTATGGCGACACAGACCTGCGATCTGTTATTGAGGGTGACCGCAGATACCACAACAAAGAGGAAGAGTCCTTTGGCAACTATGGTTTCAGCAAGCAGGAATTTGAAGACGGCGAGCTGGTAGACGTGGAAGATGAAGAAGATACAGAGGGCGATGAGGACTTTTTGGAACTGGAAGAAACTTTTGACGAAGAGTAGCGTGTGAAAGGAGTACCATCAATGCCAGAAACAACAAACAATGAAGTGCATCAGCCAATGACGTTTGATGCCATTAAAATAGGGCTTGCTTCTCCGGATAAGATCAGAGAATGGTCTCATGGAGAAGTGACAAAGCCGGAGACAATCAACTACAGAACTTTAAAACCGGAGCGCGACGGACTTTACTGTGAGCGTATTTTCGGACCGAGCAAGGACTGGGAATGTCACTGTGGAAAGTACAAAAAGATTCGCTATAAAGGCGTTGTCTGCGACCGCTGCGGCGTAGAGGTTACAAAATCCAGCGTTCGAAGAGAACGTATGGGACATATTGAACTGGCTGCTCCTGTTTCCCATATCTGGTATTTTAAGGGAATCCCCTCCAGAATGGGTCTGATCCTGGATTTGTCTCCGCGTACACTGGAAAAGGTATTATATTTTGCAAATTATATTGTTCTTGATCCGGGGACGAGTGATCTGCAGTACAAACAGGTACTGACAGAGCGCGAGCACCAGGAAGCAAGAGAAAAATGGGGAAGCAGTTTCCGTGCCGGCATGGGTGCGGAGTCGATCAAAGAACTGCTGGAAGCCATTGATATGGAAAAGGAATCCGAAGAACTGAAAAAGGGTCTTCGCGAGTCTACGGGACAGAAGCGTGCCAGAATCATCAAGAGACTGGAAGTTGTGGAAGCGTTCCGTGAGTCAGGAAACCGTCCGGAGTGGATGGTGATGACAGTAATCCCGGTGATTCCGCCGGATCTGCGGCCGATGGTTCAGCTCGACGGTGGTCGTTTTGCAATCTCTGACCTGAATGATCTGTACCGCAGAATCATCAACAGAAACAATCGTCTGAAGAGACTGCTGGATCTGGGTGCGCCGGATATTATTGTCAGAAATGAAAAGCGTATGCTTCAGGAAGCAGTAGATGCTCTGATTGACAACGGCCGCCGCGGCCGTCCGGTCGTTGGCCCGGGCAACCGTGCGCTGAAGTCGCTGTCTGATATGCTGAAAGGTAAATCAGGACGTTTCCGTCAGAATCTTCTCGGTAAGCGAGTAGATTATTCCGGACGTTCCGTTATCGTGGTTGGGCCGGAGCTGAAGATTTATCAGTGCGGTCTGCCGAAAGAGATGGCAATCGAGCTGTTTAAGCCGTTTGTTATGAAGGAGCTGGTTGCAAACGGTACTTCACACAATATCAAAAATGCAAAGAAAATGGTAGAACGCCTTCAGCCGGAGGTTTGGGATGTGCTCGAGGATGTCATTAAAGAGCATCCGGTTATGCTGAACCGTGCCCCTACGCTGCACCGTCTCGGAATTCAGGCATTTGAGCCGATTCTGGTAGAGGGTAAGGCAATTAAACTGCATCCGCTTGTTTGTACTGCGTTCAATGCTGACTTTGACGGCGACCAGATGGCTGTCCATCTTCCGTTGTCCGTGGAAGCGCAGGCAGAGTGCCGTTTCCTTTTGCTTTCCCCGAACAATCTTCTGAAGCCGTCCGACGGAGGTCCGGTGGCCGTTCCTTCTCAGGATATGGTGCTTGGTATTTATTATCTGACACAGGAGAGACCGGGAGCACCGGGCGAGGGCAAGTATTTCAAGGATGTAAATGAAGCAATTCTGGCATACGAAAATAAAGTTCTGACTTTGCAGTCCAGGATTAAGGTTCGTATGCGGAAAACGCTGGAAGACGGGCGTTTTATTGAAGATGTTGTAGAATCGACGCTGGGCCGTTTCCTGTTTAATGAGATTCTTCCGCAGGATCTCGGCTTTGTAGATCGTTCTGTTCCGGGCAATGAGCTGAAGCTTGAGGTGGATTTCCTGGTTGGAAAAAAAGGCCTGAAACAGATTCTGGAAAAGGTTATCAATACACATGGCGCAACAAAGACTGCCGAGGTATTGGATAACATTAAATCCACCGGATATAAATATTCCACGAGAGCTGCCATGACGGTATCTATTTCCGATATGACAGTGCCGCCTGAGAAGCCGGAGCTGATTCAGAAAGCGCAGGACACTGTTGATAAGATCACAAGAAACTATAAACGTGGTCTGATCACAGAGGAAGAGCGTTATAAGGAAGTTGTTGAGACCTGGAAGGAAACGGACGAGATTCTGACAAAAGCCCTGCTTGACGGACTCGACAAATATAATAATATCTTCATGATGGCTGACTCCGGAGCGCGTGGTTCTGACAAGCAGATCAAGCAGCTTGCAGGTATGCGTGGCTTGATGGCTGATACGACAGGACATACGATCGAGCTCCCAATCAAGTCAAACTTCCGTGAGGGACTTGACGTACTGGAGTACTTCATGTCTGCACACGGAGCGCGTAAAGGTCTTTCCGATACAGCTCTTCGTACGGCTGACTCAGGTTATCTGACGAGACGTCTTGTTGATGTATCGCAGGAACTGATTATCCGTGAAGTGGACTGTTGTGCAGAGCGCGGTGAGATTCCGGGTATGTATGTGAAGGCATTTACAGACGGAAGAGAAGAAATTGAGAGTCTGCAGGAGCGTATTACAGGCCGTTTCGCCTGCGAGACAATTTGTGATAAAGACGGAGAAGTGATCGTAAAAGCAAACCATATGATTACTCCAAGACGTGCGGCACGCATCATGAAAGAAGGCGTGGACGCAGAGGGCAAGCCATATGAGAAGATCAAGATCCGTACTGTGCTGACCTGCCGTTCTCACAGCGGTATTTGTGCAAAATGTTACGGTGCAAACCTGGCAACAGGCGAGTCCGTACAGGTAGGTGAGTCTGTTGGTATTATTGCGGCACAGTCGATCGGTGAGCCGGGTACACAGCTGACGATGCGTACGTTCCATACAGGAGGCGTTGCCGGAGGCGATATCACACAGGGTCTTCCCCGTGTTGAGGAGCTTTTTGAGGCGAGAAAGCCGAAGGGACTTGCGATTATCACTGAGATTCCGGGAGTTGCTTCCATTCGCGATACGAAGAAGAAGCGTGAGATCGTTGTGACAAATAATGAGACAGGCGAGGCAAAAACTTACCTGATTCCGTATGGTTCCAGAATCAAGGCAGTAGATGGGGTATATCTGGAGGCCGGAGATGAACTGACCGAAGGTAGTGTGAATCCGCATGATATTCTGAGAATCAAAGGCGTTGAGGCTGTGCAGGATTACATGCTCCGTGAGGTTCAGCGTGTATACCGCCTGCAGGGTGTTGAAATCAACGACAAGCACATTGAGGTGATCGTTCGTCAGACGCTGAAGAAGATTCGCATCGAGAACAACGGAGATACAGAATTCCTGCCAGGTTCTCTTGTAGATATTCTGGATTATGATGATGTAAATGAGCAGATGATTGCGGAGGGCAAGGAGCCTGCGGATGGTAAACGCGTTATGCTTGGTATTACAAAGGCAGCTCTTGCAACGAATTCCTTCCTCTCTGCCGCTTCTTTCCAGGAGACGACAAAGGTTCTGACAGAAGCAGCGATTAAAGGCAAAGTAGATCCATTGATTGGTCTGAAGGAAAATGTAATTATTGGTAAGCTGATTCCTGCCGGTACTGGTATGAAGCGGTATCGGAATGTAAAGCTTGATATTACAGGTACAGATGATTATAAATATGATCTGGCTATGGAGGATGAAGTGGCTCTGAACGAAATAGATGAGGAAGATGAGCTGGATTTTGATGAGCTGGATGATATGTTTGACGAAATGGAAAGTTCCGAAGAGCTTGACGAAGTAGCAGAAGAACCAGTGTTGGCTGGAACTACGGAAGAAGAGTAAGGAAAAGATTATCAACAACGTATTACCCAAAGTATTGCTCAGTGAAAAACTGAGTGGCCGCAGGGTGGCGATTGGTATAAAAATTAAAAAAGACAGGATACATCGTTTAAATTGATGTATCCTGTTTCTTTGTATTTTTTTGTTCTGCTTTTTGTTCTTTCAGGTCTTTCACAAGCTTTTTTAATGACATATCTTCTGAAAGACGGTCCGAGGTTTCGTTTTTCAAAGAGTTAATTGGACCGGGATATGGAGGATAGGGCATTTGTCCATAAGGGCTCTGTGAATATCCCGATTGTTGTTTTTGAGGATTGCCGTGTGGCATATTGCCGCGCGGGGGATAATAAGATGCGCCGGGTTCCTGCGGATATCCTATATTTTGAGATATCGTTGGAGGATAAGGAGTATTTACAGGGCCGGTTCTCTGCATGTAAGGCATTCCGGGATAGGGTTGGCCGGGATTCCCGGCATACGGGTATGGCGGCTGCGGATAGGGCGGTTGTCCTTTGGAAAAGTCCGGCCGATTCTTTTTGGAAAAGGGCCGGAATATTGTTTTTCTTCCAGTCCAGCCGACAATGCGTACCACAAGGATTCCGAAGAAATTACCGATAGAATCAATGAGTACATCACGCTTGGAGGGGCTTCGGCCGGCAATGAAAGATTGATGATATTCATCCGCGCAGGCAAAAGCAACACAGAAGAAACCGGCCACAATCATGAGAAGAATTCCGCGCAGCCCGTAAACATAAAGCGGAAACGCCACAGCCACAGCGAGGGCAAAGTATTCTGTCATGTGGGCAATTTTCCGTACAGCGCCGTGGAAGCGTGTTGCAAGGTTATCAATTTCCCAGGGTTCAAAATCGGCGCCGAGCAGTTCACCGCCGGTTTCGATGATTTTGTAGCTGACTTTATAGCTCAGCTGGGAGGAAGTGACGCCATCCTGTGCGGAAAATGTAAAGATCATATACATCAGTAAAATCGCAGGCAGGAAGGAGAAAGGTTTTAAAAGTTTTAGCATATACGCACCTCTTTTGATCTGTATTCTTTCCTATTATAATATGATAAGTGTCAGAAGCTTTTGAATTTCCGATATTGTATCATCGGAGAAAACTTTTTGTCCAGTGGTTTAAGAAAATTCTAAGATAAATATAATCATCTGTTCGGCGGCAGCATGTCCTGAAAATGAGAAAAAATGGCTTGACAAGGGGAAACGTCAAACGTATAATGTAAAGGTGCGTGATTACGTATTGTATTTTTTGCGCATTATTTCAGGCAACCACAGGAGTGAAGACTCAATCAAATCAGGAGGTGAAAGATTCATGCCAACATTTAATCAGTTAGTAAGAAAAGGCAGACAGACATCAGTAAAGAAATCTACTGCACCGGCTCTCCAGAAAGGATTCAATTCCCTTCAGAAGAAGGCTACAAATGCATCTTCTCCGCAGAAGAGAGGCGTTTGTACTGCAGTTAAGACAGCCACACCGAAGAAGCCGAACTCAGCTCTTCGTAAAATTGCCAGAGTACGTTTGTCAAACGGTATCGAGGTAACAAGCTACATTCCGGGAGAAGGACACAACCTTCAGGAGCATAGCGTTGTTCTCATCCGTGGCGGCAGGGTAAAGGACCTTCCGGGTACCAGATACCATATCGTCAGAGGTACACTTGATACAGCAGGTGTTGCCAAGAGAAGACAGGCCCGTTCCAAATACGGCGCCAAGAGACCGAAAGACGCAAAGAAATAATTACAGGGCGTTTCGGTTTTTCGTATCACAAACTGGATTTTGTTTCACCTTATGTATGTGGAGTTCTTGTTGCCAGGTGGTTGCAGGTTAATATAGAAGTCCCAGCATGAACACGAAACACAATCGTGAGTACCTGTGATTTAATGCAATATTGATTAAGGAGGGAAGTAACGTGCCACGTAAAGGACATACTCAGAAAAGAGACGTTTTAGCAGATCCGTTATACAACAACAAAGTGGTTACAAAGCTTATCAACAACATTATGCTTGATGGTAAGAAAGGCGTAGCACAGAAGATTGTATACGGTGCATTCGGAAGAATGGAAGAGAAGACCGGAAAACCGGCTCTCGAAGTATTTGAAGAAGCAATGAACAACATCATGCCTGTACTGGAAGTAAAAGCAAGACGTATCGGTGGTGCGACATATCAGGTTCCGATCGAAGTAAGAGCGGACCGTCGTCAGGCTCTGGCACTTCGCTGGATCACCATGTTCTCACGCAAGAGAGGCGAGAAGACCATGGAAGAAAGACTGGCGAATGAGCTTATGGATGCTGCTAACAACACAGGCGCATCTGTTAAGAGAAAAGAAGATATGCACAAGATGGCAGAGGCAAACAAGGCATTTGCGCATTATCGCTTCTAATTAGGAGGAAAAAATTTTGGCTGGAAGAGAATATCCATTAGAGAGAACCAGAAATATCGGTATTATGGCTCATATCGATGCTGGTAAGACTACCACCACCGAGCGTATCCTTTACTATACCGGTGTTAACTATAAGATTGGTGATACTCACGAAGGAACTGCTACAATGGACTGGATGGAGCAGGAACAGGAGCGAGGTATCACGATTACTTCAGCCGCTACCACATGTCACTGGACACTGCAGGAGAATTGCAAGCCGAAGCCAGGTGCTCTGGAGCATCGTATCAATATTATTGATACCCCAGGCCACGTTGACTTTACGGTAGAGGTTGAGCGTTCTCTGCGTGTACTGGATGGAGCAGTTGGCGTTTTCTGTGCAAAGGGCGGTGTTGAGCCTCAGTCAGAAAATGTATGGCGTCAGGCTGATACGTACAATGTACCGCGTATGGCATTCATCAATAAGATGGACATCCTTGGTGCGAATTTCTATGGTGCAGTTGAGCAGATCAAGACAAGACTTGGCAAAAATGCAATCTGCATCCAGCTTCCGATTGGTAAGGAAGACGAATTCAAGGGCATCATTGATCTGTTTGAGATGAAGGCTTACATTTATAATGATGACAAGGGCGACGATATTTCTATCGTTGACATCCCGGAAGATATGCAGGATGAGGCAGAACTGTATCGGACAGAGCTGGTAGAGAAGATCTGTGAGCTGGACGATGATCTGATGATGGCATATCTGGAGGGTGAGGAGCCGGCTGTAGAAGATCTGAAGAGAGTTTTGAGAAAAGCGACCTGTGAGTGTACGGCAGTTCCGGTATGCTGTGGAACAGCATACAGAAACAAAGGTGTTCAGAAACTTCTGGATGCAGTTGTTGAGTTTATGCCGTCACCGCTTGATATTCCGGCGATCAAGGGTACTGACCTGGATGGCAATGAAGTAGAGAGACATTCTTCTGACGAAGAGCCGTTCTCTGCACTTGCATTCAAAATCATGGCTGACCCATTCGTAGGAAAGCTTGCATTCTTCCGTGTATATTCCGGTACAATGAATTCCGGTTCTTATGTACTGAATTCCACAAAGGGCAAGAAGGAGCGTGTAGGACGTATTCTTCAGATGCATGCAAACAAGAGAGCAGAGCTGGATAAGGTTTACTCCGGTGATATCGCTGCTGCAGTAGGTTTCAAGATTACAGGAACCGGTGATACGATCTGTGATGAGCAGCATCCGGTTATCCTGGAGTCCATGGAGTTCCCGGAGCCGGTTATCGAGCTTGCAATCGAGCCGAAGACAAAGGCTGGACAGGGCAAGATGGGCGAAGCTCTTGCAAAGCTTGCAGAAGAAGACCCGACGTTCCGTGCACACACGGATCAGGAAACAGGCCAGACAATTATTGCTGGTATGGGCGAGCTGCATCTTGAGATCATCGTTGACCGTCTGCTTCGTGAATTTAAGGTAGAGGCAAACGTAGGCGCTCCGCAGGTTGCTTACAAGGAGAGCTTTACAAAAGAAGTTACGGTTGACAGTAAGTATGCAAAACAGTCCGGTGGACGTGGACAGTACGGACACTGTAAAGTTATCTTCACACCGATGGATCCGAACGGCGAAGAAACCTTTAAGTTCGAGTCAACAGTTGTCGGCGGTGCTATTCCGAAGGAATACATTCCGGCAGTTGGAGAAGGTATCGAAGAAGCTGCAAAGGCTGGTATCCTTGGCGGATTCCCGGTACTCGGTGTTCATGCAAACGTATACGATGGTTCCTACCATGAAGTCGATTCAAGTGAAATGGCATTCCATATCGCTGGTTCCCTTGCATTTAAGGATGCTATGAAGAAGGGTGAGCCGGTACTGCTTGAGCCGATCATGAAGGTAGAGGTAACAATGCCGGAAGAATATATGGGCGATGTTATCGGTGATATCAATTCCCGTCGTGGACGTATTGAAGGTATGGATGACCTGGGCGGCGGAAAGATCGTCAGAGGTTTTGTGCCGCTTGCAGAGATGTTTGGTTACTCTACAGACCTTCGTTCCAAGACACAGGGCCGTGGAAACTACTCTATGTTCTTTGAGCGTTATGAGCAGGTTCCGAAGTCTGTACAGGAGAAGGTTCTGAGCGCAAAAACGAAATAATGACATATGATATTCCAGCACTTTACTGCCTGGTGCAGACTAAGCTCTGCGCCGGGTAAAAGGCTGAAAAATAAAGCATTACAATGAAAAAATAGCTTGAAAACCCGGCTGTTTTGAAATATAATAAAGTCTAGCTGGGTGTAATATCCAAGAAATGATGCGAAAAGCAATTGATTAAGGAGGACATTCAAAATGGCAAAGGCTAAATTTGAAAGAACAAAACCGCATTGTAACATCGGTACCATCGGACACGTTGACCATGGTAAAACTACTCTGACAGCAGCTATCACAAAGGTTCTGTCTGAGAGAGTTGCTGGTAACACAGCTACAGATTTCGAAAATATCGATAAAGCTCCGGAAGAGAGAGAGCGTGGTATCACAATTTCTACAGCTCACGTTGAGTACGAGACAGATAACAGACATTATGCACACGTTGACTGCCCAGGCCATGCTGACTATGTAAAGAACATGATCACTGGTGCTGCTCAGATGGACGGCGCTATCCTTGTAGTTGCAGCTACAGATGGTGTTATGGCTCAGACAAAAGAGCACATCCTTCTGTCCCGTCAGGTAGGCGTTCCGTATATCGTTGTATTCATGAACAAATGTGATATGGTAGACGACGAAGAGCTTCTTGAGCTGGTTGACATGGAGATCCGTGAGCTTCTGAACGAGTACGAGTTCCCGGGAGATGACACACCGATCATCCAGGGTTCTGCTCTGAAGGCTCTTGAAGATCCGAACAGCGAGTGGGGCGACAAGGTTATGGAACTGATGGCAGCAGTTGACGAGTGGGTTCCGGATCCGCAGCGTGCAACAGATCAGCCGTTCCTTATGCCGGTTGAGGACGTATTCACAATCACAGGTCGTGGTACAGTTGCTACAGGCCGTGTAGAGCGTGGTACACTTCACCTGAACGAGGAAGTTGAAATCGTTGGTGTTAAAGAAGAAATCCAGAAGACTACAGTTACTGGTATCGAGATGTTCCGTAAACTTCTTGATGAGGCTCAGGCTGGTGACAACATCGGTGCTCTGCTTCGTGGTATCAAGAGAGAGAACATTGAAAGAGGACAGGTTCTCTGCAAACCGGGCTCAATCAAATGCCATACAAAATTTACAGCTCAGGTTTACGTACTGACAAAAGACGAGGGTGGCCGTCATACACCGTTCTTCAACAACTACCGTCCGCAGTTCTACTTCAGAACAACTGACGTAACAGGCGTTATCAATCTTCCGGAAGGCACAGAGATGTGTATGCCTGGCGATAACGTAGAGATGACCATCGAACTGATTCATCCGATCGCTATGGAGCAGGGTCTTACATTCGCTATCCGTGAGGGTGGACGTACTGTAGGTTCAGGCCGTGTTGCTACAATCATCGAATAATCCAGTAAATTCAAGCTTTTTAGGCTTTTGAAAATGGGTTTTGCAACAAAATTGCAACAAATTTGCGACTGCATAATGCTTAATAGTGCATAATCGTGCTGTTATAAGCTTATGATAGTGAATCAATTTAATAATTTGTGCCTTATAGGACACTTTCCCAAATTAGGAAAGTGTCCTTTTTGTGGTGCGCCTGGCGGCGCACGTTTCTAACGGGTTCAAGTCCCGAATCCACCCGATAGTGGGAAGGATATAGCCGAAGGCAAGGGTGTCCATCGTGAGGTGGAATCTGAAGAAAGCTGGATGTGAGGAACATACAAACTCATGGGCAAATCTCCGGTCTGACGAACAGAAATCTCATATGAGGTTATGTATGGGGGGAGGCTGCCACACAAGTCGAAGCCCGATCACTACACGGAATCATGCATGATAAATGAGGCAGATAGATGGAGAGGAAGAAACGTGCGGTACCCAGGGAGGTCTGTGCGATAAGCCCTGAAAGGGGGTAACCACTATCCAAAGTAGTGCTGAACGCACAGAAGTCAGCAGAGGCCATAGTAGGGAAAAAATTTTTTTCACGAAGGACCGAATCAATAGGAGTCTTAAGTACGACCCGGAAAGGAGAAACGGACAATGGGTGTAGAAAACAATGACAGATGCTCACAAAGAGATAGCGCGGAACGTGAAGGGTATGTGAGAGAACACCGTTCGTTCAACCGGATATGGAAGGAAAGGGACAGTGCAGAGCCGGACATCCAGTCTTGGCTTGAAGAGGATAAACGGCATTGGCGTAAGCAGCACCATACCGCCCAAAGAGTCTATGAGCGTCTGGTAGAGGAACATGGCTACACAGGAAGCTACAGCGTTGTCCAGCGCCACTTGAAAATGCCGGATGCAACAGGTAGAAAGGGCAAACCTGGAGCTTGGGGCCTGCGCAGGTTGATTTTGGCGAAGCAGATTTTTATGAGGCCGGGCAAACCTGCAGAAAGAAATATCTGACGGTATCCTTCCTTTACAGCAATGACGGCTACAGCCAGATCTTTGGCGGAGAGACCAAGAACCTGGTACTTTATGGGCCGGTAGGAATCAGGAAGACCCATATGGCAGTGGCGGTGGGGGTAAAAGCCTGCATGCTTGGGTATAAGACGAAGTTTTTGTGACCGGGCTTGTCCTGAAACGAGCAGAAGCCCCTAAGAACGGCACACTAGAGAGGCTGCTGAAAGAACTGCGCACGATCGACCTGCTGATCCTTGATGAATGGGGTATGTCCCTGTGGATAAGGATGGTTCCCAGCTGCTGTTCCGGGTCATATCCGATAGTTATGAAAGCAAAAGCCTGATACTGACCACAAACCTGGAGTTTTCAAAGTGGGGAGAGATATTCACGGATGAGCAGATGGCTGCAGCGATGATGGACCGCCTCGTCTACCACGGACACCTGCTGATCTTTGAAGGGAGGAGCTATCGGATGGAACATGCCCTGGCAGCAGGCTTCTCTGTGGCGAAGGATGCCCTGGCATACGAGCAGAACGACTCTGAGGCTGCAAAAACCTATGTGAATGTAATAGCTGCAAAGGAAGACAATGAGGAGAACGAAGGTATCGTTGCCTTGGTAAATGTGTTGAAATCTGATGATATCAAGAAATGCATCAATGAGACCTATGACGGTGCAGTAATCCCCTTCGAGGAGGAAGCTGAGACCGCAGAAACAGCTGAGACCGAAAAAGCAACAGAGTGATGGGATTATTTAGTAAAATAAATATTGGGATTTGAAAGGAACGGCACAGCTTCAGCTGGGCCGTTTTTAAAATAGTATAGAAAAAAATGATGATGCTTTGCTTTGGCAAGGCTTTTTTTATGGGTTTCCAGGAAAAATTTTTTCTGATTCGGAAAATTTTCTTGGAAAAATAAGGGCAAAAATTGAAGCGAAAGTAAAACTGCACAAAAACCGGGCCGGTAATATAGACAAAATAGATAAAATGAGTTGGATAAAATAAAAAATATTGACATACATGTAAAAAAGCGATATTATTATTATAAAATATTGCGCAAATATTTTTAGGAATTTTCCCAACGTCGCGAAAAGGAAGAAAATTTATGCTGATTATTAAGGAGGTTGATTTATGAAGAAGAAAGCATTATTAACATTGAGTGCAGGTATTTTAACACTGTCTGCGATGTCTGTTGGCTCAGTGTGCGCACAGGCGGAAGCATTTGTAACAGTTCCGGAGTTTGAAGGCCCCATTGCCATTACAGAGGAATCCCATCCGTTTACCGTAGGTGGTACGGATCTTGAGGCTAATGGCTATGTTTTGGAAGAGTATTATGTAAGTGGAACTTCTAATGTGTATGATTGGGGTGAAGATGGAAATGCAGAGAAACCGCAAATCAGAACAGCCGATGCCCCGTATACTACGAGAATTGTGGTAAGAAGGCCGCAGGATGCTGAGGCATTCAGCGGAAATGTTTGGGTGGAGTTAAACAATCCGTCACGAGGCTGGGATGTAGAGGTTCAGTGGCCGGTTGTTCAGGATGAGGTTATGTCATCTGGAGATATCTGGGTTGCTATGACGGCTAAACCAAATGTAATTGCATCACTTCAGAGAGTTGATGAAGCAAGATATGGTAAGCTTTCTATGGCTAATCCCCTTTCACCGGAGGAACAGACCGTTGGTCTTCTGCCTGGTGAGGAAGGATATGATGAAAACCTTTCCAAGCTGTACGAAAATGGACTTGTATGGGATATGATCAGCCAGGTGGGTGCTCTTGTTCGGGATGAGAATGGTCCTTTGGCTGGGTATGATGTGGATTATGTGTTTGGAACAGGTGAGTCTCAGACTGGATTTTTCATCAACACATATGCAGCTAATTTTGCAGAGGATGCATTCCTGGAGGATGGAAAGAAAGTATATGATGGTTTTGTTTCTGCTTCAGGAGCAGGTAAAGTAGTTGCCATTAATCAGGCTTTGGCACCGTTGGGAGTTGAGGATCCAAGAAGCGGTCTGCCTGAGGTACATGTTCCGTTTATGCGTATTGACGCACAGGGAGATGTTTTTAGACTGGGAAGTTATGAATGGCGCAGAGAAGATTGTGATGATGTAGATGCAGGCTACAGAATTTATGAGATCGCAGGTGCACCTCATGGTCCGTCGTACATTATGGGATATCAGCCACTGGAAGAAGATATTTTGAAGACTGGAGATCTGCCGTCACAGGTGCCTTATCAGTATGGCGGAGCAGAAAAGAAGGTAAATCATATATACCGTGAGTACATGGAAAAAGCAATGTATCACAATTTTAAAGAATGGGTGATCAATGGAGTTTTACCGCCTAAGGCAGAACTGATTGAGGTTACAGAGGATGGTTCAGCATTTGTTTATGATGAACATGGAAATGTAAAGGGTGGAGTAAGATGTCCTGCATTGGATGTTCCCACCGCTACCTATTACGAGGTTGCAACGGCAGTGGATGGAGAGCCGTATGCGTGGTCATTTGGTTATCAGGAAGACTTTAGTACGAGAAAACTGCAGGAGCTGTATGGAATAATTGAGCCCTGCCAGACTTATGTAAAAATGGTGAAAGAATCGGCAGACAAGCTGACAGAAGAAGGATTTTTGCTGCCGGAAGATGCAGAGGCCATTGTATTACAGGCGAAGTACACACCTATCCCGTAAAGAGAAGAGGAGCTTCCTAGAATAATCTGATATTGCCTAGGATATTCCTTGATAATTGCTGCTGTTTGTGGTGAAAAACTGCATACAGCAGCATTTGTTATGCGTTGCGCAAATTTTGTTGACACTTTTTTGGGTAACGGATATAATGGGGCGATAGAGTAATGAAAAGGTTTGAATACGAAAGAAGAAGTGTGAGGAGGGTCCCAGAAGATGGCAACAATTAATGATATTGCGAAAAAAGCGGGAGTTTCTACATCTACTGTTTCTCATGCTGTAAATCATACAAGGTATGTTAGTCCGGAATTGGTAGAAAAGGTAGAAAAAGCGATTCAGGAGCTTGATGAGCTGCCGAATTTTATAGCTAAAAAAGCAAAGGGAATGAAGAGGCAAGGGGAACAAAAATATGTGTTGCTTTTGATTTCGGAGAGCAGAAGCTTATTTCAAAGGCAAATTGAAGAATATATAAAGAGATTATTTTCGGAACTTGAATATACGCTGTTGGCAGTAAGATATGATAAAGAAATATCTTGTCTGAGTATAATAAAAAATATGCTGATAGATGCGCAAGGGCTTTCAGGTGTGATTGCATTTCCGGACGAGTTCGGGATTTTGAGTGCATCATTCTTTGACGGACTGCACGTACCGGTTGTTTTGATTGGAAAAAGTATACCGGATTATGCGACAGACGTATTGCGTTCAGATACTTTTGAGGGAGGGTATCGGGCAGCTAGATATTTGATTAAAAATGGTCATGAGCATATTGCTTTTTTGGGTAACTGGCAAGATTATATTACAAACCGGCTGGAAGGTTACAAAAAAGCGCTGGCAGATTATCAGATTTGTTATAATGAAGAACTGGTGTTTTCTCGGTTGAATACAGAAGAAGAAGTGTTTGCTGCACTGGAAAAAATGATGTCAGCATTGGTGGTTCCAACAGCGGTGATTGTCGCAAATTCAACGCCCCTTGTGCCTTTGCTGAAATATTTGAATGCCCATAATATTTTGATTCCGAAGGATATATCGGTTGTGAGCTTGAATGATTTTGAATGGGCTTCGCTTATGACACCGGAGATTACGTGTATTGATAAGCAGCCGGAAAAATTCGCATCATTGGCAGTAAAAACGCTGCTGGGGCATATTCAGAATGGTGAGGAGGCAAATTCTGCAGGCTTGAAAGCAAGATATCAGGAGGAAACGTTGTCCACACAATTGAATGTACGCGGTTCCACGTGCGGAATAGGTAGAGGGCCATTTGGAGAAAAAGCCGAGAACGCAGATTCCCTTATTCTTTCTGAAGAAGAGAGAGAAAAGATCCGGCAAAAACATTATACGGCGGCTATTTCTTTTCACTATATGGGGAAAGCCTGGATGCGTCTGCAGGAAAAAGGGATTAAGAAGGTTTTTGACGAACTGGGGATTTCTTTGATTGCTGTTACTGATGCTCATTTTGATGCTGCATTGCAATGTAGGCAGCTGGAGAGTATTGGTTTTTTAGAACCGGATATTGTGGTTGCAATTCCTGTGGATAGCCGGGATACAGCCCAGGCTTTTAAGAAAATTGTGCAAAGCAATGCGCGGCTTGTGCTGATCACAAATATCCCGGAGGGGATTACTGCGGAGGATTACGTTTCTTGCATTTCGGTAAATGAATATTCCCACGGACGTAATATGGGGCAGGGGCTTGGAGAATACATGTTAAAAAATGGATTGCACCAACTGGGGATTATTCGTCATGGGGATCAGAATTTCTTTGCGACGAAACAAAGGGATGACGCTGCTGAACAGGTATTAATGGAGGAGTATCCGGGACTTCACATGTGCGGAGAGATAAATTTTTTACAGGAGAGTGAAGTTTGCAGAAAAACAATGGATTTTGTAAGGAGGTATCCCGAGGTACAAGCTCTCTATGTTTCGTGGGATGGACCTGCTCTTGAAGTTATAAAAGCGCTGACGGAAATGAATCGTATGGATATTGCTTTGGTTACCGGAGATTTGGATTATTCGATAGCAATGAACCTTGCAAAAGGAGGAATGGTCAAAATGCTGAGTGCCCAGTGTCCTTATGAACAGGGTGAGGCCATTGCTTTGGCGGCGGCAAATGCACTTCTTGGAAAGAAAGTTCCATCATTTATTGGCCTCGAACCGGTGCGCGTAGGGGTGGATAACTTGCTGAAAACATGGAGAAATATTTTTAAAGAAGAGCCTCCGATGGAGCTTTGTAATGCACTTCGGCAAAATCCAAATTATATAGCAGAAAAAAAATAACAAGTATCTATCAGGATGTAATAAAAATGCGTTCCCTGCACATTTGATGTGCAGGGAACATTTTGTTGACCATTAAGAAATTTCTTTGATTTTTGTCCATTGTTGCGTTTGGGCGGATTCTAATACAGCGTCGGAGATTAATTCAATTGCGTAGCCATCTTTAAAGTTTGGTTCCGGCTGCCTGTTTTCCATAATGGCTTTAAAGAAATCATAGGTTTCTATAATTTTTGTTTCGGTATAACCGATTCCTAATGCTGGTATTGGCCAGAGAGAACTGCCGTAAGGATGAGAAGGTCCAGTGTATACAGTGCGGAATCCACGACGATCATCATTGTCCTTTGCAAAACAAACCTGGAGTTCGTCTCTGCGCTCGTAGTTGAAATAAATTGTGCCTTCAGTACCGTGAATTTCAAAGGTGATAAAATTATTACGTCCCCAGGCATTTCTGGTAGCTTCAATTGTGCCGAAGGCCCCGTTTTTGCATTGGACCATAAAACAACACTGATCATCCACATCCACAGGCTTCTTTGGAGTATTACTGCTGCTTTTAATGTTTCCGAGACTGTCGGATAATCCTGACTGAGTTGGACGTTCTGGAATATAGGTTGCAGTTCTTGCATTGACAGAATCAAAGTCGCCGACCAGAAAACGCAACATGTCAACCACATGTGTGCCAATATCGCCGAGAGCGCCGCTGCCGCAAATGCTTTTCTGGAAGCGCCAGGATAATGGTGAATTCGGATCCGCGGACCAGTCCTGCAGATAAGTGCCGTGGAAATCAAGAATACGGCCTATGGCTCCTTCCGTGATGTATTTTTTTGCTAGCTGTACAGCAGGAGTCTTGCGGTAGTTGAAAGCAACCATGGTGGTTACTTTATTTTCTTTGGCAGCCAGATACATATCTCTTGCCTGTGTTGAAGTGAGCGCTAAGGGCTTTTCGCAAATGATATGTTTTCCTGCTTTTGCGGCTGCAATGGCAATTTCTGCATGAATGTTGTTCGGCGTGCAGATATCTACAATATCGATTTCGGGATCTTCAATGATTGCTCTCCAGTCAGTGCTGTACGTTTTGAAAGCTAACTTGTCAGCAGAATCTCGGGCAATTTCCTCGTTGATGTCTACAATTGTTTTTTTTACTGGAATGGCCGGAGCTGGCCAGAAAAACATGGGCATGCCAGCATAAGCAATAGAATGAGCTTTGGCCATAAAACCTGCACCAATCAATCCAATATTCATTTTTTTCATAAATTTCACCTCTCTAAATAATAAATTGACGCATATAACGATATGAAAGTTTCAATGAATCAAGAATTTTTTTCTCTGTTCCTTCGAAGGCTTTGTCCTCGATTTCAATACAAGTAAAAGAGTCGTAGCCTATATCTGTGAGAGCGGAAACATATTTTCCCCAATCAACATCACCTAATCCGGGCAGCTTAGGTGACATGTATTCCAGAGGATAGGCCATGATTCCCACATCTTTTAGTTTTTCTGGGTAGATTTTAATATCTTTATAATGAACATGGAAAATTTTCTCTCTGAATTCATACAGGGGTTGAATATAATCAATACCTTGCCAAATGAAGTGAGAGGGATCGTAATTAAGTCCCAAATAATCACTTGGAATCAAAGAAAATTGAAAAGTTTGGAATTGAAGTGACGGCTATTACAGACGCAGACTTTTCAGCAGAAAAGCAGGTTTCTGATCTGGAGACAATTATGGCAAAGGATCCAGATATACTGGTGTCCATTCCTACAGATGCAACATCTACAGCAGATGCTTACCGTCGTGTTGCTGAGGCCGGCACAAAGATTGTGTTCATGGATAATGTTCCCAATGGTTTTACTGCTGGCGAGAATTATGTCAGCTGTGTTTCAGCGGACAATTATGGAAATGGTATGATTGCTGCGGATCTTATTGGAGAGGCACTGAACGGAGAAGGAAAGATTGGTATTATTTTCTATGATGTAGATTTCTTTGTTACAAATCAGAGACTGGAAGCTTTTGAAAAGGAAATGGCTGAAAAATATCCCAATATTGAGATTGTATCCAAAATGGGCTTTCAGGACGAAAATGGCTGTGATGTTGTAGCAGATGCAATGATTACTCAGCACCCGGAGGTTCAGGCGATTTTTGCACACTGGGATATTCCCTGTGAAGGTATACTGTCTGCTCTGCGTGCAGCAGGACGTGACGATATTCTTTTGAGCACAATCGATCTTGGAAATAACATTGCAAAAGAAATTGCTACTGGAAACGTAATCGGCCTTGGCGCACAGCTTCCGTATGATCAGGGCGTTGCAGAGGCGACTCTGGCAGCATATGCACTTCTTGGAAAGGAAACACCGGATTACGTTGCAGTGCCGGCAAAACGAGTAGAACAGGCCAACCTGTTAGAGGCTTATCAGGATGTATATCATGTAGAAGCGCCGGATGCAATTAAAGATGCAATGGCAGAATAAGAAAATACGAAGGCATCGGGCGGGGCAAGACCTTGCCCGAATGTCTCCTCGTAATGTAAACAGAAAGAACAGGTGGAAGTATGAGTGATTACGCATTGGAGATGAGAAGGATTGAAAAATCATTCGCAGTGCCTGTACTTAAAGGTGTAGATTTCGCTGTAAAAAAAGGAGAGGTACATGCACTTGTTGGTGGCAATGGGGCGGGAAAGTCAACTTTAATGAAAATTATGACAGGTGTTTATAGTAAAGACGCCGGAGAAATTTTTATTGATGGTAAAACTGCAGTCATTAACAACATTCACGATGCTAACCGTTATGGAATTGCAATGATTTTTCAGGAACTTTCTCTGATTCAGACGATGACAGTGGCAGAAAATATTTTTCTTGGAGACGAAGTGACTAAAAACGGTGTTCGGGACACTGCTTATATGAATAGAAGGTCAAAAGAAGTTTTGTCCAGTCTTGGTATTAATGTTGAGCCGAATACCATAGTTGGTACATTGAGTGTGGGAATGAGCCAAATGGTCGAAATTGCAAAAGCAATTGCCAAGGAGGCCAAAATTCTTGTTTTAGATGAACCGACGGCATCACTTTCGGATTCTGAAACGGAACACCTGTTTCGCCTGATTGCTGAACTGAAATCAAAGGGTGTTTCGATGATTTATATCTCTCATAGAATGAACGAGATTTTGAAAGTTGCAGACTCTATCACAATATTGAGAGATGGCTTGATTGCACATACGGATCAGATAGAAAATATGGATCTTAATTCTATCATTATGCACATGCTCAAAAATAAAGAGGGAAAGAAATTCGATTGGGTAGAACGAGATTATGATGAACAAGCACCGGATCTTTTGACAGTGGAACATCTTAAAGTAAATGATTCTATTGCAGATATTTCCTTTTCATTGAAACCCGGAGAAATTTTGGGTTTTGCCGGACTGATGGGCAGTGGAAGAACAGAGATTCTGGAAACGCTTTTTGGAAGGCGGCGGATGCTGGACGGCGTTGTAAAACTAAGTGGGAAAAAAATTTCACTGAATAATACAAAGGATGCTATTAATGCGGGATTTGCACTGATTCCGGAGGACAGAAGAAAACAGGGCCTTGTGCTGATACATACGGTAAAGGAAAATGCTATTCTTCCAAGGGTAACAAGACTGTGTAGGAAAAAATTGTTCGTAGATGAGAAACAAGCCAATGAGATGGTGGAGAATAATGTTAAGGAATTGAATATTATAACAGATAATATTCATAAACGGATCAACCTTCTGTCTGGAGGAAACCAGCAAAAAGTTGTTTTGGCAAAATGGTTAAATATGAAACCGGAGATCATTATGCTGGACGAGCCCACTGCTGGTGTAGATATTGGTGCAAAAGCAGAAATTATTGATTTAATTCGAAAACTTGCGAATGAAAAAAAGGGTGTTCTGTTTGTTTCCTCAGAGCTGACGGAACTGATGGCTGTTTGCGACCGGATTATTGTCCTTTATGACGGCAGAATTACCGGAAGCCTTTCCAGAAGAGAATTGAAAGCGGAGGAGGAGTTACAGCATGCGATCCAGCAAAAGTGTTAAGAAAAATATCCAGTGGGATAAGTACATGGTTTACCTTATTTTTATATCAGTATTTATTGTGTTTGCTATTGTACTGGGAGATAAGGGTTTTTTAAATAAAAATAATATTATTAATATTTTACGCCAGACTGCGATGATCTCTATTATGGCAGTAGCAGGAACCTTTGTGATGGCAGCTGGTCAAATTGATCTAACAGTAGGAGCAATAGCGGCTATGACAGCCATGTTTGTATCCCTGATTCTACAGAGTACGAATTCTATTATTCTGGCCATTTTGGTAGGGATTGGTTTCGGCTGTATTGTTGGATTTTTTAATGGTGTACTGGTAACGAAGTTTGGTCTGCCTGCGTTTCTTGCAACAATGGGAATGATGCAAATTGTACGTGGAAGCGCCATGTGGATCACGGATACTTCAGCGGTACCGATTAGAAATGAAACCTTCTGCAAGGTTTTTGGAATCGGTAATGTGGCTGGTGTACCGGTATTGATTTTGTGGACAGCATTTTTCTACATTGCAGGTATAATTGTTTTCAATAAAACACCATTTGGCCGTCATACGCTGGCAACAGGAGGAAACGAAACTGCTGCACAGTATAGTGGTGTTAATACAACAAAGATAAAGACTGCAGTATTTATGATGTCAGGAGTATTTGCGGCATTTGCGGGGATTTTATATGCGGGGCGTCTTCAGGCAGGGAGATATTCCTATGGAGAAGGAGATGAAATGTCGGTAATTGCTGCTGTGGTTTTGGGCGGAACATCTATGGCAGGCGGAACAGGCTCTGTTATTGGAGCATTGTTTGGATCGGTTTTAATGGGAATGATTAATAATGCACTGATTCTTGCGAACTTGAGCAGTGCGCAGCAGACAATTGTTAAGGGTATCATAATTGTACTGGCAGTGGCTATGAGTAATATTGTGCAGAAGAAGAATAAGAGATAGAACATGTTTTTGCAATCGATGAAGCTATACTAGGAAAAGGAGAATAAAAAATGAAAAAACTAAATATTGGATTAGTTGGAGCAGGATTTATGGGTAAAGCACATGTCGTGGGATATTCTAATATGCCAAAATTTTTCTGGCCGGCACCTGCAATGCCGGTTTTGAAAACAATCTGTGATATTGTGCCGGAAATTGCGGAAGATTCAAAAGAGCGCTTCGGATTTGAAAAATCCTGTACAGATTGGCATGAGATCATTAACGACCCGGAAATTGATGTGGTAAGCGTTTGTACACCAAATAATGTACATGCAGAGATTGCGATTGCAGCCTTAAAGGCAGGCAAGCATGTATTGTGTGAGAAACCTATTGCTTCAACTCTGGAAGACGCAAAGGCGATGGCCGAGGCAGCAGAAGAGGCAGCAAAAAAGGGTATCATCAGCATGAATGCATACCAGTACCGCAGAGTACCGGCAGTTGATCTGGCGAAAAAATTTATCGATGAGGGATCAATTGGTAAAATACTTAATGTAAGATGTACATATTTGCAGAGCTGGTCCGCAGATCCATCGTCCCCACTTTCGTGGAGATTCCAGAAGGAAATTGCCGGTGCCGGAACACTGGGAGATATTGCTTCCCATGTCATTGACATTGCACAGTATCTTGCGGGCGATATTGATGAAGTAACAGGTATGATGCAGACTTATATTACAGAGAGACCAGTACAGGAAGGCGGTGTTGACCTTCTTGGAACGGTGAAAATTAATGAGAATGCGGAAAAGAGGCCCGTAGACGTGGATGATGAGGACAGTTTCCTTATTAAATTTAAGAACGGAGCAGTTGGAAGTATTGAAGCGACCAGAAATGCTTGGGGACGCAATAATTTTATCACAGTAGAACTTCATGGAACGCTTGGAAGTCTTTACTTTAACTATGAAAGATTAAATGAACTCCAGGTCTGCTTTGCAAATGATCCGGATGACAGGAGAGGATTTAAGACAATTTACACAGGACCGGCTCATTTCCATGGAGAGGTTACATGGAATATCCCGGGTATGAATATTGGTTATGGAGAATTGAAGGCAATTGAGATGTATGAATTTATTAAAGCAATTGCAGAGGGAAAACAGCCATCTACAAAATTCTCAGTGGGTTACAGAGTTGAACGGGTTTGCGATGCTGTCAGAAAATCAGCGGAAACCGGATGCTGGGTAAAAGTAGAAGATTAATCAAATGTATGTTGATACAATAAAAACTAAATGTGCCTGATAACAAAGGGGCAGTCGGGAAATCAATGTCAATAAGATAAGGAAACATTTAAGAGTGGGTATTCCGTAACAGGAACGCTCGCTCTTTTTTTGTAATAAAATAAAAAAACACTTGACAAATTTCAAGAAATTTACGGCTCACCTGTTTGTAAAAAGACCTGGCATTGATTTTTCCAGAAACCGAAAAATATCTTTTGGAGACACCATGCGGTTTCTTCTGTCTATGAATGGTAATACCATCAGAAAGAAATGGATGCAATTCTGGGATTTTCAGCCGGAGATGGCCTCTGTCCCTGCCTTTTTCCAGCAACGTCAAAAAATACTTCCTATTTCGATGTATATTTCGCAATCTTCGAGAAATCGGGGGTAGTTTTTTATGCCCATGATAAAGCAAACAAAAGGAAAACCTATGTTACTGATCAGAGAGGATTCATGCAGGCCAACAAAAACTATTTGTTCGTGAAATGTTTTACAGCAAAAGCGAAACCACGACAGCAGTGTGGAGTATATTTAGCAAAAGATTTTCTACAACACAGAAAAATCAGCACACAAAACAAAATTAATTTCCCAGACAAAGTGTTAACAAAGAGGTAGGAGTGTTTGGTATACGGACGATATGTTTCTGGATGTAACACCAATAAAGATTCATTCTCCCGCCCCTTCACAGCATTTTCGGAAGATAAATTCATCTGAAGGAATTTCCGCTAAATTATTTAAGATAAACGGCACGATTTGACGGGCTTCCTGGTCTGCAGCAATGATATCCTCCGCCGGAACAAAACGTTCCAGGGCGGAACGGGTGATAAAGAACGGAAGGTCATTGTAGGAGACAGAGGGAAAGTCTCCTTTTTCTTTTCTGAGTACCAATGTCTGTTCAATCGTATATGGGACGATCCGGTTGTAAAGCAGAATCAGGTCCGTATCATCGGGAAAAACGTACTTCTTTTTCATAAAGGGAAGAAGTTTACTTTCCGTGTAGAAAAATGCATCATAATAAATCCCATCCCGCAGAGAATCAAGGTAGAACTGGCGGAAAGAGCCGTTTAAGTAAAACTGATTCTGTGCGCGGTTGGCGATTGCATCGAATAAGAGTGGGTTGTCATTGATATCGACATGGGGCGCAATCTGTTCATCCAGATAATCCCAGAACAATGAGATGATCGTGCAGCCCAGTCTTTTTTTGCTTTTAAAATGATGATTGACAAGGCCGAGGCTTGTTCCGGCTGTGGCTGCAATCTGGCGGACACCGCAGGCTGTATAACCGAAGCGGGAGAATTCTGTAAATGCTGCTTTAATAATTTTTCCTTTGGAAGATAATTGAATATTCATGGCTTTTGTATCCTTATATAAATATTTATGCATAAAAATGTATAAAATAGGCGAAAAAATGCAAATTTCGGTTGACATTGGATTGAGTTGAACGTATAGTATAAAAGAAAAGAAGTTGAACACGTTCAATAAATGAAATCATATTTATTATAACATAAATATGGTGAATCAGAAAGGAAGTATCATGGACATTCTTGAGATTTTTACACAGTATTATGATTACTTTTTAAGAGGAACCAGAACCACAATTCTTGTGGCGATTGTAACAGTCATTTTAGGAACTGTATTGGGGTGCGCGATTGCGCTGATGCGTCTGTCAAAGATAAAGTTGCTGAAGGGATTCAGCAGGTTGTATATTACTGTGATTCGTGGAACTCCTATGCTTGTTCAGCTGTATATTGTTTACTACCAGTTGAATTTTATCAGTTATCCGAACGGGAAAATATTTGGTGTTGCGCTGGACCGTGTGATTCCGTGTATTCTTGCGTTATCCATGAACTCAGCAGCGTACATAGCGGAGGTGATTCGTTCCGGTATTCAGGCAGTTGATATCGGGCAGACAGAGGCGGCCAGGTCTTGTGGGATGAATGGAGCACAGGCAATGCGGTATATTGTTCTTCCGCAGGCAGTCAAAAATATTCTTCCGGCAATTGGCAATGAGTTTGTGACAATGGTGAAAGAGACTTCGATTATTCAATATCTTGGTATCAGTGATTTGATGTACAATAACGGGATTGTGATTACGAGCACGTATAATCCGCTTCCCTGTTATTATATTTCCGCGATTATTTATCTGGCTTTGAATATTATCCTTGGCAAGGGGCTGAATATTTTTGAGGTTAGGATGAAAAGAAGCGAGCGGTAGTATAAATTTCTGGAATTGTAGAAGAAACGGATGAAAAAGAAAATACAGAGAAAACGCGGAAATAAAAGGGGCAGGAAGTAAGCAAAGAAGCTCTTGCAAAAGGGTAAAAAGAAATCAGAAAAACGGAAGCAAGCACGTATAGAAAAGAGCAGACAGATATGGAAAACAGTACGGAAAAGAACATGGAAAAAAATACAGAGAAGAACGCAATATTATTTGAGATTGAAGGCCTGTGTAAAAATTTTGGAGATGTGAAGGTTCTGAAAAATATTGACGAGACAATTTACAAGGGCGATGTCATGGTAGTAATCGGTCCTTCCGGCTCAGGAAAGTCAACGTTCATCCGCTGCCTGAACCTGCTTGAGACACCGACAGCAGGGACGATTGTGTTTGAGGGGAAGAACATTACAGAAAAGGGTTACAATTTAAATTTTCACAGACAGAAAGTGGGGATGGTTTTCCAGCAGTTTAATCTGTTCAATAATCTCTCGGTTATGGAAAATGTGACAATTTCGCTGGAAAAGGTGAAAAAGATTGCACCAAAGGATGCAAGGGAAAAGGCTGTGACGCTTCTTAAACGCGTAGGACTGGCTGAAAAAGCAGACGCTTATCCGTCCCAGCTTTCCGGAGGGCAGAAACAGCGTATCGCGATTGCCCGCGCTCTGGCAATGGAGCCGGATGTGATGCTGTTTGATGAGCCGACATCAGCGCTTGATCCGGAGATGGTAGGTGAGGTTTTGCAGGTGATTAAAAATCTGGCTGAGGAAGGGATTACCATGGTGGTGGTCACACATGAAATGGGATTTGCCAGAAAGGTTGCTTCCAGAGTTGTATTTATGGACGATGGAAAAATTCTGGAGGAGGGTACGCCTGAGGATATCTTTGAACATCCGGTTCATGAGAGGACAAGAGATTTTCTTGCAAAGGTCATTCATGTTATTTAATGCAGTTTAAAAGGCATATGTTTTAAATATTCGTCAGAGGTATTTTTTCATTATCGTAATGGACGATTGCGGGATACCAGGTAAGGGGATTCCGCAGTTGGCTGGAAATATAGCAAAAAATAAAGGAGAAAAGATTATGAAAAAAAGAACAGCAGCAGTAACAATGGCAGCAGTGATGGCAGCAAGCACATCTATGCTTGCATGTGCGGAAGAAACACCGACGTTAGATGCGATTAAGGAAGCAGGCAAACTGGTGGTTGGAACATCTGCGGATTATCCGCCGTATGAGTTTCATACAGAAATTGACGGGGAGGATACCATTGTTGGATTTGACATTGCAATCGCACAGTACATTGCAGACAGTCTTGAGGTTGAGATGGAAGTGGTAGATATGCCGTTTGACAGTCTTCTGATCGGACTTGGACAGGGGGATTTTGATCTTGTTATGGCAGGAATGACCCCAACGGAGGAGAGACAGAAATCCGCAGATTTTTCTGATATTTTCTGGGCAAATGACCAGCTTTTGATTGTGCGTGCAGAGGACGCGGATACTCTTAATTCAATTGATGCAATTCAGGGACATCAGGTAGGAGCGCAGACAGGTTCCATTCCTTATGATCTGGCAGTAGAAACTGTGGGCGCAGAAAATGTAATTGGTTTGGTAAAAACGCAGGATCTGATTATGGAGCTGAAATCAGGAAAGATTGATGGCATATTCAGCAATACGCTTTCCGGAAGTCCGTATGTTGCTGCAAACGATGATCTGGCGCTTTCTGATATCGGCCTGCCGAACAATGACGGAGGATTCGCAGCGGCAATCGGAAAAGGACATGAGGATTTTGTGGCATATGTCAATGAACAGCTGGATGAAATGGCAGAAAAGGGACTGATTGAACAGTACGTAAACGAGGCTGTTGAACTGGCAGGAGTTACGGAAGAATAAAAATGTGGAGGCTATACGATGGGGCAGTTGTACTATCCAAATTTATTCAGCCCGATTGAGATTCGGGGAAAAAGGTTGCGCAACCGTGTGGTAGCGTCCGCACAGGCGTGTCCGCATCCGGTGATTGCCGGGAATGGCGGATACGATAATGCTTCTGTTTATGCGGCGCAGTATATGGGGATGCTTGCCAGAGGCGGCGCAGCGGTTGTAAACACCGGGCATTACGGCGTAGATCCGCGCTATCAGCTGGGCGCCTTGAAGTATGCTTTCAATTTTTTCGCGGGTGAATTACATAACCATCAGCTGCAGACCTTTCATCTGATGAGCAACAATGTACAGTCTTATGGAGCCCTGGCCAGCTTTGAACTGAATCACGGCGGCCACATGAGCCATCCGATTGAGGGAAACAAAGTGATTGGCCCCATGGACGGCGTGATGCCGGACGGCAGAGTGATCGTCAAAATGGACCGCAATGAGATGGAGCGCGTCGCAGAATATTTTGGGAATGCCGCATATCTGGCAAAGCAGGGCGGTTTCGATATGATTAATGTACATGCAGCGCATAACTGGCTGCTGGGACAGTTTTTATCGCCGCATATCAATAAAAGAGAAGATGAGTTTGGGGGGACTGCTGAAAACAGAGCACGTTTTCCGCTTATGGTGCTGCATGCTATCCGTGACAGGATTGGAAATGACATGCTGCTTTCTGTCCGCTATTCTGCCGCAGAGCTCGTGGAGGGCGGCGCGACAATGGATGAGACGGAGCAGGTGATCCGTATGATGTCCAAATATGCGGATATTGTGCACTGTTCTGCCGGAAAGGTGGATAATCTGGAAGCAAGTAATTTCCTGTTCCCGAGTCAGTTTACGAAACATGGAGTGAATGCGTATCTGGCAAGAGAAGTGAAAAAGCGGGTTCCGGAAATAAAGGTAGAAGCAATCGGGGCCATTACAGATCCCGCAATGGCAGATGAATTGATTCAAAATGGCAGCTGTGATCTGGTTGCAATGGCACGTTCTTTTATTGCAGACAACAACTGGGCACGGAAGGCAAAGGAGGGGCAGGCAGAGGATATAAGGCCATGCATCCGCTGCCTGCGCTGCCTGAATGAAAGTGTGAATCTGGCAGGCGAGACAGCATGCTCCGTGAATCCGAGGAGAGTTCTGTACCAGGTGCTTCCTTCCAGCGAAATGGCCTTTAAAAAGAAACGGGTGCTTGTGGCCGGCGGAGGTCCTGCCGGGATACAGGCAGCAAATGAGCTGGCAAAAAGAGGACACGAGGTAATTCTCTGTGAAGCCGGTGGTCAGCTTGGCGGACGGCTCCATTTTGCAGATCACGTACCATTCAAGCACGATCTCGTTTTATATCGGAATTATCTGATTCGTCAGGTAGAGAAGGCAGAGCACATTGAGATACGGCTGAATACTTTGGTGACTCCTCAGATGGTAGTGAAAGAAAAGCCGGATGCGTTGATTCTTGCTATGGGAGCAAAGGATTTCCTGCCGCCGGTGCCGGGCATTGCGCAGGAAAACGTGATGCACAGCTCAGAGCTGTTCGGCAGGGAGGAGAGCCTTGGCGGGCACATTGCAATTATTGGCGGCGGGGCGGTTGGCTGTGAGGCTGCGATTCATCTGCAGATGCTTGGCAAAAAAGTGGAATTGATTGAGATGGCGGATGAACTGATGAAAGCCGACAAAGAGGATTATCCGGATCAGAGAGATTTTACTCTGTTTTATCTGAAACACAGGCTGGATATGGAAAGCTGTACACCGCTTGGAATTCCGGAAAATGAGAATGTACAGGTACATTTGAATGCAGTGTGCCTGGAAGTAGTTCCGGAAGGAGTAAAGATACGGGAACAGGACGGAATAGTCCGAACTGTAAAAGCAGATCATATTATTTTTGCGACAGGGCTTCGGCCAGATAAAGAAATGCTGCAGGCTTTTGAAGGGACAGCGCGGGATGTCATTTACGTAGGAGACAGCAAGAAAGTGGGGACCATTTATCATACATCAAAAACAGGACTGTACGCGGCAATGGAACTTTCGTAAAAACAGCCTTATCCTGGCATTTGGGGAAGGATTGCGTGGCGGCAGATATCGGAACATTAAAAATGGGATGTAGTAAAAGGAAGGCTTCCGGGAAATTTTCCGGGAGCTTTTTTCGACTGTGAAAAGTATAGTATGCGGGAATTGGAATCATTATCTGAATGGGGAATTGTGATCAATGGCAGGATTGGAACCACAATTGGAACGGGGAATTATGATGAATAGCAGCATTGGGATAATAATAATGTTGTAAATCTTGTAAAACAGGCAGCATAGGCGTATAGTGGAAATAGACATATTTGAGTATGAACTTAAAGTGGAATCTGCAAATGGAGATACGGAGATTATTTATGTCAATGGAGCGGAGGCATTCGAGGTAATTGAGAACCTGATAAGAGAATAATTTCAGAAATTCAGGTGTTCTATTAGAGTTTTTTACCGGACATGACATGTCTGGTGCCCAAAAATACGGCAATTCCCGCTTTGTGTCGTGTTTTTTATATGAGGAACGTACTATCCTGATTTCGAAAGGAGGGACCGGTCATTGGATCAGAAAGCAATTGGAGGTTTTCTAAAAGAGCTGCGAAAGGAGAAAGGGATTACGCAGGAACAATTTGCGGAAATCATGGGTGTGTCAGGCAGAACCGTTTCCAGATGGGAAACAGGTTCCAACATGCCGGATTTGGATGTCCTTATTTTGATTGCAGACTACTATGAAGTAGAGCTTCGGGAAATTTTAGATGGAGAAAGGAAAAGCGGGAAAATGAATAAAGAATTAGAAGACACCGTATTAAAAGTTGCAGATTACAGTGCAAATGAAAAAAGAAAGTATGCAGGGCGGATGTGCGTATTGTTCGCAGTTGGTTTTGTTTTGCTGATTGTGTACATTGTAATGGAGCAGATGGGAATCGCAGATGCGGGAAAAGTAGAGGAGCTGATCGCCGGCTGTGCACTTGGCTTCCCACTTGGGATGATGCTGGTTGGCATGCTGGAGACGAGCGGGTTGCTGGTAAAATGGAAAAAGTTGAAAAAAAGACTTTGGAGCCGGACGGCACAGTAACAGGAAAAACACATTTGATTTGGAAAGGACTGCACGAGGTGTGGTCTTTTTCTTTTACTGTAACAGAGAATGATAAGGTATTGTGAAAGGCAGAGGTTTTCTGATAAGATAGAACATGGCTTTAATAAAAAATATCGGATAATTTTGTGACGAACGGGAAACTTCTGCGTCTTATAGGCAGAAGGAGGTGAGGAGGAGCGGAAATGGATATGGAGGAATTGTATGATCGATATTTTACAGCTGTATACAAATACCTGTTTTCCGTTTCCCGGGATAAACATATTGCGGAGGAGCTGACACAGGAAACATTTTTTAAGGCATTGTAGAAGATTGATGATTTTCGCGGGCAGTGCGAGATCAGGGTATGGCTGTGTCAGATCGGAAAGAACGCATATTATGATTATTTGAGAAGAAACAGGCGGTTTTCTCCAATTGCAGAGCAAGGAGAAATGCCGGCCGGGCAGAGTCTGGAGCTGGATTTTGAAAAGAAAGAGACAGTGTACAGGCTTCACCGGATTCTCCACAACCTGAATGAGCCTTACAAAGAAGTATTTTCTCTCCGGACGTTCGGGGAATTGTCTTTTCGGGAAATCAGCAGCCTGTTTGGGAAAAGTGAGAGTTGGGCAAAAATGACCTATTTGCGGGCCAAAAGAAAGATTAGGGAGGAGATGGAAGATGAAGATCACATGTGATGTGATTCAGGATTTGCTGCCGCTTTATGTGGATGATATTCTGAGCAGGGACAGCCGTCATTTGGTGGAGAACCATCTGGAAGCCTGTGATTCCTGCCAAAATGTATTAGAAGAGTTACAGACAGAACAACAGGATCATGCAGATCCGAAGCATAAAAGTCAAATAGAGCAGGAAGCAAAAGCAGCCTTTCAGGGTGTGCGCCGATCTATCTTGGTAAAAAGAATACTGGCAGTATGTCTGGCAGTTGTCTGTGTGCTGGCAGCAGTGCGCGTTGGATATTATTTTTATGCGGAAAAGCAGACGTATATTCCTTTTGAAGAAAGCGGGCTTGTCATGAAGGACGACCGGCTGTATGCGTCGAAAACTTATTACGGGAGACTGGGAGCAATCGTTTCGCCTGATCAGAAGGTTCAGTTTTGGTATATGATGGAAACTGAGGAAATTAAAAAAAGATATCCATCAAAGCCGGAAAATACGCTGATTGTTGATTACGGCGATCAATTGGAACTGGGAGAAGGCACAGAATCATCTGAAAACAGGGTGAGCGGAATTGAGAAAGTATATTATTTGCCGGGAATGTATGTTGATTTTCAGTTTGATTATGAGAATCCGGAGGTTGGAGCACAGCAGACTATGGAACTGGAGAGTCAGTCAGTCCTTCTGTGGGATAAAGCCGGAAATGGCATTCAGCAGACAAATGTAGAGATGGAGGATGAAAACCATACTGGTGAAGGGTTTATTCCACCGAAGGGTTCCCGCAGAGATAAAAACGGAAATATTGTAGACCAGATGGGAAATACGTTTAATGAGAAGGGCGAGTGGCAGGTACCGGAAGGTGGAAGTGTGGATGCAAAAGGCCGAATCCTTGACCGGAACGGAAATATTATGGGTGGAGGTGCTGTCGTAGGAGCATCGGGCTGAGAAAAAGGAAAAGGAGGAAAAAGGAAATGCAGACAAGAGAAGAAGCGCTTCAATATGGCCTGTCCTTTCCAGATACGTATACTGATGCACCGTTTCATGATCCAAATTGGGTACTGGTCCGTTATAAAAAGAATAAAAAGGCTTTTCTATGGACGTACGAATATGCAGGGCAGATGCGGATCAATCTCAAAGTACGGACGGAGTGGAGAGATTTTTGGCGAAATGCGTTTGAATCCGTCATACCAGGATACCATCAGAACAAGGAGCATTGGAATACCGTAATTCTGGACGGCAGTATTCCGGATGCAACAATCCAGACCATGATCGGGGAAAGTTACGATTTAATTGCCGGGAAAAAGTAAAACCGCGGGGAGGAGCAGAAAATTCCTGTGGGTATGGAGAATTACGCGGATTTCACTTGTAAAACAGTGCGTTTTTATGATAGGATAAACAAATCAGGACAGGCGTACACCGCAGGGGAACGCAGTACCAAGGAAGGAGAAAGAAACATGAAACAGGATATGATTGTAATTCTGGATCTTGGAAGTACAGAGAATACTGTGCTGGCCCGTCAGATTCGGGCGCTCGGTGTTTACAGTGAGATTCACCCTCATGACATTACGGTACAGGAACTTCAGGCTCTTGACAATGTGAAGGGTGTGATTTTAAACGGCGGAGAGAACCGTGTTGTGGATGGAGCTGAAGTTGAAGTACGTCCGGAGCTTTATCAGTGTGGTTATCCGGTAATTTCTATCGATTATCCGCAGTCGCAGTGCGAGAAACAGTACCAGGAGCTTCCTGAAGAGACAGAATTAAAGGCATTTGTTTTTGATACATGCAAAGCAGAGCCGAACTGGAACATGAAAAATTTTATTGAAGATCAGGTGGAACTGGTGCGCCGCCAGGTAGGCGACCGTAAGGTTTTGCTGGCTCTGTCCGGCGGAGTGGACTCTTCTGTTGTGGCGGCTCTTTTGATTAAGGCCATCGGTCAGCAGCTGACATGCGTTCACGTGAATCATGGTCTGATGCGCAAGAACGAGTCAGAAAGCGTTGTTGAAGTATTCCGCAATCAGCTTCATGCAAATCTGATCTATGTCGATGCGACAGAGCGTTTCCTTGGAAAGCTTGAAAATGTGGCAGATCCGGAACAGAAGCGTAAGATTATCGGCAGCGAATTTATCCGCGTATTTGAGGAAGAAGCCAGAAAACTGGAAGGAATTGATTTCCTCGGACAGGGAACCATTTACCCGGATATCATCGAAAGCGGCACCAAAACTGCGAAAATGGTAAAATCTCACCACAACGTAGGAGGCCTTCCGGAGGATCTGAAGTTTGAGCTGGTTGAGCCCCTCAAACAGCTTTTCAAAGATGAAGTACGCGCCTGCGGAATCGAATTGGGCCTCCCGGCTTCCATGGTCTACCGCCAGCCGTTCCCGGGCCCGGGGCTTGGTGTGCGCTGTCTCGGAGCGATCACACGCGATCGTCTTGCCGCTGTCCGCGAATCAGATGCAATTCTGCGCGAAGAGTTCGAAAAAGCAGGCCTGGACAAAAAGGTATGGCAGTACTTTACAGTGGTACCGGATTTCAAATCAGTTGGCATGAAGAACCATGCAAGATGTTTTGAGTATATGGTTATCATTCGTGCGATTAATACAATTGATGCGATGAGCGCTACAATTGAGCGGGTTGACTGGGATGTGCTGCAGAAGATTACAGACAGGATTCTGGCAGAGGTGGAAAATGTAAATCGCGTTTGCTATGATATGAGTCCGAAGCCGCCGGCGACGATAGAGTTCGAATAAACAAAAATGCTTAGTAAATCCA
>CAOJHI010000005.1 GCA_948436005.1 uncultured Lachnospiraceae bacterium
CTTTTGGCACAAATCTCCCACTAAGTGGGTCATACATCTGGCAGAAAGCAATTTTTAAACACGCTCTAGTGTAACAGCACTGGTCAGAAGTAATGAGGGAATTATGAAAATAACTTATTTGAAACACAGTGGTTTCCTGGTCGAATGGGAACATTGTTATTGGATTTTTGATTATTATCAGGGCACAATCCCACGGCTGGACGGGAGCAGGCCAATTTTTGTTTTTTGCAGCCACAGTCACAGTGACCATTTTAATCCGGCTGTTTTTGCACTTTACGGGCAATATCCGAAGGTAACTTATATTTTTTCCAGCCAGATTCGGCCTGCGTGCCGGAAGCTTGACCGGAAATGGGGAGGAGTGCATCTGACCTCAGAAGAAATTGCTCAGGTATGCGGTGAAACAGGGGCGGGCAGGTTCGTCCCGATTCCGGAAATTCACTTTCTGGCAGGCCATACGGAAGCAGAGTTTTCAGATGGAACAGGAGAAATGGTGAAGGTTTTTACGCTTCGCTCCACAGATTGCGGGTGTGCGTTTTTGATTCATTACAGGGGAAAAGCTGTCTATCACGCAGGAGATCTGCACTGGTGGCTTTGGGCAGAGGAGACGGATGCAGCGAACCAACAGATGACAGGGAATTTTAAGAAGGAAATGGAATATCTTGAGGGGCTGGCACTCGATCTTGCTTTTGTGCCGCTGGATGCAAGGCTGGACGGGACATATGGCCTTGGAATGAAGTATCTTTTGGAGCATGCGGACGTACGGCACGTATTTCCGATGCATTTCTGGGATGATTTTTCCGTAATGGACCGGTACGCCTCGGAATATCCGCTGCCGGCGCATACACAGTTTCATAAAATACCCGGCAATGGTGCGAGTTGGGAACTGTAAAACCGGCAGAACCGGAACGTTTGCAGTTCCTGGTCTGCCGGATGAAAAATCAGAGTTTCTGCTGTATTTTCTGAAAGGTAAGATAGAATATAATGCCCTTTACAATGGAGGATACGGTCAGCGCCCACCAGATTCCTGACAGCCCCAGACCAGTCTGGGAAAGGAGCAGTGCGAGCGGAATGCGCGAGGCGGTCAGTGTAATGCTGATAACACTGCACAGCGTTGTTCTGCCCAGGCCGGACAGTGCGCCGATTGTCATCAGTTCAACACTCATAAAGGCTTCACTGAAACCAATGATAATAAGGTATCCGGCTGCAATCTCAATGACTTCCGGCTCATAGAAGAACAGGCGGGAGATTGGCTCAGGCAGGAGGATAAAAAGTGCGGAAATGAATGCACCCCAGAGTGCCAGAATACGAAAAGAGATATGGTATCCTTTTCGGATGCGTTCTGCTTTTCCGGCGCCGAAGTTCTGGGCAGTAAACGCATTCAGCGCAGCGGCAAAGCCGTCTGCGGTGTTCCAGCAAAGGGATTCAATCTGTCCGCCAACACGCTGCGTGGCGATTGCTCCGGGGCCGAAAGCGGAAACCATGCGTGTGAGTACCATGGAAATCATACAGTAGACAGAGCCCTGAAGCGCGGAAGGAATACCGATTTTCGCAATTGACCGGTAATAATTGGCAGGGATGCGGGAAAACAGCGCTATGTTTTGGAAAATGTTGCGGTCAGTCCGGTCGCGGTTCATTTCTAAAAGAAGGACAAGGAACACAAGGATCTGTGCACTTACTGTCGCAATTGCTGCACCGCTCACTTCCATGCGTGGAAACAGGCCAACCCCGAGGATGAGCAGGGGGTCAAGAATCATGTTTAATACAAGACCGACAAGGTTTGCCTTGAACGGGGTTTTGGAATCACCCTGGGCGGTGTAGAGACCGGTCAGTGTATAATTCAAATAAGAAAAAAGAATCAGTCCGCAGGTGATGACCATGTAAATGCGGGCTGCTTCGTATGTTTCAGCATCATTCAGATGAAAGAAAGACAGAAGCGGGTGAATAAAAATAAGGCAGATACCACCAAAAAGCAGGCCGAACAATACGGTAAGCTTCAGGGCAGCAGATGCATAAAGACCGGCTTCTTTTGTTTGGTGACGGCCGCAGCACTGTGCGGCATTTACCTGCCCTCCCATACGTGCCAGTGTGACGAGCCCCTGGGAGAGCCAGAGAAACATACCGCCCACGCCGACTCCTGCGACCGCTTTGGAACCGAGCATACCAATCCAGGCCATATCTGTGATGTTGTAGGCAGTGCCGAGAAAAGACGACGCCATAATCGGCAGGGCAAGCCTGGAAAGCGTCGATAAAATCGGGCCGGAAGTCAGATCAAGCGTTTTTGTTTTATCCATCATATCAGTGTACCTAATACTTTCTTTTTATCATTGCCGCAGGCAAATCTCACAGGTGTTCCAAAACAAATCCGACATAGCTTACAAGGCAGGTGCCGGACGTCCCTATTATACGCTGGAATCATCCGAAAAGCAATATTATAAGGGGAGTAAGGTACGGACAAGGAGTTTTGATGCATTTGAGAGTATTGATTATCCATTTGCGGCAAAAATAAACAGTAGTGGTTAGCTTATGCAGGCGATTGGCGCGTATGGGAACCGGGAGCGTGCGCATAAGATTATGAAAACAAATCTGCTTGGGGAGTTTGGTATAAGGCAGGGTTGGATGTTAAAATTAGGAGAAGGCGGTAATGGTTATGTGGAAGCTGTTAAAATATATGAAAAACTATAAAAAAGAAGCCTTTTTGGCGCCTGCATTCAAGCTTTTGGAGGCACTGCTTGAGCTCTTTGTTCCCCTGGTGATGGCTGCGATTATTGATGTGGGGATTAAAAACAGCGATATAGGCTATATTGTGAATATGTGTCTTTTGATGGCAGGTCTTGGACTGACCGGGTTGATCTGTTCGGTGACAGCGCAGTATTTCTCAGCAAAGGCAGCTGTCGGGTTCACGGCAAAGCTGCGCCATGAGCTGTTTGCCCATATTCAGAGCCTTTCTTTTTCCTCCATGGACCAGGTCGGAACATCGACGCTGATTACGAGGATGACGAGTGATATGAATCAGGTGCAGTCCGGCGTAAACCTGTTTCTGCGGCTTTTTCTGCGTTCTCCGTTCATTGTATTCGGGGCCATGATTATGGCTTTTACTGTTGATGTAAAAGCTGCTTTTATTTTTGTGGTGGTGATACCAGTGCTGTGCGTGATTGTGTTTGGCATTATTCTGGCCACCATTCCGGTTTATAAAAAGGTGCAGGAGAGACTGGACCGGGTAGTGCGGGTGACGCGGGAAAACCTGCAGGGGGTCCGCGTGATACGGGCTTTTTGCAGGGAGAAGGAGGAGTGCCGGATCTTTGGGGACAGCAATGCAGCACTTGTAAGGATTCAGCTATTATCGGGAAAGATTTCGGGACTGCTGAATCCTATGACATATGTGGCGATCAACGTGGCGCTGATCGTTCTGCTGTATGTTGGCGCAAACCGTGTAGACGGCGGATTTCTGCTCCAGGGCAGCGTTGTGGCGCTTGTCAATTATATGTCGCAGATTCTGACAGAGCTCGTTAAGCTGGCAAATCTGATTATCACGGTAACAAAGGCAATTGCGTGCGGCAACCGGATTGAGGCTGTAATGGAAGTACAGCCGGGGATGGAAGAAAAAGTACACCTGGACGCGCAGTATGAGATTGATGCAGGAAAATTGATGTCAGAAGTTCCGGCAGTTGTATTTGAGGATGTCCGTTTTGGCTATCAAGAGGCAGGAGCCGATGTTCTTTCCGGAATCAGTTTTACGGCGGAACGTGGAGAGACAATCGGTATCATTGGCGGAACAGGTTCCGGCAAGACTTCTCTGGTCAGTTTGATTCCGCGTTTTTATGACGTAAGCGGGGGCTGCGTGAAAGTAAACGGAATGGATGTGCGTGATTATCCGCTGGCTGAGCTCCGCAGAAAAGTAGGGATTGTCATGCAGAAGGCAGTGCTGTTTCAGGGAACCATCCGGGAAAATCTGCTGTGGGGGAATGAGGCGGCATCAGATGGAGACCTGAGGGAAGCAATTCGGACAGCACAGGCAGAAGATGTGGTATTTGGAGCAAAGGAAGGGCTGGATGCATATGCAGGCCAGGAGGGCCGCAATTTCTCCGGCGGGCAGAGACAGAGGCTCTCGATTGCCCGGGCGCTGGTACGCAGGCCGGAGATTCTGATTCTGGATGACAGCGCTTCTGCGCTTGATTTTGCAACAGATGCAAGGCTGCGAAAGGCAATTGCCGGGCTGCCTGGAGATATGACGGTTTTTATTGTTTCGCAGCGGACGTCCTCGATTCAGCATGCGGATAAGATTCTCGTGCTGGATGATGGAGTGCTGGCCGGAGTCGGTACGCATGAGGAACTGCTGGAGACCTGCAGCATTTATCGGGAGATATATGAATTCCAGTTTCCGGAAGAAAAGCGGAAAGCTGCAGGCAGGGAGGTGCGGTCATGAAAAAGGTTCTGAGGTTGCTCCGTCCGCATGGCGGGCTTGTATTTCTGTCACTTCTGATGGCAGTGCTTTCCGTTGTGCTCACGCTTTACGTGCCGGTTCTGACTGGCCGGGTCATTGATGAGATTGTCGGGCCCGGAGCAGTGCAGTTTGAGGAAATTGCCCGTATCATGAAAGTGATGCTTTTTATTGTACTGATTACAGCAGGAGCGCAGTGGATTATGAATGCGGCAAATAACCGGATTGTCTGCCTTGTATCCAGTGAGGTGCGGGAGCAGGCATTTGAGAAGATTGAGGTTTTGCCGGTTTCTTACCTGGATGCGCATTCCTCCGGAGATCTGGTCAGCCGCGTGATTGCGGATGTGGACCAGTTTTCGGATGGCCTTCTGATGGGATTTACGCAGTTTTTTACGGGCGCTGCGACCATTCTGGGAACTTTGGTATTTATGCTGGTTACGAATGCTGGGATTACGCTGGTGGTTGTTCTTCTGACTCCGGTTTCTTTGCTGGCAGCAAGGTTTATTGCGAAGAAAACATATGCTATGTTCCGGCTGCAGTCTGAGGTGAGAGGAGAGCAGACAGCGCTCGTTGATGAGATGGTTGCGAATCAGAAGATGGTGCAGGCATACGGGCAGGAAGAAAAAATACAGGGCAGATTTGATGAGATAAATGAGCGGCTGCGCAGCTGTTCCCTGCGGGCAGTCTTTTTTTCATCCATCACTAATCCGGTTACGCGTTTTGTCAACAGTCTTGTCTACACTGGTGTTGGGCTGACCGGAGCGCTTTGCGTGGTACGCGGCGTGATGAGCGTGGGCCAGCTTTCTGCGTTTTTGTCATATGCAAATCAGTATACAAAGCCGTTTAATGAGATATCAGGCGTGGTGACAGAGCTTCAGAACGCACTGGCCTGCGCGGGCAGAGTATTTGAGCTTCTGGAAGCGCCGGCCCGGACGCCGGATGCGGAACCGGCAAAACAGCTGCCGGCTCATCCGGGCAATATGTCTCTGGAGCATGTGAATTTTTCCTATGTTCCGGAAAAAAAGCTGATTCAGGATTTTAATCTGAGGGTAAAGGCAGGGCAGCGTATCGCGATTGTGGGCCCCACCGGATGCGGGAAAACAACGCTGATTAATCTTCTGATGCGTTTCTATGATGTGAACAGCGGTGCAATAAAAATTGAAGGGATTGATATCCGGGAGGTGAGACGTTCCGATCTGAGAAGCGCTTTTGGCATGGTGCTGCAGGAAACGTGGCTGTCCGGAGGAACGGTTCGCGACAACATTGCAATGGGGCGGCCGGAGGCAGAGGAGAAAGAAATCATAGAAGCTGCAAAAAGGGCGCATGCCCACAGCTTTATTCTGAGACTGCCGCAGGGATATGATACAATAATTGGTGAAAATGGAGGAAGCCTTTCACAGGGGCAGAAACAGCTTCTGTGCATTGCGCGTGTGATGCTGTGCCTGCCGCCGATGCTGATTCTCGATGAGGCTACATCGTCCATTGATATCCGCACAGAATCGCGGATTCAGGAAGCCTTTCAGAATATGATGCAGGGCAGAACAAGTTTTATTGTGGCGCACAGGCTGTCAACGATACAAAATGCAGACGTAATCCTTGTGATGCAGGACGGAAATGTGGTAGAGCAGGGAAATCACGAAAGCCTTTTGAAAAGGGGCGGCGCGTACGCCAGGTTATACAACAGCCAGTTCGCGTTATCGCAGGAAGAGGGCAGGACAGATGTACCTGTCCGGGGAAAACAGGATTGACGTTTGAGATGACAGCGTGTATAGTAAGGGGAGATTAAAAAAGAACAGGAGACTTTTTTATGGGTAAATATTTTGGTACGGATGGTTTTCGCGGGGAAGCGAATAAAAAGCTGACAGTAGAGCATGCGTTTAAAGTGGGGCGTTTTCTTGGCTGGTATTATGGGCAGGATTACAAGGCACGTATCGTGATCGGCAAAGATACGAGACGGTCGAGCTACATGTTTGAGTACGCGCTGGCCGCAGGGCTGACGGCTTCCGGGGCAGATGCGTTCCTGCTCCATGTGACGACAACGCCAAGCGTATCCTTTGTGGTGCGGACGGAGGATTTTGACTGCGGAATCATGATTTCTGCAAGCCACAACCCATACTATGATAATGGCATCAAAATCATCAGCGGCAGCGGGAAAAAGATTGAGGCTGAGGTGGAAGAAAAGATCGAGGCGTATATTGATGGCGAGATGGGAGAACTTCCGCTGGCGACCGGAGAGAAGATCGGCCGTACGGTCGATTATGTGGCTGGCCGGAACCGTTATATCGGCCATCTGATTTCCATGGCAACGCGTTCCTTCAAAAACAAAAAGGTGGGCCTGGACTGCTCAAACGGAAGCGCTTCAGCGATTGCGAAGAGTGTTTTCGACGCCCTGGGCGCAAAGACATATGTGATTCACAATGAGCCGGACGGCACGAATATCAACCGCGGCTGCGGCTCCACACACATTGAGGTGCTTCAGCAGTTTGTCTTGGACAAAGGGCTTGATGTGGGATTTGCATTTGACGGCGATGCAGACCGATGTATTGCAGTTGATGAGACGGGCCGCATCATTGATGGAGACCTGATTCTGTATATCTGCGGAAAATATATGAAGGAAGAGGGAAAACTGACGAACAACACCGTTGTGACGACAATCATGTCAAACCTCGGACTTTACAAAGCGTTTGACCGGGCAGGAATTGCTTACGAGAAAACGACAGTGGGCGATAAATACGTTTATGCCAACATGTGCGAGAACGGACACTGCCTTGGCGGTGAGCAGTCCGGACATATTATCTTTTCCAAATATGCGACAACAGGAGACGGCATTCTGACAGCGCTTATGGTGATGGGCGTTATGATGGACCGGAAGGTCAGCCTGAGCTCCCTTGCGTCTGAGGTGAAGATTTATCCTCAGCTTCTGAAAAATGTAAGAGTGGCAGACAAACAGGCTGTAAAAGACAATGCAGCCGTGCAGGAAGCAGTTGCATCAGTGACCGGTGCGCTCGGAGAAAACGGAAGAATTCTTGTGCGGGAGAGCGGTACTGAGCCGGTAATCCGTGTGATGGTGGAAGCAGAGTCGGATGAGCTTTGTGAACAGCACGTGGATGCGGTGATAGCAGTCATGAAAGCGCAGGGACTTACCGATGAAGAATAAGCTGAAAAGGCTTGCGGGATATTACAGACCGTATAAGACGCTGTTTTTCAGTGATATGTTTTTTGCAGTTCTGGGGGCCGGCATTACGCTGGCCATCCCGCTGCTTGTCCGTTATATTACATCGCATGTGATTGTACTTCCGGGCAGTGAGGCAATGCAGCTGATTGTGAAGCTTGGGCTTGTGATGGCAGGCCTGGTAGCTGTGGAGTGTTTCTGCAATTTTTACATTGCCTATTTTGGACACATCATGGGGGCAAAGATTGAGCATGATATGCGAAATGAGATATTTGCCCATTATCAGAAGCTTTCTTTTGCTTTTTACGATAATCAGAAAGTGGGACAGCTTCTCTCAAGAGTAACGTCAGATCTGTTTGATATCAGCGAGCTCCTGCATCACGGTCCGGAGGACGTTGTCATTTCCCTGATCAAATTTATCGGATCCTTTGTGATTCTGTTTCGTATCAATGCGGCGCTCACTGTTGTTGCGTTTGCGTTTCTGCCGCTGATTATTCTCTATGCAGTTTATTTCAACAAACGGATGAAGCGTGCGTTTAAGACAAACCGGGCAAGAATTGCGGACATTAACAGCCAGATTGAAGATTCCCTTTCCGGAATCCGCGCGGTGAAATCCTTCAGCAATGAAGAAGTAGAGCTGAAAAAGTTCCGTGCAGGCAATGAACAGTTCGTGGAGTCGAAAAGGAGAAGCTACTGGTATATGGGCTGGTACCATTCCGGCCTCGGTGCACTGACGACTCTGGTGACGGTTGCGGTTCTGGTCGCAGGCGCTGGGCTGATTACAGGCGCCAATATGGATGTGACAGATCTGGTGACGTTCCTGCTTTATATCAATAATTTTACGGAACCGATCAAAAAGCTGATCAATTTTACTGAGCAGTTCCAGAATGGTTATACAGGATATGAGCGTTTCCTCGAGATTCTTGCAGTGGAGCCGGATATCAAGGATGCGCCGGATGCGGTTTCGATCACATCGGCAAAAGGTGAGATCTGCTTTGATAACGTTTCGTTCAAATACGAAGAAAAGCAGGACACCGTACTGAGCCATATTGATCTGCACGTAAATGCGGGCGATTATCTGGCGATTGTCGGTTCCTCGGGCGGCGGAAAAACAACGATGTGCAGTCTGATTCCGCGTTTCTACGATGTGGATGGCGGACGGATTCTGCTGGATGGAGTGGATATTCGAAAGATTAAGCTGGAGGATTTGCGGCGCCAGATAGGAATTGTGCAGCAGGATGTTTATCTGTTTGCTGAAAATATCATGGAAAACATTCGTTACGGCAGGCCGGATGCCACGGACGAGGAGGTAATCCGGGCGGCGAAGCTGGCCAATGCGCATGATTTTATCGAGCAGCTTCCGGACGGGTATCTGACGGATATCGGTCAGCGCGGGGTTAAGCTTTCCGGAGGGCAGAAGCAGCGGCTGTCGATTGCGCGGGTATTTTTGAAAAATCCGGCTATACTTATTTTTGATGAGGCAACTTCTGCACTTGACAATGAAAGTGAAAAGATTGTGCAGCAGTCGATGGAGGCTCTTGCAAAAGGAAGAACGACGTTTGTGATTGCGCATCGTCTCTCGACCATCCGTAATGCCCAGAAGATTCTGGTGCTGACCAGGAACGGGATTGAGGAGCAGGGCACGCATGAGGAACTGCTGGCCATGGACGGAGTTTATGCAAAGCTGTATCATGGCTGATATGAAAACAGCCGTCAAATAAAGCAGTCAGAACAAGCGGTTTTGAGTGGAATATTCCTGTTGCGTGCAGGAACAGACATTTGCCGTTGAATAAAAAAGGGGTAAATCATGGAATTAGAATTCAGAAAACCGGAGCTTGCAGACAGGGAGATGGTAAACCGCTATTTTCGGATGAACCGGAACAGGAGCTGTGAATACACGTTTGCCAATCTGTATCTCTGGTCGCGGCACTACAAGGTGGAATATACCATTGTTGAGGACATGATGGTATTTTATTATACACAGTACGGAAGTTTTACGTTTCCGCAGGGCGATCTGGCCAATTTGAAAAAGGTGCTGGACATTTTGATGGATTGGAGCCGGGAACAGGGGATGGAATTCCACATGACGAATGTCAATGAAGAGCAGTTCCGTCACCTGGAAGCTGTTTATCCGGGCAGATTTTCTGTGGAGTATTACCGCGATTCAGCTGATTATGTGTATGAGACGGAGAAACTGATTGCGCTTTCCGGTAAAAAATATCACGGGAAGAAGAATCATATCAATAAATTTAAGAAACTGTATCCGGACTGGACATACGAAAAGATCACCTCAGAAAATGTAGAAGAATGTTTCCAGATGGCACTTGACTGGAGAACAGAAAATGGCTGCAATGAGGACCCGGAAAAAAATGCAGAAATGTGTGTTACCTTAAATTCCCTCCGGCTGATGGAAGAGCTGGGGTTGTTCGGCGGTCTGATTCGTGCGGACGGAAAAGTAGTGGCTTTTTCGATCGGAGAGCCGGTCTGTGACGACACCATGGTGGTGCACATTGAGAAGGCCTATGCGGATGTGCAGGGCGCATATCCGATGATCAATCAGCAGTTCCTGCTGCATGAGGCTTCACAGTACCAGTATGTAAACCGCGAGGAGGATATGGGAGAACCGGGGCTGCGTCAGGCCAAGGAGTCATATCATCCGGTGTTCCTTGTAGAGAAGGGGAGGGTGTCTTTGCGGTGAGGTGAATATGCGGACGCCCGGCAGTAACCCTCAAAAATGGGGTTCCAATTGGGAGTCAGGCCTTATAATGATATATGCGGACGCCCGGCAGCATCCCTCAAAAACAGGGTTCCGACAAAGAAGTCACCCCTTATTTTGAGGAATACTGCCGGGCTGGTTCTGGAAATATCCACAGGTTTAAGTAAAGATATTCTGGTAAAAAACTAAGAAAAAAATGTGCTATATGGATGGGAGAGGAGAGACGTATGAGAGAGTGGGAAAGTAATGTACGGAGGGTTGTGCCGTATGTTCCGGGTGAGCAGCCGAAGAATAAGAATGCAATTAAACTGAATACGAATGAGAATCCGTATCCGCCGTCCCCGATGGTGGAGGCGGCTTTGCAGAAGATGGCGGCTGAGCCGATGCGCAGATATCCGGATTCGGCAGCGCAGCAGCTGGTGGATGCGATTGCAAAGGAGCAGGGCGTGAAAACGGAGCAGGTTTTTGTGGGTGTCGGTTCTGATGATGTACTGGCGCTGGCATTTCTGACGTTTTTTAATTCCGGGAAGCCGGTTTTGTTTCCGGATATTACGTATTCGTTTTATGATGTGTGGGCGGATCTGTTTCGGATTCCGTATGAGTGCCCGCCGCTGAATGATCAGTTTGAAATTGTGAAGGAGGATTATTACCGGGAAAACGGAGGTGTGATTTTCCCGAATCCCAATGCGCCGACCGGTGTGCTGATGCCGCTTGCAGAGGTGGAAGAGATCATTGCACACAACCGGAAGGTTATAGTTATTGTAGATGAAGCATACATTGATTTTGGGGGGAGCTCTGCTGTTTCTCTTCTTGAGAAATACGAAAATCTGCTGGTTGTGCAGACCTTTTCGAAATCACGTTCCATGGCTGGCATGCGTATTGGCTATGCAATCGGAAACCCGGAGCTGATTCGCTGTCTGAATGATGTAAAATATTCGTTCAATTCCTACTCAATGAACCAGGCAGCTATTGCACTTGGAACAGCGGCAGCGCTTGACCATACATATTTTGAAGAGACGCGGCAGAAAATCATTGCGACGAGGGAGCGGACGAAAAAAGAGTTGGCTGACCTTGGGTTCCGTTTTGCGGATTCTCAGGCTAATTTCCTGTTTGTTACGCATGAAAGTGCGCGGGCAGAGGAATTGCTTGAGGCTCTGAAGGAGGCCGGGATTTATGTTCGCTATTTTAAGAGACCGCGCATTGAGAATTACCTGAGAATTACGATCGGTACGGATGAGGAAATGGATGAGCTGCTTGCTTTCCTGAGAAAATACCTGAAGAAATAGAAACAGGTAAAGGAGTGAGCGTAAACTGAATACAGAATCGTTTACAGGTGCGGTGATGGCAGCATTGGCCGGAATACAATCAAAGGAAGCAATTGTATTTCTGATTTCGATGCTGCCTGTTTTAGAATTAAGAGGAGGATTTCTTGCTGCTTCGTGGCTGGGAATACCGCTGTACCGTGCGGCGCTTGCGTGCATTGGGGGCTGCCTTGTTCCCGTTCCGTTTATTCTGCTGCTGATTCGCGGCGTGCTTGGCAGGATGAAACGGTATCGGGTGACAAAACGTCTGGCAGATTATGTGGAGAAACGCGCAATGGGCAAGAGTGAGGAAATTCAAAAGTATGAGTTCTGGGGCCTGATGCTGTTTGTCGGCATACCGCTCCCGGGTACAGGGGCGTGGACCGGCTCGCTGATTGCAGCTTTGCTTGGCATCCGGTTTTCGAGAGCCGTTGCCGCCATTTTTATCGGTGTGCTCATATCAGCAGCCTTGATGGCTGGGCTGTCTTATGGAATACTGGATCTTATTTTATGAGTTACGGGCAGGAAGTCCCCTGCAAAGAGAAAAGGAAAGAGAGGTGCAGGAGAATGGCTTCTTATGAGAGTTTTGCCAGGGTATACGATTTGTTTATGGATAACATTCCATACGAAGAATGGGGGAGGTACTTATGCGGGCTGCTCAGACAGTACGGCGTGGAGGAAGGGCTGGTACTGGAGCTCGGGTGCGGAACAGGCTCCATGACGGAGATACTGGCAGCTCAGGGTTATGATATGATTGGTGTGGATAATTCCGTTGAAATGCTGGAAATTGCACAGGAGAAAAAAGTGCAGTCAGGCCATGATATTTTGTATCTGCTGCAGGATATGCGGGAGTTTGAACTGTATGGGACAGTAAAAGCAGTGGTCAGTGTCTGTGATTCGATGAATTACATCACTGACCAGGCTGAGCTTTTGGATGTGTTCCGGCTGGTAAACAATTATCTGGATCCTGATGGAATTTTTATTTTTGACTTGAATACGGTTTACAAATATGAGAAGATTCTTGGTGATTCTGTGATTGCTGAGAATCGGGAGGAGAGCAGTTTTATTTGGGAAAACTGGTACGATGAGGAGGAACAGATCAATGAGTACGACCTCACGCTTTTTATCCGGCGCGGGGACGGGCTGTATGAAAAATATGAGGAAACGCATTACCAGAGGGCATACGGGATTAAAGCGGTAAGCAGACTGCTTGCAAAGGCAGGCCTTGTGTTGGAGGCGGTTTACGATGCTTTCACAACGCAGCCACCAGGGGCGGATAGCGAGCGTGTATATTTTATTGCGCGGGAGCATGGCAAGTAAGGTCTGACAGTTGGGGGATGAAGCAATGATAAAAGTGTTTTTAGCAGAAGATGAAGTGATTATGCGAAACGGGATTAAAAACAATATCGCGTGGGAAAAGGAGGGGTTTGAGTTTGTCGGAGAGGCGAGTGATGGCGAGCTTGCCTGGCCGCTTATTAAAAAGACGCGGCCGGATATTCTGATTACAGACATCCGGATGCCGTTCATGAATGGACTGGAGTTGGCTGAGCTCGTAAAAAAAGAACTGCCGGATACGAAAATCGTGATATTAAGCGGATATGGCGAGTTTGATTACGCAAAAAAGGCAATTACACTGGGCGTAACAGATTATCTGTTAAAACCCATTACCTCGGAACAGCTCATGACAGCAGTGAAAAGGGTTGCAGCTGTGATTCGGGAGGAGCGTGCGCAGCGGGAACTGATGAATCAGTATAAAAAAGAAATGCAGGAAAACATCAGTTTTGAGAGAAGGCGCCTGTTTAACCGGATTGTTTTGCAGAATTGTTCCACACGGGAATTCCTGGAACAGGGGCAGATGCTGGGGCTTGACCTGACCGCAGAATTTTATACGGTTCTGCTGTTTAAGCTGATGACTCCGGATGAAAGCCAGGTGTATTCAGATGCAATAGAGACTGCGGTGCAGAAAATAAACAGGGAAATCGAAGAGTGGAAAGATGTGCTGGTCTTTGACCGAAGCCCGGAAGGCTGGGCGTTTCTGCTGAAGGCGGAAACAAAAGAGCAGGCAGAAGCAGGGATTGCTCAGTTTGAGAAAAAAATACAGGAAATGCTGAAAGACGAAGAAGGTATCCTGTATTTTGGAGGAATCGGCGGGACTGTACAGAGAATGAGCGATATTTGTAATTCGTATCATGCGGCGAGCAAAGCCTTTGCCAGTCGCTTTTTTGTGGAGAAAAATCAGTTTATTCTGGCTTCTGCAATAGGAAGCAGGGCGAAAACGAACGAGAAAGGCCGGATTTCGGTAGACCCGTCAAAGGTAAACCGCAAATTAATCGAAGATTTTCTCAAAGTAGGAGTTGCAGAAGAAGTTGGCGATTTTGTGGAGGAATATTTCTACAGTATTGGTTTGGATAACTATAAATCCCTGATGTTCTGTCACTATCTGATTGTGGATATGAATTTTTGCGCGTGTAGTTTTCTGGAGGGCATTGGTGTTGAGGCGACATCGCTCTCCAAGGAGTGCAGAGAAATTGAGCGATTTTCGGATTATGCGATCTCAACGGAAAAGATGATTATGTATGTGAAACAGCTGTTCTCGGAAACCATTTATTTGCGTGATAAATCGGCAAGAGGGAAATACCATGATTTGATAGAAACGGCCAAACGGTGTGTTCTTGAAAATTTCCAGAATAACGAATTTTCCATGAATCAGGCAGCAGCTATGGTAAATATCAGCCCGGGCTATTTCAGCACGCTGTTCCGCCAGGAAACAGGCTCTACCTTCAGTGAGTATCTGACGAGTGTGCGTCTTGAAAAGGCGAAGGAGCTGCTGATGTGTACGGATATGCGCAGCTCGGAGATCGGATATTATGTCGGATACCGGGATTCCCATTATTTCAGTTACATATTTAAGAAAATATGCAGCTGTACCCCGAAGGAATATCGGGCAAGAAAGAATGGGGGACAGCCATGCGATGCCTGAAGAAATTCTCTCTGAGCCGTCGAATGGGTATGCTGACCGGTGTAATCATGGTACCGCTTACTGCGCTGGTGCTTTACCTTCTGATCAACCTGATCAGCTTCAGTTCCGCGTACAATCAGAGTGTCAAAAATATCACGGATATTAAGGATTACAGTTTGAGTTTTAAAACGGATCTTGATTACAGTATGTATCGGGCGATTGTACAGAATTTAAGCATGGAACATATTGATGCATATGCGGATAACAGTATTGCAGATTCGGCGAAAGTACGTAATCCGTACAGAATTATTGATGAGATGCGTGAAGCAGTGAACCGCCAGGAAAATGCATCCGGAAAAGAAAGCGCAGAGTTGATGCGCCGGATCAGCAAAAGCCTTGGATGGCTGGAAAAGGTGGTACAGAAAATTGAAAATAACATCCGTGAGGGCGGACATTACGGGGAGAATATTGAGCTGTTGGACAAGGATATCAGGAGCTCCACACTGCTGATTCAGGACAATCTGCAGGAATATATTTATCATGAGGCCGTGAATCTTGAGAACATCCGCGCAGAATTACAGCAACGCTCAAAAAATACGGTGATTCTGAGTACCGCGATACTGGTTGTGATCGTAATGCTCACTCTTTGTATGACGGGAATGATTACGCGCAGTGTCACACAGCCCATTCGCGAATTGTGTACAGCCACGCGTAAGGTGGCCAAGGGGAATTTTGCTCCGGCAAAAATCGAATCAGGAGACGAGATTCAGGTTCTGACTGAGAGCTTTAACGAGATGACGGCAGAGATTCAGTTCCTGATCGAGAATATTAAAAGAGAGCAGTGGAATCTACGAGATACGGAGCTGAAGCTTCTTCAGGCGCAGATCAACCCACATTTTCTGTACAATACGCTCGATGCGATTGTCTGGATGGCAGAAGGAGGACAGAACCGGGAAGTCGTGTCCATGGTCACGGCACTTTCTGAATTTTTCCGCACAACGCTGAGTGAGGGAAAGGATTATATCACAATCCGCGAGGAAGAGTCGCATATCAGGAGCTATCTGAGAATCCAGGAGTTCCGGTACGCCGATATTCTGGAATATGAGATTGATATTGCGCCGTCTCTGTACGAGTATACGATATTGAAGCTGACCCTTCAGCCTTTCGTGGAAAATGCTCTATATCACGGCATAAAAAATAAACGCGGAAAAGGAAAAATTGTCGTCCGTGGTTATGAAAAAGAAAGCAGAATCTATTTTGAAGTGACCGATGACGGCATCGGCATGGACGAAGAAGAACTCGCACGTCTGCGCGGAAAACTGGACGGAAAGGCCGTGCACGGCAGAGGCTTTGGCCTTGAAAATGTCCATGAGAGAATCCGTCTGAATTACGGAAGCGAATACGGCGTATCATTCAGAAGCCAAAAAGGCGAAGGAACCACCGTAATTGTATGTATCCCCAAAAAATTAGGGGCAAATTGAAAAATTTTTTTTGAAAAACTCTCAACGCTCTTGAGAGTTTTTATTTTCATATTCTGGATTCCCGGGAAAGACACTTCCAGGCATATCTGACAGGATACATTTCAGATACCTCTTAACAATTTTCTTAACTATTTAACTCTTGCGATGCATGAAAAAACAGCCCCCTGGTGAGGGGTGCAAAATAAGGGGTGACTTGTTTGCCGGAACCCCGTTTTTGCACCCCTCACCAGGGGGCGTCCGTTTCCATACATGCAAAATCCCACCTCAATTGAAAGAAATCCCACTTTTTTCTGTAAATAGTGAATAAAAAAAGGTTTGACAAGGAAATGTATGAAAAAACATTACAAACTGCCAGCTTTTTTCCGTAGTATTTCATGCTTTTTGCTGGTAAACTTCAAAACATAGCAACCGTGAAACATGCAAAAAGGAGGAAAGAGGAAGTATGAAAACGAAAAAAGTAATAAGTGTGATCCTGGCTGCAGGGCTGAGCGTTGGAGCTTTATCGATGGAAGCTTCAGCAGCACTCTATCAGCGCCATCAGAGCAATGACGCAACATTTGAAACATTAAAGGAAGCGCATGAGAACGCACCTGGCTTTATTATGAGTGAATATCCGGCAAGAACGTATGTTGGTGATCCGGCTCTTGATGCATATCCGGAGAATACAACGTATGTGTATCGTTCCGCTGGCATGCTGAATACGACAGCAGGCGGCCCGAGAATGCATACAAACCTGATGGTGTATACAGACCAGAGCTTTGCAGATAAGGACGCAGCACTTGCTTACATCACAGAGCTTGGGCTGACAAAGATGGTAGACGAAGCAACGGGAAGCGTTGTTCTGGTAACGCCGATTGACCCGGAAAAGGGATTTAGCGATGCTGACCAGTATGCATACTATCAGCTGCAGTCTGCAATGTGTAACGTTGGATTCTCAATCCGCGGCGAAGATTCTTCAACATATTATGCAGATGCAGGATATTTTGGCGGTGTTACAAACCGTTACGTGATTGGTATTGACGGCGGAGCAACATTTATCAACAACTATATTTCCCCGACTATGGATTATGTAGGCCGTATCGCAGGTATGCTTCTGATCGGCGGAGAAATGGAAAAGATTCAGGAAGTTCCGGTATGTGTACCGGTATGGCTGGTAAATGCAGGCGAAGATGTTGTGCAGAAATATGCAGCTGGAAATGATACAGACAGCGTAGGACGCAACGGCGATGATCTTCTTTACTACAACAGCGATCACCCGCTTCAGCAGGTAATTTCCACAACAACAGATAATGTGGATGTTGCAGCCTGTGTACAGAAAGCATACGATGAACTGTTTATTAAATCTATGAGAGTTCCGGTTGTAAAAGCAGGTCTTCATACAGCTTCTACTGAATATCGTAATTATAACTGGAATCAGGCACCGTACTCACTGGGTGCACGCAATGCGATCATCAATGGTGTAACCCCGGATGGAATCCATGTAGTTGAGTGCCAGGATGAAGAACTGTTAAAAGATTACCCGACTAACAAAGGCGAGTTTGTAACAACGTGGTATGAGTTCCTTCCGGATGAGATGGTAAATGGAGCAGCAGCAGAGCACAGCATTCCGCTTATCGTTGTAAATCACGGAGGCGGAGATGATCCGATTCAGGCAGTTGATGAGCTTGGTTGGCTGAAACTTGCAGGCGAAGAGAGATTCGCTATCGTGGCTGAGCGCCATACATCAGAGGACCTTGCAGCATCCTTCCAGGATGAGTCACCGTGGAATACACTTTCCGGTGCAATGCCGGCACTTGTTCGTCACGTGCTGGAAACACATCCGGAGATTGATCCTTCCCGTGTATATGTAACAGGATATTCCATGGGTGGCGGCGCAACAAACAGATGTGTATACGGAGATGCAAGCCTTTTCGCAGCAGCAGTAAATATGTCCGGAACACCGATCGAGCATACAGAAGAACAGGAAGAGCAGTTTAAGGAACTTGATATGCCGATGATGCTGACAACCTGTACGTATGATACATGGACACATTATGACGCTGCAAACGGATATATTGCAGAGGACTTCCAGCAGAACATCAACAGCTACCTTGGCTACAACGAGATGGAACAGGTAGAATTTGATTTCGAAAAATATCCGATGAGCGGTTTCAAGGGTGATATTTACCGTGAGACAATGATTAATGACGAATACCCGAATTACTCATGGTTCATGCTGAATGAAGAGAATGTACCGATGGTTGGTCTGAGCATTGTTGAATTTATTCCGCACGGTCTGTATCAGGAGTACGCAAACCTTGCATGGGGATGGATGAAGAACTTCAGCCGTAACCAGGAGACAAAGGAAATTGAGTACAATCCGTATCAGAACTAAGCGTTGTTTTCAGGATAAATATGAGTGATACAGGAGGAAATAATATGAAAAAAGTATTGACATGTCTGCTGGCCCTGGGCCTTACGGTTTCATCAGGCAGCACAGCTCTCGCAGTAAACTTCACAGGAGAGCTTGGCAATGAGGCAACCTTTGAAACATTACAGGAAGCGCATGCAAATGCCCCGGCTGTTGTACAGGGAATCGTTGAGAATGGAAGTAAAACATTCGTCGGCCATCCTGCACTGGAAGCATACCCGGATGGAACAACATTTGTATATCGTTCCGCAAATCAGTACGCAGGCCGTGCAGCTGCCCGTATGAACACAAACCTCATCGTTGCAGCAGAACAGCATTTTGAGAGCAAGGATGCAGCACTTGAGTATTTAAAGGGACTTGGAGTAATTGATCTTATCGACGAGGCAATCGGAAGCGTTATTCTGCTGACACCGGAAGGTGAGACATTTGGTCAGGCAGACGTGAAGGATTACTATGCATTACAGACAGCTATGCTGTCACAGAAAGCTACTTCAACTGATGCTGAAGGAAATTCCGTTACTTTTGCAGATCCGGAGTATTTTGGCGGATACGGTAATGTGTACTACATCGGCGTAGATGGCGGTGCAACGTTCTTTAACAATTTCCTTTCTGTTGAAAAAGACTTTGCCGGACGTATCGCAGGCGCACTGCTTGTTGGCGGAGATATGGAAGAAATCCGCAAACCGGAAGTTCTGGTGCCGGTTTACCTTGTAAATGCAGAAGACGATGTTGTTGAAAAGTACAAAGCAATCAATGAAACAGACGCTTTAGAGAGCAGCGACGAGAAAAATGTTTATTACAACCAGGCATGGCCGCTTCGCAAAGTAGTAGCTTCCAAACAGGAAAGTCCGGAGCTGTCCAGCGTTGTGAAGGATGCATATTACAACATGTTTATCAAAGCAATGCGCGTACCGCTTCTTCCGCAGGGAATCAACAGCGGCGGAACAGAGTATGCAGGCTACAATTTTGACCAGGCACCGTATTCTCTGTGTGACCGCAATGCAGTGATTAACGGGAAAACAGCAGATGGCATCTGCCTGATCGAGCATCAGATGGACGACGACCGTTTTGCTGAAATGAAGACAACGACGGATGTGGAGAACTTTGACGGTTCTGTAACGCCTGCTGGCGAATATATGGATGTTTGGTATGAGTATCTTCCGGAGGAAGTACTGGACGGAACAGCTCCGGCTGGCTCAATACCGCTTATTCTCGCAAACCATGGTGGCGGAGACGATCCGCGTGTATTCGTAGAAGAGAATGGTTTTGTTGAACTTGCAGGCAGAGAGAGAATAGCTGTTGTGGCTCCGGATCATCAGCTGATCGGTGAAATCAGAGGAGAAGCTCTGAGCGCAATTGTAAAATATATGCTTGAGAAATATCCGGCACTTGATGCAAGCCGCGTATATGCGACGGGATATTCCATGGGCGGCGGTGCTACTTATACGGTTGGATATTATGAGCCGTCTCTGTTCGCAGCAATCGGCCCGTGTGCAGGATCTCCTACTCCGATTCCGGAAGAGCAGATCAGCAATTTTGACAACTGTGACCTGCCAACAATTCTTACGCTGACTTCTTTTGATAGCCTGAGAAGACTTGACGCACTGGAAGGGAACATCAATGAGCCAGAGCAGGAAATGCTGACTCTGTGGAGCAGCCTGAATGGTATTGAGCTTCCGGCATATGACTTTGAGACATATCCGCATCTTGGTATCAAGGGGGATAAGGTTGTTATTGATACAGTTAATGATGAATTCGAGAAGGATACCTGGTATCTGAATAATGCAGACGGCGAACCGAGAGTTGCCTTTGCATTCATCAAGGGGCCGATCCATGCACTGTATCCGGAATATGCAGAGATCGTGTGGGATTTCATGAAACAGTATTCCAGAAATCTGGAGACCGGCGAAGTAGTTTACAATCCGTATGTTGATTAATGGATTGAAGTAAAGAATTATGGGACTGCCGTGTGGCTGTGCAAGCAGTATCTGCGCGGCAGATCCATAAAAATAAAGGCAGAAAAATTCTGCTCTATAAATTTAAGGAGGAAGAAACAATGAATAAGAAAATGGTATCTCTTTTAACAGTATCTGCAATGGCAATTTCTATGATGCCGCTCAGCGTATTTGCTGAGGAAGATCTGATCACAGTTGGTTACGCACAGGTTGGTGCTGAGTCTGACTGGAGAACAGCAAACACAGAATCTTTCAAATCTACTTTCACAGAGGAAAACGGATACAAACTGATCTTTGACGATGCTCAGCAGAAACAGGAAAATCAGATCAAAGCAATCAGAAGCTTTATCCAGCAGGAAGTTGACTACATCGTAGTAGCACCTGTAGTAGAGACAGGTTGGGAGACCGTTCTTCAGGAAGCAGCAGATGCAGGTATCCCGGTTATCCTTTCTGACCGTATGATGGACCTTGCAGACGACAGTCTGTATACATGCTGGGTAGGTGGAAACTTCACACTTGAAGGTGAAACCTGTGGCGACTGGCTGGCAAAATATCTTGAGGATAATGGCCGCGGCGAAGAAGAAATCAACATCGTAACGATCCAGGGTACAATCGGTGCTTCCGCTCAGATCGGACGTACAGAAGGCTTTGGCAATAAACTGGCTGAGCATGAGAACTGGAAGATGCTGGATATGCAGTCTGGTGAGTTCACACAGGCAAAGGGCCAGGAAGTTATGGAGTCCTTCCTGAAATCCTATGATGACATTGATGTAGTTATCTGTGAAAACGACAACGAAGCATTTGGTGCAATCGACGCTATCAAGGCTGCTGGCAAGACCTGTGGTCCGGATGGAGACATCATCGTTGTTTCCTTCGACGCTGTAAAAGCTGCTTTCGATTCCATGATCGCTGGCGATCTGAACGCTACATTCGAGTGTAACCCGCTTCACGGACCGCGCGTTGCTGAAATCATCCAGAAACTTGAAGCAGGCGAAGAAGTTGAGAAGATTCAGTACGTAGACGAAGCATTCTTTGATACAACAATGGATCTGGAAGCAATTCAGGCAGAGCGTGCTTATTAATCAGAAGAACGTTCCGAAACATAAAGTCTATAAAAAATAAGTAACAGTCAGGTGTGGAGGCCGGAGGCCGTTAGGCTTCCGCTTCCATACCTTTTGTGCGAATAAAATCTGCTGTGCGAATGGCCAGATTTTCACAGAAATATGGAAAGAGAGGTGCTTTATGGAGCAGGATGTTGTGCTTACCATGCGAGACATCAGTAAAAATTTTCCGGGAGTAAAAGCACTGCAGAACGTTGATTTTACTCTGCGCAAAGGAGAAATCCATGCGCTTATGGGAGAGAATGGAGCCGGGAAGTCTACTTTGATTAAGGTGCTCACCGGTGTGGAAGAATTTGAATCCGGGGAAATCCGGATTGAAGGAACAGATACGGCGATCATCAATCGTTCCCCGCAGGAGGCGCAGGCGAACGGGATCAGTACTGTTTATCAGGAGGTGAATCTCTGCCCGAATCTTTCAGTAGCGGAAAACCTGTATATCGGACGCGAACCAAAGCGGGCGGGAATGATTGACTGGAGAACGATGAAAAAAAGGTCCAGAGAGTTGCTTGAGGGATTGGATATACATATTGATGTTTCAGTAGCAGTAGAAAATTATTCCATTGCAATCCAGCAGATGCTGGCCATTGCCCGCGCTGTGGATATGTCAGCTAAGGTGCTGATCCTGGATGAGCCGACATCATCCCTGGATGACGGTGAAGTGGAAAAATTGTTCGGCCTGATGCGCAAACTGCGTGATCAGGGTGTAGGTATTATTTTTGTAACACATTTCCTGGAGCAGGTGTATGCTGTTTGCGATCGTATTACCGTGCTTCGAAATGGTGCATTGGTTGGGGAATACAAAGTAGAGGAGCTGCCGAGAGTGCAGCTGGTTGCCAAGATGATGGGCAAAGACTTTGACGATCTTGCTGCCATTAAAAAGGAAGGCAGCGAGAAACGCATAAAGGGCGAGGTAGCGATCAGTGCAAAGAAACTTGGTCATAAGGGCACAATCCGTCCGTTTGATCTGGATATCCATAAGGGCGAAGTGATTGGACTGACCGGTCTTCTTGGTTCCGGCCGTTCTGAGCTTGCCAGAAGTATCTATGGCGCAGATAAGCCGGATATGGGAGAACTGTTTGTAAAGGGAAAGAAGCTTCTTGTGGGCGCTCCGCTTGATGCCATGATGGCAGGTATGGCCTATCTGCCTGAGAACCGTAAGGAAGAAGGTATTATTTCTGATCTGTCTGTGCGCGAAAACATAATCATAGCGCTTCAGGCGAAACGCGGACTGTTTCATCTGCTGAGCCGCAAAGAACAGGAAGAATTTACGGATAAATATATTGACGTTCTGCAGATTAAGACAGCAGACCGGGAGACGCCGATCCGGCAGCTTTCGGGCGGAAACCAGCAAAAAGTAATCCTTGGCAGATGGCTTTTGACGAATCCGGATTTCCTGATTCTGGATGAGCCGACCAGAGGTATTGACATTGGAACAAAGACAGAGATCCAGAAGCTTGTGTTGCAGCTTGCTGAACAGGGCATGGCAGTTATGTTCATTTCTTCTGAGATTGAGGAAATGATTCGTACCTGCAGCAGAATGGCCGTACTTCGCGACGGCGCCAAGGTCGGCGAGCTGGAGGAATCTGAGCTTCATCAGAACTCGATCATGAAAGCAATCGCAGGAGGAGGAAACTGATGGAAAATATCAAAAAGCTGACATCCAAAAGGTTGTTTATGCCGCTTTTCTGTCTGGCTGTTATGCTGATTGCGGCAGTGATCGCCAGTCCTGATTTCTTTAAAATCGGCATCCAAAATGGTGTATTGTATGGACGTATTATCGACGTAGTTAACCGGGGCAGTGAGGTTGTGATTCTTGCAGTCGGTATGACACTTGTCGTATCTGCTTCTGCAGGTACCGATATTTCAGTAGGTGCTGTTATGGCCGTGGTTGCGGCAGTTGCCTGTGCATTTACAGCAGGCGGACAGCAAAGTGTAAACGAGTATATCCGCAATCCGTTCCTGGGCGCGCTGCTTGCAGTCCTGGTTGGTATTCTCTGCGGCTGCTTTAACGGTTTCCTGGTAGCCAGGCTGAAAATTCAGCCAATGGTTGCTACCTTGATTCTGTTCACAGCAGGCCGTGGAATTGCACAGCTTCTGACAAATGGCCAGATTACATATGTGCGTGTGGAGAGCTATAAGATGCTGGGTTCCAGCATTCCGGGTGTTCCGGTTCCGACATCGATTTTTGTTACTGTTTTGATGGTGGTACTCACCATGCTGCTGCTGAAAAAGACAGCAATGGGAATGTATATAGAAGCTGTTGGTATTAATTCCAGGGCAGCAAGACTTGTGGGTCTGAAATCCACAATGATTATCTTTCTCGTTTATGCGTTCAGCGGTTTCTGTGCAAGTATTGCAGGACTGATTAACTCATCCCGTATTTATTCTGCGGATGCAAACAATATTGGTCTGAACCTGGAGCTGGATGCGATTCTGGCAGTTGCGCTCGGCGGCAATTCCCTGGCAGGCGGAAAATTTTCCCTGCTCGGTTCCGTGATTGGCGCTTATACGATTCAGACACTGACAACGACACTGTATGCAGGCTCCGTAAGTTCTGATCAGATTCCGGTATACAAGGCGATTGTTGTTGTAATTATTGTATCACTGCAGTCTCCGGAGCTTGGAAAGCTGGTTCGCCGTCTGAAAGCAAAATTTTCTGCACGTGCAGGGAAAGGAGCGGTATCATGAAAAAAGAAAGACGTAAACTGGATGGTAATTCTTTCCTTCTCGTGATTACCATTGTATTGTTCCTTGTGATGTATGCCGCAGGATGTATTCTTTTTAAAACACAGGGTTTTGCTAAAACACAGAATTTCCTGAATCTTTTTATTTCAAATGCAGGCCTGATTGTTATTGCAGTCGGTATGACGATTGTCATGATTACGGGCGGTATTGATATTTCAGTTGGTTCTGTTGTAGCTATGGTATGTATGATTCTGGCCTGGACCATGGAAATGGCCGGCTGGGGCGCGATCTGGTCAACTGTTTTTGTCCTGGCAATTGGCCTTGTATTTGGATTTGTACAGGGATGGCTTGTTGCATACCTGAAGATTCAGCCTTTTATTGTAACGCTTGCGGGCATGTTTTTTGCAAGAGGTATGACTGCAGTGATCAGTAAAGAGATGATCAGTATTAAAAATGAGATGTTTCTTTCCTGGGCACAGTGCAAAATTTATCTGCCGTTTGGCGGTTACATAAACAAAAAAGGAATGCTGATCAAACCTTATATTTATCCGAGTGTAATTATTGCTATCCTTGTTCTGATTGCAGTCTTTCTTGTCCTCAAATATACAAAGTTCGGACGAAGCATTTATGCAATCGGAGGAAATGAACAATCTGCGTTGATGATGGGCCTCAATGTAAAGCGTACAAAACTGAAGGCATATATGCTGGAAGGATTCCTGGCAAGTCTGGGCGGTTTTCTGTTCTGCCTGAATACGTGTTCCGGTTTTGTGGAGCAGGCAAAAGGACTTGAGATGGATGCCATTGCTTCCTCTGTCATTGGAGGAACACTTCTGACTGGTGGTGTCGGGAATGTAATCGGTAGTCTGTTTGGCGTTTTGATTAAAGGTACGATCGAAGCATTTATCACCTTCCAGGGAACACTGTCCTCCTGGTGGACGCGAATCACAATCGCGGCAATGCTCTGCTTCTTCATTGTACTTCAAAGTATCTTTGCTGCTGCGAAAGAGAAAAATAAAAAATAAATTGTAATAAAGGCAAGAAAAATTTCTTTTAATTGTACCCCTTATAAATGGGCTGTTACAGGAAAACATTTGGCCGCAGGCAGACGTGTCTGTGCATGAATTGTTTTCGCTGTGGCAGCTCTTTTTGTTTTTTGCAGAAAGTTCCCCCAAAATCGAATTTTCCTTAAAATCAAAAAAAGATTCCCCATTGTGAAATGAATTTGTCAGAAAGATTTGTTATACTGAAGAGTGAATAAAGTGGGAGGTTTCTGGTTACGTGGACAGAAAGATAAAAAAGATTGAGAATTCTTTTATACGCAGGATTGTATGGATGATGGCAGGGCTGCTTCTTTTGGATGTGCTGATTCTGGGCGCTGTCTGGAAATATTCGAACAGTGTGCTGGAACGCAATATGGATGAGGACATCACCCATTTGCTGAATATCTATGCAACTGCTCTGGAAACAGTTTTGGACAATACGGATGCCAATCTCATTACACTTGCGCGGGAACGCGGGAGTCTGGAGGAGCTTTCCAATCCGGATGATGCAAACCGGTACTATGCTTCCATGCGTATTGCAGAGAAAATACAAAGTCTGTGCTCTTATAACGATGGCGTGGATATGCTCCTGGCGATCGGGAACTATGCGAATGACGTATCAGATGCAAGTGGACGGATGACGGTATTTCAGAGAGATGAGATTATTGATTTTATGGAAGAAAAACGGGAAAAAAGAAGGCTTGAGGGCAAGCTTCCAACAGGAACGAGCGGCTATGTACAGGAGGAGGTCGGAACAACACAGTATCTTCTGAGAACGTATGATACACAGACGTATTCGATATCAGCCTGGATTCAGGTGGAAACGCTGATCAGTATGCTGAGAAAAATGGACCGCAGTTCCGGACGCCATATCTTTTTGCTGAATGGAGAAGGGAAATGTATTGGGGCGATTCTGGAAAAGGATGCGGAAAAGTTTGAAGACCAACAAAACGGAGGACGGACATGGAAATCTGAAATAGGAAGAGGCGGCCTTACACTTGTCTGCTGTGTGGAAACCTCTGATCTGTACGGACAGATATCGCTGATCCCGATTACCACCTTGCTTGTAATTGTGGTCACAATCCTTCTTCTCTTCCGGCTTTTTCAATATATGTCACGCGAAATTTTTGCTCCGATCCGCAATCTGATGCAGGCAATTTCTTATGTGCAGGAGGGGAATTTCCAGCACAGAGTGGAAAATCATTGTAAAAATAAAGAATTCAGTTCTCTGAACGCAGCGTTTAATTCAATGCTGGATACGATTGTAGGCTTGCGCATCCAGGAATACGAAAAACAGCTTCAGCTTCATGAGACAGAATTAAAATATTTCCAGCTTCAGATTCGGCCGCATTTTTTTCTGAATGCGTTGGCAACGATTCACAGTATGACATTTGAAAACCGGTTTTTGGAAATCCGGGCTTTTATCTCAGCATTGTCAAAGAATATCCGCTACATGTTTAAGGCCGGGCTGCATACTGTGGCGCTGAAAGAGGAATGGAATCATCTTGAGCATTATTTTGAAATGCAGGAATTGCTTTATCCTGGGTGTGTTTTTTATTTTATTGAGCGCAGGGCAGAGTATGAGAATTGGAAAATTCCGCAGATGCTTCTTCATATTTTTATTGAGAATAAGTATAAATATGGGCTGAAAGAAGGGGAACTCCTGTCTGTTTATATTAGTGCAGAACACGTGGTGCATAACAAGAAACGGACGCTGAAAATCAGAATTGAGGATGATGGAAAGCCGTTTCCGGAGGAGATTGTAGGGAAAGAATACCAAAATGCAGTGCGTGAGGACGGGGGCGGAGTAGGATTCTACAACGCAGAAAAAACACTGGAAATTATGTATGGGGACCGTGATTTACTTGCAGTCGAAAATCGTGAGGAGGGAGGAACCAGGATTTCTATTCTGATTCCGGAGGACACGGTTTTATAGGGAGGAACAGAGCATGAAGGCGCTGGTAGTGGATGATGACAGGAACACAGTAGAAGTGATACGGAAAGCAATTTCCTGGGAGAGCCTGGGCATAGACAGGGTCTTTTTCAGCTATGAGATAGAGACTGCGAAGAAGATTCTTGAAAAGGAAGAGGTTGATATCATAATCAGTGATATCGAAATGCCGATGGGCACAGGTATTGATCTGATTATATGGGCCAGAGAACATCAGAAAAAGGGAGAATTTCTGTTTCTGACCTGTCATGAAAGCTTTGAGTTTGCGTCGTATGCAATTCAGTATCAGGCAGCAGCGTATCTGATTAAGCCATTTGAACCGGAGAAAATGGAAATTGAACTGCGCAGGCTGATTTTTAAGAGAAAGAGAGAACAAGATCTGAAGGATGCGGAAAAATATCGTGCGATGTGGGCAGGAAGCATTGAATATCTTGAAAATGGATTCTGGGAGGAACTGCTTTATGGCCATATGCCGTTGTCACGCGAGGCTGTCAGAAAGGAAATCGCGAGGAGAAAGCTGTCTTTTTCCGTGGAAGAGAGATGGGTGATGCTGATTGCCTGTGCCAGAAAGTATGAGAGTGCGTGGGAAGAATGGGAGGAGAACACGTTGGAGTATGCGCTGGTCAAGCTGGGCAGCGAGGTCCTGCGGGGCGAAATGGAGAGACAGAGTATTCTGTATGCTTCGGATGACACGTCTTTTTATATGATAGAAATCGTTTCGGAGAAACATGCAGGGGAGCTGCTTGAGCGGGGGAGGAAGCTTTTGCAGCTTTGCGATACTTATTTTGATTGCAGTATGACCGGATATCTGAGCAATCCCTGCGATATCACGGGGCTGGCCGGGGTGAGAAACCGGGTTTTAAAATGTGACAGGGAAAATCTGCTGGCAAGAGGAAACGTGCTTATGGAGAAGCAATGGGAAACCCTGGCTTTTTCAGAAAAACCGGCTCTTGATATGGGAAAAGTGGAGGAGAAACTGTCCGAGGGGAATCGGATTGGGGTTCTCAATGAATTAAAAAGGACTTTGGAGGAACTGGTTGAAAAAAGAATTATTAATACAGCAGCTCTGCGGACAATCCAGACGAATCTGACACAGATTGTTTATGTGTACCTTTATAAAAACGGGATTCAGGCAGATGAACTGTTTGGTGAGGAACAGGCAGTAACGCTGAAGGAACGGGCGGCGAATTCTGCGGTCGATATGATGAAATGGCAGAATTATCTGATCGGGCGGGCGCTCACGTATGTGCGGGAGGTTCAGAGGAGCAGTACGATTATTCAGAAGGTGGAACAGTATGTGCAGGAGCACTTCAGGGAGGATATCAGCCGGAGCGAGATGGCGGCAATGGTATACCTGACACCGGAGTATCTTGCAAAACTATTTAAAAAGGATACGGGGCTGAGTCTGAAGGACTATGTATATAAGCTGCGGATTGAGGAGGCAAAAAGACTGCTGAGGTGTGGAAGAAGAGTGAGCGAAGTAGCGCAGGAGGTCGGCTTTGATAATTTTTCCTATTTTTCAACAGTTTTTCGCCGTGTGAGTGGCTTTAGCCCGAACGAATACAAAAAAGCACAGGAAAGGGAATAAAACGATGAAAGTAAAAGAAGTTATCCGGGAAGTCATAAAAAAATGTGAAATGGAGCCTTTGATACGGACCGGGGACCGGATTATTGAGGGAGATCTGGAACAGGAAATAACAGGAATTGTGACAACCTTTATGGCAACGGTTGATGTGATTGAACGGGCTCATGAGATCGGGGCGAATTTTATTATTACGCACGAGCCGACTTATTATACCGGGAATGATCGGCTTGACTGGCTGGAAAACGACACGGTATATCTGGCAAAGAAGGCATTGCTGGAGCGCTATGGCATAACGGTATGGCGTTTCCATGACCATATGCACCAGGCAGAAACGGACGGAATTTTTGCCGGTATGCGCCGGGAATTCGGCTGGGAAAGCTGGAGGATACAAAGTGAGAAAAAAGAGGCTGGCTGGCGCTATGACGATATGATTTATGAAATACCGGAAACAACGGTTGGAGCACTGGCCGGGCGTCTGAAAGAAAGGCTGCATTTGCCGGTCATGCGAATTGTGGGAAAGCCAGAACAGTCAGTGCGCCGCGTCGGACTTTTGCTGGGAGGCATCAGTCTTGGAACAGGGGATGAAGCGCGGCCGATGAAGCTCATGGAGGATGAGAAGCTGGATGTAATCATCTGCGGGGAGATTATGGAATGGACATTGTGCGCTTACGTCAGGGATGCTTCGATGCTGGGACAGAAAAAAGCGCTGATTATTCCGGGCCATAACCGGACCGAAGAGGCGGGTATGAAGTATCTGCCTGAGTGGCTGTCATCTATTACGGGGAAAATTCCTGTTACCTTTGTGGAGGCAGGAGATCCGTTTTCTTATATCATATCGGAGGAAAGAGACTGCCATCTGTTTTTTGCAATTGTTTGAAAAGAACGCCTTTTTGTCTGAGGATGAAAGGGTGTTCTTTTTTGGTATTTTTTTACTGCACTTGTTTTTTAAAGGAAATGCCTTATATTTGAAAGAATTTGCCGGGACAGTCTGGTAAAATGTAAGTACATAAGCGCTTATCAGATCGAAAATATGAAAATGAGTGGAGGTTTTTATGAGAAGAAATCAGTTAGTATCAATGGGGCTTGCAGCAATTTTGGCTTTACCGGGCGCAGGAATGATTCCGAATGTGGGCGCAGCGGCAGAGGATGGAGAATACACGAAAATCGTGTACGCATACTGGATGGCGGATAAAATTCCGGGAGAAGAGGCAAGACAGTCTGTGGAAGAGGCAATCAATGAGATTACAAGGGAGGAGATTGGTGTTGAAGTGGAGCTGATGCCAATTGAGGCAGGAGAACGCGCGCAGAAAATCAATCTTGCCCTTGCAAGCGGCGAGCAGATGGATATTTATAACACAGTAGGCGATCTGAATACTTATATCGCAAACAATCAGGCGTATGATATTACAGATCTGGTGCATGAGCATGCGCAGGGCGCTGTAGACCAGGTAAGCGAAACATTTTTGCAGACAACTTCCAAAGACGGGAAGATTTACGGAATTCCGGCGGACAAGGGAATCGCACTTGCCGACAACCTGTATTACAGACTTGATATTGCAGAGGAGCTGGGACTGGATTTTTCGGGTGTGAAAACGCTTGAGGATCTGACACCGATTTTTGAGCAGGTAGCGGAGGCTTATCCGGAGATGGTGCCTCTGGCGAGCGGAGCAGGCGGCCTGGAGCCGGTGAATACAATGCAGAATTTTGAGGTCGATCATCTGACTGATGTATGGCCGAAACCGCTCGGCGCAGTTCTGATGGGAGACAGCCTGACTGTGGAAAACCTGTATGCATCAGAAGAGTTTAAGAGCCTGATTGAACTGATGCATGGCTGGTATCAGAAAGGTTATATTTCAAGGGATGCTGTGACAACAACGGTAAAACCGGAAGAGGCAATGGCAGCAGGCAAGGCATTTTCGTTTATCCGCTACCAGGCCGGCAACTATGGTGTCATCGAGGAAAGCAATCTGACCGGCTATGATCTCGGGTATGTGCGCGTATCTCAGCCGTATCTGGACACTGCTTCCGTAAATGCAGTTACCTGGTGTATCTCTTCCCAGTGTGAGCATCCGGATAAGGCGCTTGAATTTTTGAACCTGACGTATACAGATGAAAGAATTGTAAATCTGATCGTATTTGGTATTGAAGGGCGCGACTACGTGAAGACGAGCGATACAGAACTGGTATTTCCGGAGGGTGAGGATGCCAACACTGTTCCGTATACAGCACAGATTTCCTGCGGCGTTGTGGGAAGCCAGTTTAAGCAGCTGGTGCATGAGGGAACACCGGCCGATAACGGTGAGCTGATGTACCGTGAAAATCACGAGGCAAAAACGTCTCCTGCATTTGGTTTTACGTTTGACAGCAGTGATGTGAAGGCTGAATATACGGCTGCAACAAACGTGGTAAATCAGTATCTGCCGGGACTGGTATGGGGAAGCATTGATCCGGAAACAGAGCTGCCGAAATTCCTGGAGGATTTGGAGCGGGCCGGACTGAATGACATTATTGCAGCAAAACAGGAACAGCTTGACGCCTGGGCAGCAGGTCAGAAATAAAGTTTAGGACAGGCATATTATGAGGACGAACACAAAAAAACGCAGAGCCAGAAAGAAGACAGCGGGCTATATGCTTTTCCTGCTTCCTGGTCTGGTCTATCTGATTATCAATAACTACATTCCCATGCTTGGCGTATTCATCGCCTTTAAAGACGTGGATTATGTGAAGGGAATTTTTAAGAGCGACTGGGTGGGGCTTCGGAATTTTAAATTTCTGTTTGCAACCAGGGATGCTGCGATTATAACACGAAATACGCTTCTGTATAACTTTGCATTCATTGTGCTGGGCACGGTACTGGCAATTTTCGTGGCAATTTTGCTGTGTGAGCTTGGAGAGCGGATATCGGCAAGAATTTTTCAGTCCGCGCTGATTCTGCCCTATCTGTTGTCATGGGTCATTATCTCCTATATTGTATTTGCTCTTTTGAGCTCAGATACGGGATACCTGAATAAAGCAATACTGGAACCTTCAGGGCACGGGTTTGTAAACTGGTACGGGGAGGCGTCTTACTGGCCCGTCATTCTGGTTCTGACTTTTTTGTGGAAATCAACCGGCTATCAGTCCATTGTGTATATGGCAAATATTGCAGGGATTGACAGCAGTGTGAAGGAGGCGGCGAGAATTGACGGGGCAGGTAAACTGCAGGAAATCCGTTTTATTATTCTTCCGCTTCTGAAACCGACGGTAATTATTATGACACTGATGGCAATTGGCCGGATTTTCTACTCGGATTTTGGGTTGTTTTATCAGGTGCCGCTTGATTCAGGAACGATCTATGCGACAACGCAGACGATTGATACATACGTGTATCGGGGACTTATGAAACTGAATGATATCGGAATGGCGTCGGCGGCAGGACTGTTCCAGTCGATCGTAGGGTTCATACTCGTGCTGTGTTCTAATCTTTTCGTGAAAAAGATAGACCCGGATAACGCATTATTTTAGGACATGCAGACAGGATTGGAGGAACAGACATGAGAGGAAAAATAAACAGCGAAAAGGCATTTCACAGAGCTGCTTTTTGTATCCTTTTTCTTATGACGGTTATTTGTGTATTTCCGATTGCACTGGTGGTGATAGGCTCTTTTACGGATGAAGTTACCCTGCTGCGGGACGGATACCGTATTTTTCCAGAAAAACTGAGCCTGGGAGCATACCGGTATATCTGGCGGCAGGCATCCATGCTGCTGAAAGCCTGCGGAATTTCCGTATTCATTACAGCGGTCGGAACGGGGCTGAGCCTTGTTCTGTCTACCATGTTTGCATATCCGCTGTCCCGCAGGGACTTTAAATACCGGAACCTTTTTTCTTTCTTCGTATTTTTTACGATGCTGTTTTCCGGAGGAATTGTCCCTTCTTATATTATGTGGAGCAAATATCTTCAGATTAAGGATACCATCTGGGCGTTAATTCTGCCAAGCCATCTGATGAGCGCCTTCAACGTGCTGCTGATCCGGAATTACTTTATGAACAGTATTCCGAATGAACTGGTTGAGGCAGTGCGGATAGACGGCGGGTCGGAGCTTACGATATTTATAAAGATGATGCTGCCGCTTTCCGTTCCGGTGCTTGCGACGGTGGGCCTGTTTACGGGGCTGGTGTACTGGAATGACTGGATTAACGGGCTTTATTATATCAATGACCCGAGCCTGTACAGCATTCAGAATCTTCTGGTACGGCTGATGAATAAGATTCAGTACCTGAATTCCGGGGCGATGGCGGGGGTAGTCGCGGGGGGAACCTCTGCCCTGCCCAGTACCTCCGTGCGGATGGCGATTGCTGTGCTGGGTGTCCTGCCTGTTGTGATGGTGTATCCGTTTGTGCAGAAGTATCTGATTCGCGGGACGGTGATCGGGGCAGTGAAGGGGTGAGGGTGCCCTGAATGGGGTAATCGAGATGCACAGAGCCTGGCGGAAGCGGACGAACCAGGGAGATGCACAGAGCCTGGCGGAAGCGGACGAACCAGGATAAAATACACAAAAACGGGGTTCCGAGGCAAACAAGTCACCCCTTATTTTGTGTATTTTATCCTGGTTCTGATTTTGCAGGAGTGTTGTGTAAGTTAAGTGACTAGGTGCGAATTATTTTTGCTCAGATTTTACGAAAGGGTACGCGGTTTAGGATTCATTTTTATTCTGATATTTGAGAGGGCTACGTTATTTTTCGTGTGTAATTTATCTTTATTTTGATTCTGAGGGTGTTATGTATTTTGTGAAGCGACATAGTTGGTAAAGACGTAAAGGAAAAGCGTGTAGGAAAGGAAAAAGTGCAGGGAAGATTATGAAGGAAAGGAAAAGAGTGCAGGGAAGGGAGATTGTGCAGAAGGAGAAAAGAGTGTAGGGAAGGGAGATTGTGCAGAAAGGGAAAAGAGTGTAGGGAAGGGAGATTATGCAGAAGGAGAAAAGAGTGTAGGGAAGGGGAATTGTGCAGAAAGGGAAAAGAGTGTAGGGAAGGGAGATTATGCAGAAAGGAAAGAGTGCAGGGAAGGGAGATTGTGCAGAAAGGGAAAAGTATGCAGGGAAGGGAGATTGTGCAGAAAGGGAAAAGAGTGCAGGAAGGACTATGCAAAACAGGAGGGATATGAAAGGAATGAGCGAGGTATTGAGAAGGGCACGGGAGTATGAGGCAGAGGCGGGGCGGAGGGTTCCGGAGGAGACGAGGCCGTCGTTTCATGTGACGCCGACGGTTGGATGGATGAATGACCCGAATGGGTTTTCTTTGTATCAGGGGGAATATCATTTGTTTTATCAGTATTATCCTTATGATGTGCAAAGGGGGCCCATGCACTGGGGGCATTGTAAGACTAAGGATTTTGTGTGCTGGGAACGACTTCCCTGTGCAATTGCGCCTGACACGGCGTTTGATGGGGGAGGATGTTTTTCGGGCAGTGCGGTTGAGGCGGATGGGAAGCATCTTCTGATGTATACAAGTGTTATGGAAGACCGGCTGCCGGATGGTTCGATGCGTCTTATTCAGAATCAGAGTATTGCAGAAGGCGATGGAATCAATTATGAAAAACTTCCGGAAAATCCTGTGATTACCTGGGAGATGCTTCCGGAAGGCTGTTCGTGGAAAGATTTTAGGGATCCGAAGATCTGGAAGGAACAGGGACAGTTCTATGCAGTTATGGGAAACAGAAAACTGGATGGCGGAAATGAAGGGCTTTTGTTTTTGTTTTCCTCTGAAGATGCGAAGAACTGGAAGCTGGAAAAGCTTCTGGACCGCGGAGGCGGAGAGTGGGGAGGTATGTGGGAATGTCCCGATTTTTTTGCGCTTGAAAAGGCTCAGGTACTGGTTGTTTCACCACAGTTTATGAAAGAAAAAGAACTGGAATTTCGTGAGGGAAGTAATTCTGTTTATTTTGTAGGCTTTTATGACAGAGAGAAGCTGGAATTTGCGCGGGACAAGGCATATCCGCTTGATTATGGAATGGATTTTTATGCACCGCAGACAATGGAAGCGGAGGATGGACGGAGGATTCTGATCGGGTGGATGCAGAATTATGAAAACAATCTTTTGCCAGAGGGGATGCTCTGGACAGGAATGATGACGATTCCGAGGGAGCTCTCGCTCGTGGGAAAACGGCTCCGGCAGCTTCCGGTGCGGGAGCTGGAAAATTATCGCAGGAACAAAACCGACTATACGGAGATTTGTGTATCAGATGTGGATGGGCGGATTTCGTTGGACGGCATAAAGGGCCGCAGCCTTGATCTGAATGTGGAGATTCAGGGGGGAGAATATGAAGAATTTACAGTCTGGCTTGCCTGCGGGGAGGGCTGTGAGACAGCGCTCATTTACCGGAAAAAGGAGGGGATATTTACGCTGGACAGAAGCAAAAGCGGAATGAAGAACGATCAGGAGCCTTGCAGAAGTATGAGTGTATCTGAAGGGGCTGAAGTAATAGATAAACTGAATATGCGGATTCTTATGGATAAGGTTTCTTTAGAGGTGTTTGTAAACGATGGGATGCGTGTAATGTCATCGCTTCTTTATACGCCGCTTGCCGCAGATAAGATCAGCTTTTCTGCCAGGGGACGCGCAGTGTTTTCTGTTGAAAAATATGACCTTTAAGATGAAAGAAGAGAAAGGGGCAGACAGAGAGTTCCTGTTTTTAAAGGCGCACGATTCTGAACCGTGCGCCTCTGAAAATATTCCACCAATGCGCTGGTTTTGCGAATGAGGAAGTCAGATTGGGGGCTCTTTAGAGCGTCCAACCGTACAGGTGGAATATACTTTGAATAAGCTGCCTTAATATCCCTGCATATAAGGTCCGTGCGCTTCGATGAGCTCATCGCACATTTTTTTGATATCTGTCAGATTTAATTCAGCGGCTGTGTGTGGGTCCATCATGGCGGCCTGATAGATATAGCTCCGGTCTTTTGTGACAGCGGCTGCCAGTGTCAGCTCCTGAACGTTTATGTTGGTCTGATTCATGGCAGCGAGCTGTACCGGAAGTTTTCCGACATGACAGGGGCGGATGCCGTCGCCGTCCACGAGGCACGGTACCTCAACGCAGGCGTCATAGGGCAGGTTGGTGATACAACCACGGTTGATTACGTTTCCACCGATTTTATAGGGCGTATTGGTGACAATGGCGTCCATGATATGCGAGGCATACTCTTTGGAACGGGTATGTGTGACATTTCCGCCGTCCAGTACACGGTCGCGTTCTTTTTCCCAGCCATCAATCTGTTTGATGCAGCGGCGGGGATATTCGTCGAGCGGAATCTGATACTGATCTATCATCTCCGGGTAACGGGATTTGATAAAGAACGGATTGTATTCCGCGTTGTGTTCACTGGATTCGGTGCAGTAATAGCCGAGATATCGGATGTATTCAAAACGGACCATATCATTGTGGCGGCTGGTGTCATTCATTGCAAGAGCGCGCCGGCGGATTTCGGGATACAGATCTTTTCCGTTTTTATCCTGAATGGAGAGCAGCCAGGCCATATGGTTGATGCCTGCGATGAGTTCCCTGCGTCCCTCCAGAAAGTCATCCATGCCGAGTGATTTCAAAAGGTTTTCCGTACAGATCTGGACGCTGTGGCACAGGCCGATTGTTTTGACAGACGTATAGCGGTTCAGGTAGCCGGTCAGAATAGCCATGGGGTTTGTATAATTCAGGAACCAGGCGTCCGGGCAGACTTCTTCCATATCCCTTGCAAAATCTGCAAGCACAGGTATGGTGCGGAGACCGCGCATAATTCCGCCGATTCCAAGTGTGTCTGCGATCGTCTGGTGGAGGCCGTACTTTTTCGGGATTTCAAAGTCTGTGATGGTACAGGGGTCATAACCGCCCACCTGAATTGCATTTACGACAAAATTTGCGCCGCGGAGCGCTTCTTTTCTGTTTGGTACGCCTAAATATGGTTTGATCTGTGCGCGGTTCTGATTTACATTTTCGTTGAGGCGGGAGAGTAGTGTGTAAGATTCCCGGAGCCGGTCAGCGTCAATGTCGTACAGGGCGATCTCAGATTCGCGAAGGCTTTCGGTGCACATACAGTCACCGAGTACATTTTTTGCAAAGATGGTGCTTCCGGCACCCATGAAGGTAATTTTTGTCATATGGTTTTTCCTTTCGTGAAATTTGATGACAGGCAATGTATTAAAACTTGAAAAGGGACGCCCTCTGTCAGGATACCTGTGCCCGGGATTTCAGCGGAAGTCGCCCCGGGCACAGGTATCCTGGCAGAGGGCTGGCTTTGATCGAGAGTTTTGTAGTTGCCTGGATTTTATGAGATGATTATAGGGCAGGGGGAAAGGAAGAAATATAGATTTTGTTTCGAGGAAATTGGTAAAATGTTGTGGGAAGGGGATTGGATGGATAAAAGGGAAGTGGTATTTTTGACGAAAGGAAACAGGGAGAACCCGTCGCTGCATTTTTATTTTTCAGGGAAGGAACGATGCGCGCCAAGGCACAGTTTCGGGCCTGCAGTGAGGAGCCAGTATCTTTTGCATTTTGTTGCACAGGGACAGGGCATTTATACGGTTTGCGGGCGGGAGTTTACGGTGCAGGCGGGAGAGGTTTTTCTGATTTATCCCGGGGATGTGACGTTTTACCGGGCAGATGAGAAGGAACCGTGGGAATACCGGTGGATGGCGTTTCACGGAAATGAGGCGGAAGCGATTATGAAGCGGTGCGGATTTAGCAGGGAACATCCTGTGGCAGATTATGCGCAGGGGAGTGAGCAGAAAAAGGCGCGTGTGGAAATGCTTCTTGAGGCGCTATTGGAGCAGTATGCCGGGAAAAATGAAGGGGAATATGGATGGAAGGGATATCTGTATCTGATTTTTCACGAGCTGGAACAGCCGGAGCGCCCGGAGGAGGACTGGAAATGGGAATATGTAGAGCGTGCCAAAAAATACATATCAGAGAACTTTTCGTATGACCTGAAAATACAGGACGTGGCTGCTTATGTGGGCGTTGACCGCACCTATCTGTACAGGCTTTTTCAGAAATATCAGGCACAGTCGCCGCAGGATTATCTTCTGGGGACTCGGTTTCAGGAGGCCCGGAATATGCTGCGTTATACACAGATGCCGGTTACGTTGATTGCATGCTCCTGTGGATTTAAAGACAGTGCAGCTTTTTGCAGGTATTTTAAAAAACGATATGGGAAATCACCGCGGGATTATCGGAGGGAGAAACAAGTAAATATCTGACCGCCGATATTGACAAAAAAATAGACCAAATATAGACTTTTTCTTGATAGTATAAAAAAGGAACTCTTTAACACATAGAGCAGCGAGGAGCACAAAATGGCACGCAAAATTTTATTAATAGATGATGAGACTGCTATTTGCAACCTCATTAGATTACATTTTCAGACCGAAGGCTACCTTGTCTATACTGCGTCAGACGCAGAGGAAGCCGCTGGGATGCTGTCTCATGCTCCGGACCTGATCCTGCTGGACATCAATATGCCGGAGGTTGATGGACTGGAATTTTGTAAAAAGATACGCAACCACATGGACTGTCCCATTATCTTCCTGACCTCCCGCATCACGGAGCAGGACAAAATCATCGGTCTGCGGGCCGGTGGGGACGATTACATCACAAAGCCGTTCAGCCTGGACGAATTGACGGCCCGTGTGGAAGCCCATCTTCGGCGGGAGAACCGCATTCGGCATGGCGGGAATACAAGAATCTTTGGCGACCTGTTTATTGACTATGCGGGGCGGTGTGTGTACTGCAACGAGCAGATCATCCCATTCTCAAAAAAGGAATTTGACATCATCGAATTTCTGTCGCGGAGCGCCGGACAGGTTTTTGACCGGGAGCGGATTTATGAACGACTTTGGGGTTATGATGCCGAGGGGAGCAGCGACATACTGAAAGAGCATATCCGCAGAATACGCACAAAGCTGGCAGCAGTGACCAGCAAAAATTATATTGAAACGGTTTGGGGGTGCGGTTATAAATGGGTAAATTAAAAAGCCTTTCCATCAAGAAAACGTTCTGTCTTATCGTTATCATTACCGCTATAGCCGTAATACTCTTGTCCGCTGCTTCGGTACAAATTTGCTCGAATATCCGGGACCGGATCTTACTTCCACATGCTTTTATTTTACAGCCGTCCATTGTTCGGCCGGAGGAAAACGGCAGTTATACTTTGGAGGCAGGCGGCGACATCGTGGACAATGAAACTGCCGGGTTTACAGATCAGGAGGTAATAATATTTAACCTCTCTCAAATGCTGATCGTTCTCCTGCCTGTCATTTTTTCTTTTGCAGGGATTGCCTGCGCCAGTTCTGTGTTCTATCGTATCAAGCTAAAAGAGCCGCTGGACGCACTCAGACAGGGCATCGTTCACATTGCTGACAATGATTTGTCTTTTTCCATAAGTTATCAAAAGCAGGATGAATTGGGCCAGCTTTGCGGAGCATTTGAAAAAATGCGGCGGGAGCTGCTGGATAATAACCGGCGAATGTGGGCCCTGGTGGATGAAAGGAAGAAGATCAATGCCAGCATTTCCCACGACCTGCGGACGCCAATCACCGTGATAAAAGGGTATAGCGAATATCTGGGCAGAAATGTCGGGAAGGACATACTTTCGGAGGATGGGACGCGGGAGATTGCCGGATATATCCATGAAGCAGCCGGCAGATTAGAGGATTACGCAAATTCTGTCCATGAGATACAAGCCCTGGAGGATATGGGCCTGGACTACAGGGAAATTGCGTTGCCTGATCTGATGAAAGAAATGCGAACCCAGCTTTCTATTTTGTCCGAACAGCACCGGACAAGCATCCACCTTTCTGCGAATTTGCCGGAGCAGACGGTTTTTCTCGCTCCTGCCGCTGTGTTCCGGATTGTGGAAAATATTGTTGCCAATGCCCTGCGATACTGCAAATCGAAGATTGATCTGGATTTCTCTTATTCACGGTCTTTTCTTACAATCACAGTAACGGATGACGGGAAAGGCTTTTCAGCGAGGGACCGGGCCGAGGCGACGGGTTACTTCTACAAGGGGAAGAAAGAAAAGGAGCATTTCGGCATCGGCCTGACGATCTGCAGGATTTTAGCGCAGAAGCATGGCGGCACGATTTCCCTTGACAATGCGCCGGAGGGCGGTGCAAGAGTAACCGTAAAACTGAAAATGGAAGAAATCTCTCCATTGTGACGGAATGTAGACTTTTCCCTGCTAAACTCTCCTTATCAAATCGAAAGGAGAGTTTTTTTATGGAAATACAAATCCAAGCCCTAAAAAAGAACTACGGGCGAAAGGCAGCACTGGACAATATTTCGCTCAACATCGAAAACGGTATGTTCGGCCTGCTGGGACGCAACGGTGCAGGGAAAACAACGCTGATGCAGATATTGTCCACCCTGCGGGAGCCCACCTCCGGTACAGCTACCTTCAACGAAATCTCACTGGAAGATACCCGGCAGATCCGGCCCCTTATTGGCTATCTGCCGCAGGAATTTTCCCTGTACCCGGATATGTCGGTGCTGGAGA
>CAOJHI010000006.1 GCA_948436005.1 uncultured Lachnospiraceae bacterium
TGGGAGATAACATGCAGAACTCAGCAGCAGGAACGCAGGGTGTATCAGATAATATACAGAATTTGGCAGCAGGAACGCAGGGCGTAGGAGATAACATGCAGAACTCAGCAGCCGGAACGCAGGGCGTGGGAGATAACATGCAGAACTCGGCAGCCGGAATGCAGGGTGTGGGAGATAACATACAGAACTCAGCAGCGGGAACGCAGGGCGTGGGAGATAACATGCAGAACTCAGCAGCAGGAACGCAGGGTGTATCAGATAACATGCAGAACTCAGCAGCCGGAATGCAGGACGCAGCAGGTAATATGGCCAACCAGGCTGGGAACATGCAGGACAGTGCAGCCGTTATGCAAAATTCGGATGCAGCGCAGAGCGGCGGGCAGAACAGTTCAGGGAACGGAACTGCGCAGAGTTCAGACGGAACCGCCGGTTTACAGGGAAGTGGAAATCTGGCAGATGCAGCCGGAGGACAGGACGTTTCAGGGGCGCAAAGTTCAGAGGGTGCCCGGGATACCTCCGGCGGCAGTGCATCTGGTACAAATTCTTCTCCAGTAGAAAGCGGAGCATCTGGCACAGCAGGTACACAGAGCAGTACAGCTGACGGTACGTCAGATTCACCCGCAGCAAGCGAGACATCGGCGAGAGCCATTCACGCCTCTTATGTAATCCGGCAGGGTGACACACTGGCGGATATTTGCAGCCGGTATTACGGAAGCATGGACCGGGTAGAGGAGATCTGCAGCGTGAATCATATTGCAGATGCAAATATGATTATGCCTGGGCAGAAGATCGTGCTTCCGTAATGGCCATGAAAGAAAATGGAAGGCCCGGTTGCGTTTGCCGGAAGATTCTGCTATGATAGCATACAGGTTCTAAGAAGTTTTCTTTCGTTTTAGTATATGCAGGAACCGCGCAGCAGGTAACTGTAAAACAGATAGCAGGTATCATACATGAATAAAGATAAATGGAAAAACAGGTTCAACTCTTTGCTTCAGAAACTTCGGTTTTTAAAAGAGGAGGATCCGGATTCAGAAGATGAAATACTGGTAGAGGAGAAGGAGCTTTCCTCCGGCGGTCCAACAGAGCGGGATTTGCCGGGGGGAGATCTGCGGGAGAAGCTGGCAAGAAACAGGCGATTTATACGGATACGCAGAATTGCGCTTGTAGTGCTTGTGGTGCTGGTTGTTGGCGGCTTTACGCTATACAACAGGACGAACACATTCGGGGATTATGTGATTGCGGATTCCTATGAAAATAAGGTGGCTTCCGGAAGCAGGTATGAGTCAGTGGGAAAGAATATTTACCGCTACAGCTCTGACGGGATTTCCTGTGTCAGCCGGAAAAATGAACTGAAATGGAACATTACTTATAATATGCAGGCGCCGGTTGCCGATGTCTGCGGCAGTACGATGGCAGTAGCGGAGCAGCAGGGCAATCAGGTATATGTGGTGAATGAGGATGGACTGGTTGGAAGTTTTAATACACTGCTTCCGATTCTGAAGGTGAGGGTGTCCAAGCAGGGCGTTGTGGCAGTCGTATTGCAGGAAGAAGGCGTTACATGGGTCAGCATGTATCGTCCGGACGGGACCTCAATTGCAAATGACAAGACCACAGTCGCACAGTCCGGTTATCCGCTTGATATTGATTTGTCACCGGACGGACAGAAGCTTGCAGTTTCATATCTGGGAATCAAAGACGGCATTATTGAAAGCCGGGTGGTATTCTATCATTTTGGTTCAGCCGGGCAGTCGGAAAAGGATCACGTTGTGAGCAGCCAGAGCTATCTTGATACTGTGATTCCGGAGATTTATTTTACGGACAATTCCAGAGCAGTGGCAGTGGCGGACAACGGTTTTATGGTATTTAAAGGAAGTGATGCGCCGGAGCAGACAGCTTCCGTACCATTTGAGGAGGAGGTCGTCAGTGCGTTTCACGATGGCAGCCGGATTGGCTTTTTGTTTCGGAGCGGCAGTGCGGAATATCCGTATCGGATGGAGATCTATAACTACAGCGGCCACAGGAAGGCATCCAGAGAAATTGACGCGAGCTTTGATATCATCCGTATACAGAACGGACAGATTCTGATGTATGACGATCATCACTGTGAAGTATACACCTTGTCCGGAACGAAGCGTTTTTCTTCTGTTTATGAAAAAGAAATTGTCGATATGTTTTATTTTTCAGAATTTCGGAAATATATGATTATTACAAGGGACAGCTTTGACCGCATTCGTATCAGCTGACCAAAAGCAGCAGCGATTGTTGTGATGATGGAGGAAATATGAATTTACTGGAGATTATTGTTATTATAGTGATTGCAGGCATTGCACTGTCAGGGTACCGCAAAGGATTTGTGCGGAAGCTGGCTTCTATGTTGTCGCTTGTTTTGTCTGTTGTTCTGGTTTCCGTTTTTCTGCCTTATATGACAGATTTTCTGAAAAACAGCACGCCGGTATATGATTACATCGTAAAACAGTGCCGGCAGGTGGTGACGGAACAGGTGACAGAGGCACTAATCGGCGATTCTAACACGCAGACAGACAATGAAAAAAACAGAACAACGCAGCTGGACATGTACCGCAATATGGGGCGCAGCCAGATTAAGTCGCTGATGGAGCAGTACGGCTACGACAGTTCGGTTGTGGATACACTTACCGATGCCCAGCTGGATGAATACAAGGAACAGTTTATCGAAGAATATCTGGGCGATTTCCTGGGTATCAGCGGGACAGAAAGCAGCGGGCAGTCCGGTGAAAAGAGCACAGGCCAGCTCTGGCAGCCAACCCGTATTGAGCAGACGGAGCTGCTGGAAAATCTGCCGGTTCCGGAGGTACTGCGGGACCTTCTTCTGGACTACAACAATGCGGACGGCTATGCAAGCCTCGGCGTTTCCACTTTCCAGGATTACGTCATTCATTTTATTGCAACAATTATTCTGAATGTGCTGTCATTTGTCGCTGCGCTGCTTGTCGTACAGCTTGTCCTAAGGGCTGCGATCGCTGCGCTTGATATTATATCGCACATTCCGATTTTAGGAGGAATTAACCGGCTGCTGGGATTGCTGCTCGGACTCCTTCAGGCATTGTTTTTTATCTGGATTTTCTTTTTGATTTTGTCAATGACGTCAACAACGGAAATCGGTCTTCAGCTGATGTCCATGGTGCAGGAGAGCCGCCTGCTTGGCTATTTGTATGACGCTAATTTATTTATGGCCATTGTCGTCCAGGCTGCCTCGCTGTTTGTATAGCTCCGAAAACCGGACAAACTGTTTACAAATAATCTTTGGAAAAAATTGATATCTGAAAAACAGGACAAAACAGAAATTTTTGGTTGACAAACAGACGCTCAGATGTTACACTTTACCACAACAAAGGAAGAAACCGATGAGAAAGAGTAGTAAGCATACGTAGCGAAGTTACAGAGAGCTGCAGGCGGTGGGATTGCAGCATGGAGCAGTTTGCTGAATGGACTTTTGAGGGTGGCCTGAAATATACTTCACATAAAGTAGGAGCCGCCGGGAACCGAACCCGTTATCAATCAGGAGTGTATGACAGTACATGCGAGAGTGGACATTACGTCAAATTGAGTGGCACCGCGATAATAAGAAATTATTACCGTCTCAGATAAAATATCTGAGGCGGTCTTTTTCGCGTTGGCAATGAGCCGTGCCAATATGTCCAAAAGGGAACCGGCTGCTAGCAGACGCGTTTCCTTCTGGACATATTGATAGGGCGAAGCCCGCGACCGAGATGGAGCGAAGCGGAATCGAGGTTGCAGCCCGGCGGCGTCCCGGTGAAACGAACGAATCGCCCGAGATACTATAACCGCGAAGCCGAAACCAAGGGCGCAGCCCGGCGGCGTCCCGGTGAAACGAACGAATCGCCCGAGATACTATAACCGCGAAGCCGAAACCAAGGCCGCAGCCCGGCGGCCCTCCGGTAAAAACAATCGTCCCGTGCCACATTCCAATAAACACCGGTTATTTCTTTGCGCACCTAAAACCAAGTCATGAAATCTCAAAAAGAAAAGGAGACCAATACTATGAAAAAGAAAATTTTAGCAGGCGCAACAGCATCCGTTATGGCATCTATTATGCTGGCAGGAACAGCAATGGCAGCAGAGTACAAAGTAGGTATAATCCAGTTCGTGGACGACGCGTCTCTGAATCAGATCGAAGCAGCAATCGAAGCCCAGCTGGACGTGAGATCCGCGGAAGGCGAAGACAAATTTATTTATGAAGGCAATGTATACAATGGCCAGGCAGACCCGACCACGCTGAACCAGATCGCTTCTCAGCTTATCGCAGACGGTGTGGATGTGATTATTCCGATCGCAACGCCGGCAGCGCAGATCGTACAGGCAGCGACAGAAGACAATGAGATACCGGTTGTTTTCTCAGCCGTATCAGATCCGGTAGGCGCAGGCCTTGCTGAGAATATGGAAGCTCCGGGTGCCAATATTACAGGAACGAGCGATGCGTTGAATACAAACGCGATTTTGGACCTTATGCTGATTGCCAATCCGGATATTAAAACAGTCGGACTTCTGTACAGCCAGTCCGAGGATTCCTCAAAACAGCCCATTGCTGACGCCAAGGCATATCTTGAGGAAAAAGGTATAGACTATGTAGAAAAGACCGGAACAAACAACACAGAAGTAACACAGGCAGTGGACGCACTGATTGCAGCAGGTGTTGAGGCAGTATTTACGCCGACCGATAATACGGTTATGACAGCAGAACTTGGTATTTACGAGAAATTTATTGATGCAAATATTCCGCATTACGGCGGAGCTGATTCCTTTGCTTTAAATGGCGCGTTCTGCGGTTACGGTGTGGACTACGTAAATCTTGGAACAGCAACAGCAGATATGGTAGTGGAAGTGCTTCAGGGTGCAGATCCGGCTACCACGCCGATTCAGACATTTGATAACGGAATTGCTATGGTAAATACAGAGACAGCTGAGGCGATAGGACTGGACTACAGTGGATTTGCAGCGAACTGCAGTGCAGTGATTGAGACAATTACTGCAGAAGAGTTCGAGTAAATGTCTGACCCAAAAGACAGGAACAAGAGAAAGATTGCACATAAGAAATTGTATTTAAGAGAAAAGCTGTTGTTTGAAAAGGAGTAAAACATGGAATCATTACTTTCCCTCCCGGTAATTATCAGCGCATTGGAGCTTGGTTTTATTTATGCGCTGGTTGCCCTGGCACTGTTTCTGAGCTATTCGATTTTAAATATTGCGGATTTGTCTACGGACGGATGCTTTACCCTCGGATGTGCGGTTGGGGCGCAGGTGGCAATTATGGGACACCCGATTCTGGCATTGTTTGCAGCAATGGCTGCCGGTGTCTGCTCAGGGTATATCATGGCATTTTTGCAGACAAAGCTGGGAGTGGAATCGATTCTGGCAGGAATTATTGTCAATACAGGTCTTTATACTGTAAATCTTGCAGTGATGGGATTTTCTTCAAATCTGTCTCTGTTTAAATGTGACACCGTGTATAGCCTCTGCAAAGAATTCTTTGGAAGCACCTGGTATAAACTGATTGTCTCGATCGTGATCGTTGTGATTGCCTGTGTGATCATTGCGTGGTTTCTTGGGACGCGGATCGGCCTTTCAATCCGTGCAACAGGAGATAACCCGGATATGGTCCGCGCGTCCAGCATTAACCCGGGTTTTACGATCACAGTGGGGCTGTGTATTTCCGGTTCTCTGACCGCGCTTTCCGGGTGTCTGATCGGACAGTACCAGAAAACGTGTGATATCAATCTTGGTACCGGAATGGTGACTATTGCGCTGGCCAGCTTGATTATCGGTGAAACTTTAATCGGAAAGAGCAGCGTTTTCCGCAGAATTCTCGGCGTAATTGTCGGAAGCTGCCTGTATCGTTTTGCGATTGCGATTGCGTTGCGGCTGCACATTCCGGCAGAGTGCCTGAAGCTTGTTTCGGCAGTCATTGTGGCAATAGCCATTGCGTCGCCTTACCTGAAAAAGCGGATTGCATTTCAGAAAAAGAGGCTGGCGGCTGCTTCTGCCAGAAAAGGAGGAAGCCGGACATGTTAAAACTGACAAATATAAGAAAGGTATTTAACGAAGGCACCGTAAATGAAAAGGTGGCGCTGGACGGGGTAAGCCTTACGGTAGAGGATGGCGATTTTGCGACGATCATCGGGAGTAACGGTGCGGGAAAATCTACGTTATTTAACTGTATCGGAGGCAGCTTTTATGTGGATCAGGGCAGCGTATATCTTGATGAGAAGGAGATCACTTATATGCCGGAGTACCGCCGGGCCGTGGAAATCGGCAGGCTGTTTCAGGATCCGATGAAGGGAACTGCGCCGCATATGACGATTGAAGAGAATCTGGCGCTTGCTTATCTGCGTGTTGCAAAGAGCCGGAATTCTGTTTTTTCAAGGATTACAAATAAGGACAGAGATAAATTCCGGGAAAAGCTGTCTCTTTTGAATATGGGACTGGAAGACCGGATGAAGCAGCCGGTGGGTCTGCTTTCCGGAGGCCAGAGACAGGCGCTTACGCTTCTGATGGCAACGCTTGTACCGCCCAAGGTTCTGCTGCTGGATGAACATACGGCTGCGCTTGACCCCGGAACGGCTGACAAGGTGATTGCACTTACAAAACGTATTGTGGAAGAAAATCATCTGGCCTGTCTGATGATTACACATAATATGCATTCTGCTTTAGAGCTCGGCAATCGTACACTGATGATGGATGCGGGAAAGATTGTTCTGGACATCAGCGGAGAGGAGCGTGCAGGGCTGACAGTAGACGGGCTTTTGCAAAAGTTCAGTGTGGGCACCGGAAAGGCGCTGGATAATGACAGAATTTTGTTTTCAAAAATAGAAGGAAAATAGCCGGAAAATCAAATCCCGGGAGGAAATGTTTCAGAAATGGAACGCCTCCCGGGATTTTTTTGTTAGAAATAAAAAACATGTCCTGTTTTTTGGAATAATTGGTCAGGAAATCCAAGTAAATGCTGATTTAAGACTGCCACGTGACCATGGGAATGTATAATAGATATTAATAATAGAAAGGAAAATGTTTTCATAAATTTACAGATACTTCATTTCATTCGCAGACAATACAGTTTCGGCATCATCAATCTGTTCCGCAAAGGAGCAGAGAAGAAGAGGAAATGGAGCATGTCTGTGATTTTATTGCGCACAGGAAAAACGGTATGGGGGAACGCCGGAATGAAGAAGCAGATATTTATAGTTGAGATAAATGATGCACGGAATCAGAGATGGCAGGGAAAGGTCGAATGGGTACAGGGAAAGCAAAAACAGAACTTTCGAAGTGTGCTGGAGCTTTTGCAACTGATTGGTTCTGCAGTAGGTGAAGAGGAGGAAGGCGTCCTGCCAGAAGCTGAGGCGCCGGATGAGGAATAAGATGGGAACTACAGAGAAAAAGTTGAAATTACAGTTGTTCGGGAGATTTTTTTTGACAGATGGTACGGTGGTCCTTGGGGAGGACACTCTGCATTCAGGGAAGCTGACGCGACTTCTGGCCTATCTTCTGATTCACCGGGACAGTATACTGACACATCAGGAATTGATTGAAGTATTCTGGGAAAATACCTCCAGAAGTCCGGAAAGCGCATTGAAGAATTTAATGTACCGTCTGCGGACAGCCCTTAAGATTCTGGGTGAAAAGCAGTTCATCTGCACAATGCCCGGAGCATACCGCTGGAATCCGGAGATTGAGGTGGAGACAGATTATGAACTTTTTGAAGAACTGATTACAAGGCTGCGATATCCCCAGCTTGAACTGGAGGAAAAGAAAGCAATCTGTCAGGATGTGATTTTGTGCTATCAGGGAAATGTATCCACGCGGCTCGCGGATGAGCCGTGGCTGCTTCCGAGAGTGACCTGGTATCAATCCCTGTATATGGATACAGTAAAAAGTTTATGTGAAATATACGAGAGCGAGGGCGCATGGAATGATCTGGAGCAGGTCTGTAACAAGGCGCTTCAGATTGATGTTTTTGATGAAGATATTCACTGCTGGTATATCCGGAGCCTTCACGGACAGAAGAAATACGATCTGGCAATATCACATTATGAAAAAACTAACAAGCTGTTTTATGAGACCATGGGAATCGTCTCTTCCGAAAAGCTGCGCGATGCATTCCACGGGATGATGCAGGATACCGGAGAGTACGCAATGGGAATCTGGGAGATTATCAATGAGGCACAGGAAAAGGAACGGCCCCAGGAGGTTTTCTTCTGTGATTACCAGGTATTCCGGCAGTTTTACCGGCTTGAGGCCCGCAGGCTGGAACGGCTTGGAATTGCTGAATACTTTCTGCTTCTGACTGTGCGACGAAGCGGAAATGCATGGCGGAAAGGTGCGGCGGACGCGGGGATCGTAGAAGGGATGGATATCCTGGAACGGATTTTAAGAAGAACGCTGCGGGTTGGCGATGTGGTATCCCGCTACAGTTCAACACAGTATGTCATTATGCTTCCGATGTGCTCCTATGAAGCCAGCGTTATGGTTGCAAAACGAATCAAAAAGAGATTCACAAAGAGCATCGGGCAGCGGAAACTGGAACTTTTATATGAGCTGGAAGAGGTTTGCGGAACAGAATAGGAGAACAGAACGAATATGAAAAACGCCGGGAAAGACAGACGGACAGGGCAAGGGGCCCTTCGGGTCAATACACTTCGGCTGTGCATTGATTCGTACGGTTGTGATATACAGGGAAGATTTTACAGCAGAATGAGTGGTTCTGCGGTCAGTTTTGAGAGCTGCGGGGAGCTTTTGCTCCGGGCAGACATGCTGTTTGATGAGAGCGGATATCCTCAGCCATTTCAGGAAAAACGCAGCTTTACGAAAGAGAAAAAGCGCTGTAAATACTGCGCGTCGCCCAGAGAATTGTGCTCAGAAGAGGAGATTCTGAAGCAAAAAGGAGAGTTTTGCACCATGGATGTGACAGTGTGGAGCAGAAGGCGTGCAGGCTGGCAGGGAAGCATCCTTTATCCGGACGGCACGTTTATATCAGGATTTCAAAATGAAATGGAGCTGCTGCAAAAGATGTGCGGAGAGTTCAGTGAAAGAGTTCCGGGAAGTTAGATGCGGATTTGGGTGACAGCATCTGCATTGCCGGTAAAGGAAACAGTCCGGTCCGGGATATCCGGAAAGAGGACGTAAGCAGATCAGAAAACGGAAAACAAGTATCATCAGCATAGAAACAAGAAAGGTATGAGAAAATGAAAAGAGAATTTCTGCAAAAAGGAAAACGAGGAATTGCATGGGTTCTGGCTGTATCAATGCTTTTTGGAAGCGACGCATTCAGCAGTGTGGCATTTTCGCAGGAAAGCAGTGCTTTGGAACATGTGACAGAGCAATTGCAGGATGACGAATACGGCGAGGGCGCTGAGGAAATCCTGGATGAGCTGCTTGTGCCGGAAGATACAACAGGCAGTGAAGGCTCTGGGGAAACTACAGTGCCGGTGGGCGATATTTTCCTGGAAGGGGTAGAGACCGTTGATCCGGGCAGTGTGCCTGAGGCAACTGGGGAACCTGTTCCGAACGGGACAGTTTCTGAGGCAACGACTGAGAAGAGTACCGAAGCGCCTGACGGGCAAGAGGCAGAGTCAGAGTTCCCGGAGATTCAGCTGATCATCGGAGAAGCCAGCTGGGTAAACGGTGAGACTGGTATGAACCATACATGGAGTGTACTGGATAACGGTCCGCTGCAGATCCTCGATACGACAGGCGAGGGCACAGCACAGATCCAGATGGACGAAGCCGGGGAAGCCTTCCTGATCCATACATATGATACGGAAGAGGTTCAGGGTAAGATGGACACCTACCGTGTGATTGCCGGAGTACCGAAGATCCGAAGGGCTGCGGAGCGGGACGGGTCTCTGACGGAGATTCGAAAAGAGATCATGGATGCGGCAATAGAGGCATACGGAGATACAGAAAAAGAAGGCAATGCTGTTTTGATGGATTACGAATACAGCCTCATGGATGTCGGCCCGTACCAGGCAGGACAGCAGGTGACGATCGCGATTATTCAGAAGATCAGCGGTCCTATGAGTTATCCGTATCCGGGCGGTGCAAAAGCACTTGCAGAGCAGGTGCATGGCATGAAGGTGGTTATGGAGCTTCCGGAGGGATTGACTGTTCGCAGAGAAGACTGTGACCTGCAGGAAAATCAGACACATCTGAAGGACTGTGAGATTAACGGAAATACGCTTACACTTACGTATGATGATTACTATACACTGCCGGCAAACCAGACGGCAACGCAGTTTACGATTCGTGCAACGATCGATGGCAATGGAGAAAAGCCGGACGGTGCAAAGATGGGGCTTGCGGATATTAAGGTCACAGAGTTCAGCGCAGGGATTCCCCTTCTTGACCAGTCCGGCGACAGTAAAGAAGTCTTTGCAGAGCTGCAAGTAGCGAAGTGCTTCCATGATACAGATAAGATCAGCGATGAGATCACTGTAAACAGCAAGGATAAGTGGGTTACGGTTACGAGCACAGACGCTCAGGCTTCCAATGGAGGCAGAGACTGGTATTACAATGAGAACGGCGATATCGTTATGACCTGGACTGTGGCAGCAGCCCTGGCAAAGCCGGACGGTGGATCACCGAATAAGTATGAGAATATTTATCTGACAGATGCAAATCTGATCAAGGCCCAGGCAAAGGCATGCGGAAGCGACATCACGGATGACGCGGCGGCGCTGGCAGCAAGACTGAACAGCGAAGCATACCGTGGCCCTGGACGTACGCCGCTGATGCCGGTGACAGGCAGCGAGGAAACGACAGGATTTTATCTGGAAAACTGTGTTTATGCTAAGAAGGGTGACGAGACGATCTATCCGAAAACTCTTCAGATAGAGCTGCAGGCAGAAAATGGCCTGGTTATGGCGAGACCCGGGGGAAATGCGCAGAAGGCACTGACAGCTCCGGCAGATGGTAAGATTACGTTTGATAATTATTTGGTGACAGGCGAAGGCGATACGGTTGCACCGGGGACGCCGATGGCCTCTGCCTACAAGGTTACGGCAGTATTCCCGAAGGAAGAGTTTGTTTCTCATTTTTATGATGAGATTAAAAACTATACATTTACAAATGAAGCGAAGCTGGTAAGCCGCACTGAGACTGCAGACGGCGTAGGACGTCAGAATATTGACAACGCAAATGCAGTAGGAAAATACGGCGACGACACGACTGCTTATCCGATTACGCTCACACAGTACGTGACGATGGGTAATGGTATGGACTTCGCATATGATGCAGAGAATCTGGACGGCGTGCTTTCGCCATTTCCAGGTACGAGCACATATCAGATGGAGCAGCAGCAGCCGGATGGCAGCTGGACGTCCTACAACTTCTATCTCTCTGACGAAAACGGTCAGGTAGCAGGCGAAGATTATCAGAATACATTTACGATTTCTTCCGAAGATGCAGAGCATCTTGGGACTACAACTCTGTATCTGGAGGAGGGCGTTTACAGACTGGTTGATGTTGAAACAAATATTGCAATCGGAGTAGCCGAGCTTGCAGGTTTTGGAACCAGCCCGTCTGCGGACCAGGCAGATAAGAATTTTACATTTACCGTTGGCGGTGAAAGTGGTGCGCATGATATCAGCATCAATTATGCCGCAACCGGAAAACGAATTCTGTTTACAGTTGTAGATCAGGATGATCTGGCGACAGCGCTTTCTCAGGCAGAATATACCTTATATAATGCAGAGGGAGAAGTAGAGCGTGTACTGAAAAGCTCCGCGAGAGGCTATGTGGTATTTGCCGGACTGTTTGCAGGCGAGTATACAATTCGCCAGACTAAGGCTCCGCAGGGCTATATTCTGGATGAAAATGTATACACCGTAAATACAAAAGAAGCGTATAATGCAGCGGCAGGCAACTGTGATGTAATGGAGCACAATTACTACCCGTGCATAGACGGAAAATATACGAAGCAGCTTACAAATGAAAACAATACGCATCCTGGCGAGGCAGTCATCGGGAAAGAGATTGCAGCCTTTGATGTGGCAACGGGCGAATATACCTCCGAATCAGTAGCAATCGAAGAGAGTGCGGCGTTTCCATTTAACCGCGGAATCTTTAGCCTGAATGACACTGTGAACGGAAGCCTGGAGTCTTCAAAGGCACAGATGGTAATCGGCCAGGGAGATGGCAAGCTGCATATCACAGGAATGCAGAAATATCAGCTGGATACAAATGGCCGGATAAAGCGCGGCGAAAACGGAGAGAAACTGCAGGTGCAGTATCAGATCGTCGAGCGGCTTCCGGAAGGTTACAGCAATTCTGTAAAAAATGAAGATGCCGTTTCTGGTTCTGACGGAGTTTCTGATACAGTAACGTATCCGGCTTTTGATGTGACAAGTGCATTTGGTTATGGCACAGAGATAACAGGCAACAGCAAAGAGTATACCTATTATAATGAAAAGATTACGTCAGTGACGTTGACACAGCAGGTATACGACGAGCAGCGTTTTTCAGGCGGCAGCGTAGACGGCGGAAAAGAGTTCAAACTGTTCTACCGTCTGGATGAAGAAGAAGCACTTCAGGTTTATGAGCAGGCAGACACGCATGTGACAGATGCAGCCGGCGGACTGACAATCAATGCGCTTCCGACTGCGATGATGGATGACGCGGGAACGTACCGTCTGGTACACTGGTATCTGGGTGAGAGCGCTGAATCCTATGAGCAGATTGAATACAAAGAGGGAGAAGCATATCCTCTTGCAGAAACAGCAGAAGCAGACGGTGCGCAGTATCATCTGATCCCATTTGATTTCAGTGAAAATGCGAGTGTTTTACTGGAGAGCTACCGTCTGGTACTGAAGGCCGGCGTTACGGTGTTCAAAGTAGATAAAAACGGCAACCGGGTAGAAGGGGCATCGTTCTCTGTTGAGACAAAGAGTGGTGAAACGTTAGAAGCGAACGGAAACAGCAGCCGTACAGGTATCATTTTCTGGGTACCGATGTTTGAAGAATTTTCCGTGATAGAGGAGCGGGCGCCGGAAGGCTATATGAAGGGTGAGACGCAGTGGCACAAAGCTGTTTATGACATGGAAAAGCGTGCTGAGATTACACCAGAGACGTACGACGGCCTGACAACAAATGTCAATAGGATCAATGAAATTGAGTATACAGACTCCAAATATCCGGTCATCGAAGTACAGAAATTCAATTATCAGTACGATGAGGGACTCAATGAGAGTCATGCAGATCAGGTATATGATCCGGGACAGGTATTTTTTGAGCTGTATAAAAAGACAGAAGAAAACGGCGAAGTAAAGTTTGAACTGGTCGAATCCGTATATACGTATGAGACGGACAGTTACGGCGAAGGCTTTACAAACGGCAGCACGGCTGAGATTCTGCCGGGTGAGAATTATTACTATGCAGAGGTATACACAGGAGAAGGCGTACAGGAAGGCTTCATAAACCCGTCATGGCTGAAAGACAGCGCCGCTTCCGAAAAAGGCGTGATTTATCAGGACGGCAAGGCATATTATCCGCTTCCTGAGCTGATTGCAGATCATGAGAAGCAGACCTTCCAGTATACGAATTACCACAATGAGTCCGGAACTCTTCAGGTGAAAGTAGAAGAAATGCGCCTTCAGGAGGGCTTTAAAGAGGGTACTGTGGAAATCAGGGCAGAGGCAGTTGACTCAGATGGAACAGTATACAGCAAGCAGGTTGTGGTAACAAACGGTATTGCAGATTTCCAGAACATGCCTATTTTTAATAAAAATGGGGAAAAACTGGTATATACCGTAGAACAGGCAGTGGATCATCCGGAATATTCCCATGATGCGCATGTGATCGAAAACGTAACGCTTGATATCGGTACAGTTACCTTTATAGGCAAGGAAGACGAGTATGACTTCCATGAATATCCGCGCGTAGACGTTTACCTGCAGGTGAACTGGGTACAGGATCTGTATTATCTGCAGCTGTCAGATGAAGAAAAGCTGTCTGCACAGGAGAGACTGCCAGGGGCAAAGGTAAATGTATACCAGGAGAAGATAAACGAAAAGGGCGATACTTATTATGAACTGATTCAGACCTGTGAGACGAATGAGAATGGTACGCTGATTGCGGAAGGACTGGAAGAGTTCACGCAGTACCTGTTCATACCGGCTGGTTATGATGAGGAGAAGCATGAGAGCGCACTGAATCCGGAGAGCAGCGGCGTGAAGCTGTTTGATGAGCGTACGTATGACCCGGATGCAGAGGAGCCGCAGATCGTATCCCCAAAAGATATGGAAAAATACTTTACCATTCCATATTTTTATAACGAGCAGAACAGTACGATCACAGACCAGGTTGTTGCGGTGACCGATATGGTTACAGAGACCATGCTGTACCATGAGCTGTGGATGCAGGTAGATATCACAAAATACCGCTATTATACAGCACGCTATGACGATGACAAAGACGGAATGTATAAAATTACTGCAAATGGAGATGGAACGTATCACTACGACCATTACAGAAGCAGTACCTTTTCCAATGCAGTACAGGCCGGTTCTGTCAGCAGGAGCGGAACCTGGACACAAGCGGAGCTGGATGCAAAGCTTGCTGAGGCAGAGGCAGATAAACAGGGAAAAATTGCATACGACAATACAGGAAAACCGTCAGCAATCCTTTATGGAAACTTTTATGCGGGTCATAATGCAAAATACAACCTTTACCGTGTGAAGCTGTCAAAGCTGACGGAAAACGAGATTAACGGAAATGTGGTTTCGATTGATTTCCGCAATAAGAGCGATAGCTGGGAGCTGGTAGAAGAAGACCTGGCGACGGATGAATACGGATTGGCGGTCAGCGAGGAGCATATTGCAGACTCAAATTACGTATATTTCCTGATGGAGACACAGGCTCCGTACTCCAGTAACGGTCTGGCAGCCTCCAATGATATTTTGAATACCTCCTATGTAACGGCGTGCTACAAGAGCGACGGCGTGTTCAAAACCCCGCAGGGCGAGGAAAAGGCAGTAAAGGATCTGGTATTCCGCTGTATGACAGTGGATGCTGCCGGAAGAAGCAACAGCACAGACTGGGTAGATACGGCAAAGGCAAGCTACGATATCAACTCCGATACAGGATCAATGCAGCTTAACAAGGGCTGGATCGGCGGCGGAGATTCCGACAGCTCTGCAAGCTACAGCTATATTCAGTTTAACAAATGGAAGGAAAACAAGGCGTATACGGAGGGCAGTACCGAAAAGCCGTACAGTCCGGTTTCCAATGCCGGTTTCAAGCTGTATATCAAAGACGGCACGGCGCTGTTTAATAATAAGACCTATTATACAGTTCAGTCGAAGTACAGCTCGGATGCGTACGTAAACACGGCCCCAGATGCAGTACAGTGGGGCGACTGGTACGTGAGGTACCTGAACAAAGCGATGGCAGCCTATAGTGCAGCGCATGGCGGCGGTCCGAGAAATGTGGGAGAGCTACGCACATATTACAGAACGAATACCAGTACGGAGGAGAATCCGGATTCAGAGCCGATCATTGATACGGCAGGAATTAATGCTTACATGAGAGGCGTAATATCAGAATGTGATCCGGCAGTTTATGGGGATCTGTTCTATATTTCCAATGTAATCACCAACACAGCGAAAACTGCGTATGGAGAGGATGATGGTATTCTGGCGGCAGCTGATGCGCGTAAGGATACATATACTGCCTGGGGATACGGAGTGAATGAGGAAGGGGCGGAGATTGCAGGTTCTGCCGATGCAATTCAGCGTAATCCGAGAGATGAGAATGAAGCGGCAAGGGCTTCTGCAGCGATTGACTCTGGTGTGAGAGTTATTGATTTGTTCAGTAGTGATGAACTTGCAATTGGCTTTGCGCAGCAGATTGCATGGAATTACTGTAAATCGACCTCTGCATATCTTCAGAATGCACTTGTGGATGGCTTCCCGACAGATGGAAGCGGTGTTCCGGAGGATATTACACAGAATACGTATGGAACCCATATGGGTATCTACCGGTTTATGTATATGAACTGCTACATTCAGGAGACCTTTGCTCCGGCAGGAACCTTCCTGAATCCTGACCGCAAACCGTTTATGCTGCAGTTTGGCGTGCAGGTACACCGGAAAAATGGACCGACCTGGGGCAGCTGGGGACAGTCACATACAACAGGTGTGGTAAATACGTATGCTGGAAAGACGCAGAGCAATACTCCAGTGAACCGGACCTGGTATTACAGTGACAGCTCATACATCAACCATCTGGGCGATGTAAGTGCGGAGGAATATAAGAAATACGGCGAAACGGCAGATACTGCAAACGTAAAATATTCAAATGCGACCGTGCCGAACACATTGTATGATATAGGTCGTATTAATTCGTATCTGAATCAGAAGAAATCACGGGCACAGACGATAAAATTTGAAAATCGGACACAGCGTGATACCGGTTATATACCGGGTGACCGTTTTATCAATGCAACACAGGCAGGCTTTACCGTTAAGGTACAGGCGCTCGGTTATCCGTCACTGCTTGATACGTATGGCAAGACGGACAATGAGCTGCAGCAGCTGTATGAGGCAGATGAGATGATCATCCGTGCAGGACTGCTGGCAGGAAATTACCGTCTGGAGAAGATGGATGAAGATACTGGGGAGTACCGGCCGTATGCTTATCCGGTAACACCGGAAGACAGCCTGGGTGCGTTTATCGAAGGAGATGATCTGAGGAGAAGTGTAATTAAAACCTACATCGACAATGATAACAGCAATCCGGAAATAAAGGATCCGGTGATCGGAAGCGTGTATACGTTTCCACAGGGACTTGGCATCGGCGTATACCGTCTGGTACCGTGCAGCAGTGACGGAACTGCTCTGACAGAAGGCTCTCTGATTGATGCGGCAGAGTTTTCACTGAATGGCAGATATTATGATACGTATGCAGAAAAGGATGCGTACCGCTACTTTACGGTAGTACGTACTTCGAAGGATCAGTATGTGGATCTCTTCTATCCGGAGCTTCCAAACCTGCTCATCACAAAGCAGGAAAACAGTGCACTTGGAAATCCGGCGAGAACGACAAGAGCAATTGGATTTGAACTGACAGGAGAAGAGTATCGCGAAGATACCACAGAGAATCCGGGCAATACGGCAAGATTCCGTCTGCTTCCTTCCGGTACCTACAGCCTGGAGGAGCATCTGACTTCTGCAAGCGGAGCTTTGAGCGATCTCTATTATAAGAAAGAAACATCCAGGATTGAGATTCAGAATGTACAAAAAGACGGCAACAGGAAGAATGTGGATCTTGTCGGAACAACGACAGATAAAAACGGCGTAACAACGCAGACTACCTACACGGTCAATGCACCGGTATTCAACGGTTACCAGGTGACAGCCGGCGGCAGTATTGCTGTACCGGATCAGTATGTAACCGAGGACTCGGCTGATGCGACTGCAACAGTTATGACGGATATGGCAACGACCTTCCGTCTGTACGTGACGAACCCGGTATGCAGCACTTTCCAGGCGAGAAAGATAGATGCGCTGACTGGAAGAGGACTGCAGAATGCGAAATTCAGCGTATTCTTTAAGGCGTTTGATGACAGTGCAATTACCGTAGACTCGAAAAATGCAAACAATACAGTAACCATTACGGATGCACCATCTGCACCGGTTGTAAATGAAGACGGAACAGCAGCTGAAAATTCCGGATGGCAATTAAACGGCGTATACGTTTCAAACTCCAATGGTCTTCTGATGCCGGAGGATGGAACTGGAACAGGAATTACCGGAAATGCAGGCTGGTATTATCTGGCAGAGACAGAGCCTCCTGCTGGAATGAGCTATGATATTGCAGATCCGATTCTTCTGGCTTATACAGGAACGCTGGTTCAGAATGACCAGAGTAACGGCAAGGTTCAGCTGCTTGCCGGAAATGCCAGAATTGAAATTCAGGATTCTGACAAGATCCGTCTTGATGTCAGCAAATACTTTACATCATCCGGATTGAAGTCACTTCATGATGCAGAGAACTTTAAGGTAGAACTGTATACAGATGCAGCCTGCAAGGCTCCGGCTCTGCTGTATGACTACAATGAGAACGGACGCTATTCTGAGCGGGCAGGTTCTGTGATCCTGGAAGGCCAAAAGCAGACAGTCGGAAGTGATTCCGGTGATATTCTGGCTGGTACAGGCAGCGCATATGTAGATTACACTGCGTCAGATGTATATTATCTGAAAGAGACAATGACCGCTTCTTCCGAGGAGGAAGCAAAACTGTGGGCAGTTTCCTGCGCACAGTTGGCAGGAAACGGCATTTCCTATGGAAATGTTACCTGCAGGAGCGCGAGTGTTTCCGGTAAGACAGTGACAGCAGTCTTTGAACTGACCGGTTTCTCACAGACAGGGGTAAACCGTGAACATACGGTAACTGCCCGCGTATGGAATACGTATGCAGCAGCCGATGTCAAGATGTTCAAGACAATCTATACCAATATGGACTATGCACTGGCAGGGGCAGAATTTGCACTCAGCATTGGCGGCCAGGATGTTGCAAGAGCAGTTTCCGGACCGGCTCAGACTGACGGCAGCAATCGTTATAACCTTAGCTTTAAGGTTGGATTTGGGCAGGATGATATCAGAAGCTGTGATACGCTGAGCGGTAAACCGATATTTGGAGAAAAACAATTTGTTGTAAGGGAGGTGTCTGCGCCGGAGGGCTATCAGGTATCGCTTGAAACAAGAACTGGTTCTGTTATGCCAGGCCAGACGGTTTATCTGAAGGATGGCAGTGGACAGGACTTCGTTGACCGTGACGGTATTACAATTGCCCTGACCAAATACGATAACGTAGCTTCAAATCCGACCAGAGGACTGGAGAAGGACCAGGGCTTCCAGCTGTATGTAAAAGAGACGGAGGACGCTGAATGGAAACCAGTTTCTGAGGTACAGTATACAGGCCAGAGCGGTTCTCTGATTTTCCCGGCAGTATCAGTCGGCAATGACAACAGCAGATATCAGTATGCGCTTGTTCATATGGGAGCGAAGAATGCTGATGCTGCAACGACATATGCAGTTGACAGTATGACAATCCGTGTCAGCGGTCAGAATTATCCGCTTGAAGCTGAGGCAGGAACAGACGGAAGAACATATTACCGTCTGAACAAGAATCCAGCAGTGATCTTTACCGCAGGTATGACGTATCAGGTAACGGCATACGACATTCCGAAGTCTTCGATTACCGTAAGAAAGAAGATTGTAAACGGTGCAGGTGAAGAGACAACAGGAAGTGCAGTTTATGCGCTGCGAAAGCTTGCAGAGGATGAACTGCTGACGGATATCGCAGACGTGAAAGCTGCAGTCGGGAAGTATACAGAAAATACAGACTATATCAAATCAGGCAGCGGCATGACGGGCAGCCATGTGTTTACAGGCCTTGAGGCAGGACGCTATCTGGTATGGGAGCTGAATGCATCCGCAATTATTGATCTGGATGAGGATAAGGTACAGTGGTATCAGATCGTGGAAGTTGATCCATCTGCAAAGAACGGACAGAAGAGCTACGATGCAGTGCTGATTAACAAATCCTCAAGCGTAGTCCCGGCTCTTGAAAAGGCTGTGGATAAACGAGAGATTGAAAGCCTGATGAAAGAGGCAGCGGAGCTCAGCTACACAATTACGCCGTCCCTTGCGAAAGCAAAGGATGAAACAGGTACACAGCGTGCGCTTACTTCCTTCGTAGTAGAGGATACAGGACTGACCTTTTACAGTGATGAGGCCGGAACGAAAGCAGTGACAGGCATAAATCCATATCATTTTACGGCGCTGACTCTGGAAGCACCGTCATATGAGGATGGAACGCCGGGAACATTCACGGCAGAAGTAATCTTCACAAAGGCAGATGGAACGCAGGAGACGAGAAACTACAGTCTTCCGCTGACAAATGAAGATATTTCTGATCTGAATGCAGTGTCCTTTAAGGCAGTGTATACAGATACGGCTTATGAGGCAGGCCATCCGGGCTATGCGGCAGGAGAAGGCCTCCAGCCTGGAAAAATTACAGTAAAGGCAGCTGTTGAGAAGAGCCTACAGAATAAAAAACTGACAGAAGTACGCAGCTTTATCAACCGCGCGAAGACAGCGATTTCTTATAAGAAGTGGGGAACCACACTTGCACAGTCCCTCTCTGCAGAGGTTGAGGAAAAGACGGCTGAGGCAGAGGTGAGAACAACTGTTGAAGGAATCGATGTGCCGGTTCTTTCGATCACAAAGACACCGAGCATTACAGGTCAGGTGGCGGTAAATAATGTGCTTGGCTATGAGATTCGCATAGCAAACAGTACGACGGAGCCAATGAGAAATGCAGTCATCGTAGACTATGTTCCAGAAGGCTTGAGCGTAGATACGAGCAGGGACGGCTATTTCACACTGGAAAAGCACAAGGCAGATAAGTCAGTAGAAATACTGGATGCTGCAAAGGTTCGTCCTTCCTTCCTGATGGTAGATGGACGCCGCGTTCTGGTATTCCAGACGACAGATGAGCTGGCAGGCGGCGAATACTACCTGCTCAAGCTGAACAGTAACTATTGTACGGTTACAAGTGCAGCGCTCCAGTCTGATCTTCTGTGCAACGATGCTTATGTGACAGCACTGGAAGGCGGATATCAGTATACAAAGAACCAGAGCGGAAATGCATTTAAGGATGCAGAAGGAAACTACAAGGGACTGGATAACAGTAAAATGCCGCCTGAGCTTAAAGCTGCACTGGAAGAGAATCTGAAGTCAGAGCTTCACGGTGTACTGGATGCCCATACGGAGAATGCAGTCATTGCCGGAATCGGTTTTGTGCCGGTGAAGGCTGCACATGGAAACCTTGATACAGAGGGCGTCTGGGTTGGCGATATGAACAGCGTGGCACAGGTGAGCCAGAAGGACGGTACAGTTGAGTACAGACTTTCTGTTACCAACATGACAGGTCAGGATAAGAAATACCTGATGCTGTTTGATATCCTTCCATTTATCGGTGACCTGAACGGAAGCCAGTGGGAGCTTGTGATGGATACGGATAAGACGGCCATTACAGCGACGAAAACCACTGCAGACAAGAAGACAGTACCGGTTAAACTGGAAGAAGAAAACATTGTTTTCGGTAACTGGACTGCTGGCAAGACAACTACGAATGCGCTTAATGACTACCGAAAGGTTGACTGGACAAAAGAATCCTCTTCCTATAACGCAGTGCAGATCCGATATCCGGAAGGCCTTGAAAAAGAAGAGATACTGACTGTTACGATCCGTGCGAAAGTCCGGAAGGATACGTATGAAGATACCTGGCTCTACAAGGAGGCAATCAACTGGTTTGGCGTAGCGAACGGAGAAGGAGGCTATGCAGATGAGCAGTTCAATACAGGAAGCGCTGTATACAGTAATACGGTCAAAGCACAGCTGATCCCGCCAAGTGTTGGATTGTCCGGCCGGGTATGGATTGATGTGGATCAGGACAATACCAGAGATGCAGCAGATACAACTGTTTATAATTATGCGGTTGTAAAAGAACTGCTTGACAGTATGCAGCTGACACTTTCTGAGTACCTAAAGAGCAGCAGCACCGCAATGAATCCGCGTACCTCCGGTGTGAATACGGCAGATGGAACGTATGAGTTTAACGGACTGACACCGGCAAGACCGGCGGATAATATGGCAAATACGCTGTATCAGAACGGCAAGCTGAATCCGGAAGCGCTGCGTGGAGCAGCAATCACATACGGTCTGGATATTGCAGGAAAAGATGACGGAAATCTGATCCGGTTTGCTGAAGTGGGTGAGTACGCGTCCTACTCCTATGCAAATGACGCGGCACAGGTGGAAGAAGGTTACTGGGATATCACAGCTCACGATGGCAAGACACTGACTGAAGCGAAGCCATCCATGGAGACAGACAGTAACATCCATGCAGGCAGCAAACTGAGCGGAAGCTCTGACAGGTTCTTCCTGTTTATTGACAAGAAGGGCAGCGGCGCTGTGACAAACAACACCATGGATGCCGGACTGCAGATTGACCGTGAAGTAACGGTAACGAAGCTGGATTCCCTTGGCAATCCGCTTGCAAATGTAAGCTTTGATCTGTATGAGTATGGTCTTGATAATGAAGCTTGCACAGGCGAAGGGAAAAAGATAGATACCAAAACAACTGATGCAAATGGCCAGTTCACCTTTACAGGAAACTACTTCAGAAATTATAAGCTGATCGAGACGACGGAGGATCCGAAGTATTCTGGCAAGACCACTATGGTACAGTCTGATTCAGATATGAGCCAGAGCGCAGATAAGACATGGATTATTCGCTGCGTAGCAGAGGGTGAGAAATATTCGAAACTCCATGAGACTATGACGATCACAAACGTGCTGGCAACAGGAAGTATTCGTATTAATAAGAAGAAAGAGCTGGCAGATGGTACATGGGCAGCTGCAGAAGTAGCAGATGGATTCCGCTTCACCGTAACGTATAACGATGCGGCAGCAAATGCAAATCCGGACGCATGGACTGCATACCTTGGTACGATTGCCAATAGTCAGGGACTGCTTGAGAACTGCAACTTTGCCGGAATATCCGGACGCAGTTTGACTGTTCTCGTAACAGGAGCTCAGGCAAAGATCAGCGGTCTTCCGATGGGAAGCTACAAGATAGCAGAGAATCCGGCAGCAGGTTATGTGACTGCTTCCGAAAAGACCGTGACTCTGAAGACGAACGAAGAAGCGGTATTCTTTGCAAACGAAGAAAGCGACCTTAGAAACTATCGGAATCATGTGAGCATGGCTCTGGTAAAAACAAGCAATGATAAAACAAAAACAGATTACCTCTCCGGTGCTGAATTTACCCTGTACAGCGATGCGGCATGTACGCAGCAGGCAGGCGTATATACAACGACCGGCGATGCAAAGGGCGTAACACTGAACTTTGACAACCTTACAAACGGAACACATGTTTTCTATCTGAAGGAGACAAAATCTCCGGGAGATCTCTGGGGAATCAATGAGACGATCTGGAAGATTATCGTAACGGTAGCAGCAGATGCACAGCCGCAGATTTCTGTGACAGCCGCAGATGCTGACAGCGAAGCTGGAACGGACGAAGATCTGACAGGAGATCAGACAGAAGAAACATGGAGCTGGACATCAGCAACAGCAATACTTACCGTTAAGGATACGTATCTGAAACGAAACGGAAGCTTTGGTGCAGAAGTGACAGGCTTTAAGACAATCAACGGCGCACCGATGTCTGTAAGTGCATTGAATGATGAGGCAAAGAAATCCTTTAAGTTCTCCATTTATGATATAAAGAAGGATGCAGATGGAAGCTATGTAATAGAAGACACCGCAAAGCCAGACAGGACAGTGGCTATAACACTTGATCAGGATGGCAACGGAAGCTTCACATTCGGCGATTTTGCGAAGTATGATGAGACGATGAACAATCAGATCTTCTACTATGCAGTGCGCGAGGGAGACATAGAGTCATCTTATGAAGGCTATGTGACAAAGGATTCAGCCTGGTACATTCTTGAGGTATCCGTAAAGAACGCAGCAAAGGCTGACGAGATGGAAGCTGAGCTTGAGGGAATCTTCCGTTCGAACGGAGAATTGAAAGAAGAAGATGGCAAGCTGACCATTCAGAATGTAAGTGCAGCAACAGACGGCCTGACGTTCAACAATACGTATACTACTCAGAAAGAGAATTATTCTCTGAAGGCAGGAAAAGAGTTGAGCGGCACAAGAGCAATCAAGGCTGGCGAGTTCACATTCGAGCTGCAGAAGCTTTATAAGAGTCCAGATGGTAAGAGTCTGGGCAATGATGGATCAGCAGTAAAAGCAGACGTTGCAGCAGGCAGCGTGGTAGAGAACGGTAAGTCCTCCTCCAGTGCAGCATTTGCTGATGCGCTGAATGCATTCAGTCGTCAGGGCTTCTACTATTATAAAGTTGAAGAGACAAAACCGGTAATGACTGCAGAAGGCTACGTAAAGGATGGTGTAACCTTCGATGCAAAATCCTATTATCTGCTGTTCTTCGTAAAAGATAACGGAGAAGGCGAAATGACGCCGGTACTCGTTGGAATGTATGAGACTCCGGAAGCACTGCTTGCAGAAGAGGCAGCATATGGTACTGCAGAAGAAGAGAAGGCAACCGCTCCTGTGGATAAGATGTTTGACCTGAGTGCAGAGCTGATCTTCAAAAACGAGTATAAGGTATCTCCGGCAGCTTTGGATCTGACAGTTGGCAAGAAGCTGACAGGACGTGAGATTGGAGGAAATGAGTTCCAGATTAAGCTTGCAGGAAATGAAGAAGTACTTGGAGCTGCAAATCGTACAGAGTATATCGTTGCAGATAATACAGATGCCACAGCAGGAAGCACCGAGTTCCGTGGTCTGAGCTTTGCACAGGCAGGTACGTATGACCTCACTGTAACAGAGAAACGGGGAGAAAATGTATATGTGACATATGATGCAGCTTCCTATAAGGTACAGATCAAGGTAGAGGACGGAGAAGACGGACAGCTCTATATAACGGAAGTAACCGTAAACGGCACATCCGCATACAGCGTTGAATCCATTAAATCCGGCATCAAAGATGGTTCTCTGGATCTGACAGAAAAAGGTCAGAATCAGGAAGCAGCAAGAGTTGTATTTGAGAACCGTTATGAGTCAAAAACACAGCTCGTTGTCAAAGGTATCAAGAATCTGCGTGCGCAGGATGGTACAGTGCTTAGTCCGGAGCAGGTAACGGATCATGCATTTACGATGAAGCTGCAGCAGACAGATGAGCAGTATAAGCCGCTTGAAGAAGGCCTGAGCCTGACAGCTGCTACGAATGACAGAGTGGGTCAGGGACTTGGATACAGCTTCGCAGCGATCTCCTATACACAGGATGATCTGAAGCAGGGCAATGAATATCTGGATCAGGCAGAATTCTATTATCTGGTGACAGAGGAAGTGAAGGGAAATGGCTATGTGGAGAATACAGAGAGCTATCGCCTCCATGTAATACTTTCCCGCGAGACAGAACCAGGTGAGAAGAACGGCAGCCTGAAGCTGACGGTAGAGCGGGACGGCACAGAAGCAGTTCTCGAGAGCTCTGAAAAGGGCAATAACGTAACGGAATACACAATCGCCGGACAGAACTTTACAAATACCTATACAGCGTCCGGACATCTGACACTGAAAGGTAAGAAGACCTTAAAGGGCCTTAACCTGCAAAACGGTCTGTTCACCTTTGAGGTGCGTGATACACAGGGAAATCTTGTAGCTCAGGGTACAAACAGTAACGGCAATGCAGGCGATATTGTATTTACAGATGCAGGAGACGGACTTGTTTATGATTCTTCTGATATCGGAAAGACCTATGTATATACGGTACAGGAGGGCTGGAATGATACTCTGGCAAGTTCCGGATATTCACAGGAAGGCACGAACACGCATACGCTGACAGTTTCTGTAGTAGATGCCGGAAACGGTGTACTGAAGCTTACCGCAATGGTAGATGGCGAAGAGCAAAAGACCGTAGAAAGTGTAAATGGCACTGCATCCATCGCAGATGGAAGCTGGCTGGAATTCAGAAACAAGTACAGCATTGACGCAATCAGCGCTGAGCTGGTAACTTACAAGACTGTAAACAGCAAAGAGAATCTGACAGATTATAACCTGGCAGCTCCGAACTTCAGCTTCTCCTTGTATGAAGCAAAATATGAGGACGGCGAATGGAAGACAGGAGATGTAGTGCAGGAGAACGTTCCGGTAGACCTTGCATCACGTGATGCGAAATTCGCACCGATTGAGTATGGTGCAGAGGCTCTGGAGGATCCGCAGAATCCGGGCAATTATCTTGAGGAGCTTACAAAATACTACCTGATCAAAGAGGATGCGCTTGATGATGCGACAGCAGGCAAGTACTTTGACAGAAGCGATGAGATGATTCTTGCAAGGGTAGATCTGTACAAGAATGGTTCTGGTGCACTGCAGCTGCACATGAGGTACGCAAAAGAGTTTGACGAATTTAATCCGAATGATCCGGCGATGGAAGAACAGTACGGACCAAACGGGCCAGACAGTATCTTTGATACGAATGAAGCATTCCATACTGTGGACAATACCTATACCAACAGCCTGAACCTGAATCTGGAAGGTATTGCAGCACTTGACAGCAACATCCGCGATATGACAGATCAGTCCTTCACGGTATCTGTTGTACAGAAGGGCAAGGATGGCGCGGCAGATCAGATGCTTGAGACGTTTACCGTAGGTGGCGGAGATGATGCAGGAACACCGGTTGATCTGGATGATGCAACATCTGCAAAGGGTCTTGGTTATCAGGCAGAAGCACTGCTTCAGTACACAGGTAAAAACGTTGGTCAGACCTACGTTTACGAAGTAACGCAGACGAAGATGACGAAGGGCGAAACCGACTATGCTAGAAGCGGAAGCAGCTTTGCAGACGCAGTAGGCTATACAGCAGATCAGACCGTTTATACGATTACCGTTAAGATCGGCGTAGATGAAAACGGTAACCTGACTGCAGACTACAGCACTGTGGATGCAGAAGGAAAGGCTGTAAACGAAGGTCAGTACAGCAGCGCAGCAGATGAGGCACAGACAATTTCCCGTCTGGACTTCACAAACAGCTATGCAGCATCTGCAGAGATTTCTCTTGCAGAGAACACGACCTTCCGTGCAGAAGCAGGAACCACTACAACAGTGCAGCAGTGGATGAACACAAATGAAACAACAGGCTTTGATTATCGTGTATACCGGATGAAGGGCGAAGCAGATATTCCGGAAGCTTCCGAGAACAGACCTGTTCTGTCAGGTGTTTCAGATGCAGCAGACTCTTATGCAGAGGAGCAGACAACAGAGACAGACGGCACAAAGACACAGAGCCTGAAAGCAGACACAGCACTGAACAGTACAAATAACAATTATACAGATAAGAGCACAGCTCTTGAGACACGTTACTACTATGTAGAGCAGGTAATCCCGGCAGCAGCAGAAGATGATATTCTGAAGGGTCTGCATTACGGATACGATGGAACGAAGACCGTTCATGCATACATTGTAAAAGTAACAGTAACGGATGACGATGGTGTTGACGGTACTCTGAACGTTTCCTATGAGAAGAAGGAAGTGGCAGAGGGCGCAGAATATACATCTGAGGATGGAAATCTGCTGACCTTCGTCAATACGTATGCAGCAGCAGGAATGGTAAACCTGTATGGAACGAAGACTCTGAATCAGAGAAATCTGAAAGCAGATGAGTTCAGCTTCGAACTGAGCAGAAAGACCGGAGACGGCATGGATGCAGAGCCGAAGAGTGAACTGGCAGCTGGCACGCTCACAGTAACGAACCCGGCAGCAAATGCAGGCACAGTAAGTAAAGCATTCCAGTGGAAGCTTGGAACAGAGAGCTATACAGACCGCTATACATCTGTTGGAACGTATACGTACACTGCAAAGGAAGCAGAAGGTGCTCTTGGCGGAGTTGAGTATGACGAAGCAGAAAAGACACTGAGCGTAGCTGTAACGGATAATCATGACGGTATACTGGCAGCCGATACAGGTTCCGATAACGGCACAGCAGTCTTTGAGAACGGCTACACCTCAAAGGGAAGCCTGACCGTATCAGGTACCAAGACAATTAACGGCGAGCCGGCCGGCAATTATGCAAACAGCCAGTTTACATTCACGCTGTTTGGCGGGGTTCAGTATGGCGAGGCTGTTGCAAGTGGCATCAACGATGCACAGACAGGTATTTTTGAGATTCCGCTTTCCTATACGCAGGAAGATATGAAAGATGCGGACGGCGCATATGCGGCAACGCGTACGTATACTTATCTGCTGAAGGAGACAGAGGCACAGACAGAGGATGAGAACTACAGACTGACGAAGGCAGCTTATCTGGTAGAAGTGACGCTGACCGATGATCAGGCAGGAGCAATCAGCACCTACATCAGTGCCATTACACCGGTATCTGAAAACGGAAGACCTGAGACGGAAAAACGTGCAGAGTACGAGGCTGCGGAAGCAGCTCAGAAACAGGCACAGGCAGCGCTGGCCTTCAACAATACGTATGCGACCTCAACAAGCCTTACAATTGCAGGTACAAAGACAGCAAATGGCTTTACGTTTACAGAGGAATCAGACAGCGTAAAAGAGAAGAAGTTTAATTACAGCGATTTCAGCTTCCTGCTGTACGAGAGCAATGAAAACGGAGAAGTAGCAGACAACGCACTGCCGCTTGACGCTGCAACACTGGAAGCACAGAACAGTGAGGATGCGGAGGGCAAGAGCCTTGGTGCATTCGCATTCGATAAGCTTTTGTACAGCTATGAGGGCGGAGCAAACAGCGTAGATCACTATTACAAGATCGTAGAGGTCAGCCGGTCCGGAAGCTACCGTACACAGTCCGGTAAGTCCCTGACTTATCAGGCAGTACAGGATATGCAGTATGATACAGCAGAATATGTGGTGAAGGTTACAGTAGCTTATGACAGCGCAAGCGGAACACTGACCGCACAGCCAAGCGTGCTGAATCATCGGGCAAATGTGATAAACTTTGTAAATACGTATCGCACGGGCAGCTTTGATCTTCCGGAATTGCTGAAAGGCAATGGCGGTATTATCAGTGCATATGAAGCGGAGCCGGGAACCGATACGACTTATGTACAGAGCAATGCGACATATTCTTACACAATGACCCCGGTTGATGCACAGGGCAATGTGCTTACGGCAAAACCGGAAGAAGTGACAAGTGATACACAGGATTTGAAAGATGCTGCTTATAATAGCGCAGTACCGGCAACACAGGGCAATATAAACGCAGTTTCTGCAGGAGTGACCTTTGCGGCTCAGACCGTACACAATACAGATGACCGCTACTATAAGATTACACAGACCGCAGCAGGAACAAATGCCGGAATGCAGTATGATGAGGGCTACTACCTGATCAAAGTAACAACGGCAGAGGATCCGCAGAATCCGACACAGCTGAAGAGCGAGATCAGCGAGATCCTGTATTATCCGGCAGCAAATGCGGAAGTACCGGTTGCAATAGATCTGAAGACAGGTAAGGTTCAGTTTACGAACGTATACGGCGCAGAGACAGAAGAGCTTGCTTTCACAGCATCCAAGGTGATGACAGGACGCTATATGTTCGGCGATGAGTTCAGCTTTACCCTGAACGGAGAGGCAGCTGAGGGTGTATACGGTTACACACCATATACGGATACGCAGTCTAATGCAGCAGCAAACGCAGATACACTGGATACCATTACCTTTAAGAAGGATACGTATGCAGGCGTAGGCACCTATCGTTACACGCTGGCAGAGGATGCAGAGAAGACGGCAGCAGGAGTGGCTAATGATGCAGCGACCTATCAGGCAGTGATCCAGGTGGAGGATAATCACGCAGGACAGCTTGTTCTTGCTTCCAATACCGGTATCACAGCAGCTGATGCGGCAGCAGGAACACCAAACGTTTACCGTTTTGGACATTCCTCAGATAAGGCGGCAAACTTTGTCAATGATTATACCTCTACGTCTGGTTCTGATCCTGACGGAACACTGAAGCTGTATGGCCGGAAGACAGTCAACGGCCTGGCACTGAATGATACGTACCAGTCTGAGGGAGAGGAAAAGAATACCTTCCTGAACAGACTGAATGAGTTCTCATTTACACTGACAGAATCTGACCAGAACGGAAATACTCTGGTACAGAACAATGTCCCGAGATTTACGACAAACAAATTTGCAGACGAGACAGGCGCCTTTGTACTGGGAATTTCCTATACACAGGCAGACATGAAGACTGTAAATGGCATGGGCGGAGATTTCCTGGCAGACGGAAAGACGGTTGAAGCAGCAGATACAGCTGCGGAAGGCACTGACAGAAAGTCAGCAGAGGTTTACCACTACTACAGACTTTCCGAGGATGCAACCGCTCACGGATATGAGAAGTCCGGTGAAACCTATCTGGTGAAGGTTGCACTGACTGACGATTACAGGGGACAGATTACGGCGTCTGTTGCAGAGATCAGAAAACTGACCGCGGCAGATGGAACGGATGCTGATCAGGTATGGAGCGGCAATGAAGCGCTTACAGATGCGGAGAATACGGTACTGACCTTTGACAATACCTATACGGCAAGTACAGAAAATATGGAGAATGGCGGTATTGTTCTTGGCGGACAGAAGCTGACCTCAGGATTTGGACTGAATGAGCCGGAGATGTATGTACACGCAGCAGAATTCCGTTTCGAGCTGTACGATTCCGACGAAGAGGGAACGTATGACTCCGGAGCTGAGCCGCGTATGACAACGGGTCTGGATACCGAAGAACTCGCAGATGGCACAGTAACGTACAAGAATACCTTTACCTTTGATCCGATTGCTTATGAGTTAAGCAGGGAGAAGAAAGAGGTGGGAGACCACTATTATGTAATCCGCGAGACCAGAGGCGATACAGAAGGTATGCGTTATGACCTCAGTGAACAGCTTGTACGCGTCACAGTAAGCGATGCAGGCAATAACAGGCTGAATGCAGTAGTAAGCGGCATTTATCAGAAAGATCCGGAGAATGGCGATATCTGGAATACAGAGGAGCCGAAGGATTCTGTTACCTTTACGAATGTTTACCAGTCCGGCGGACTTGACCTGTACGCAAGCAACCGTTATGTAGCGGAGGCAGGTACGGCGACAACTCTGAAGGATATTGAGACAACACAGGGAACTGCACAGTCAACCTTCCGGTTTGAGATGAATCTTTCCAATGAAAACGGCGAGATTCTGACTGCGGAGGAACTGCCTGAGCTGCAAGGGCTGAAGCTTTCTGAGATCAAGGAATGCAGCAGTGCAGACGGCGACTACGGCCGCGGTGTGACGAACCTGGATGGAAGCAGTCAGGAAACAGCTGCGTTTGATTTCCTGCACCTGAAAGAGAATGATCTTGGAGTAGTCAAGGAATGGCTGAATGACCTGAACTTCCACAGGACGGGTGTCTTCTATCTGCGCATTGATCAGCTGATTCCGGAAGAGACGGAAGAGGGCGATTTCAGTAAGGCAGAGGGACTTACCTATGACAATGGTTATTACCTGGTAGAGGTCAGCGTAACCGATCAGCAGAACGGCAGCGAAACAGTATCAGACATACTGGATGCGGCAGTTACCAATGTGAAGTATTATGATGCAGACGGAACGCTTGTAAGAGAAGAGACGGATGCACAGAATCTTGACAGCCCGAAAAAACTGGCAGATACGATTGTATTTACCAACGTATATCGTGCAGAGGAAACCGGTCTCCGGCTTCAGGCTGAAAAGACTACTGACAAACGTGCGATGACAGACGATGAATTCCAATTCAATTTGTCAGGCAGCGGATTTAAGACAGAATTAAGCGGAGACGAGGAAGCGCAGGAAATTACTGCTGCGAATATGGAAGCAGGCGCAGGCCAGGCAGCAAACATCCTCTTTAGCAGGATGCGGTTTGACCAGGTGGGAACTTATACCTTCCAGATTTCCGAAATGCAGGAAGCACATGGCGGAATCGTATACGACCCGGCAGAATACGTTCTGACCGTGGATGTTACAGATGACAACAGGGGCAGACTGCACAACACAATCACCTCCATCCAAAAAGACGGCGAGGAGATGCTTGCTGAGGGTGAGACGATTGCAGTAAGCGATGAGGTGGATGCAATCACAAGACTGGAGGAATACATTTCCTTCACAAATAACTATACAACAGGTACAGCCTCTGTTACCTGGAACGGACAGAAGACCATTGACGGTATGAATGCAGCGCTGTTCAGGGATAACACCTTTACCTTTGATCTGCTTCCGGCAGAATACGAGGACGGCGTTTATACAGCATCCGGAGAGGCACTCGATACAGCCGTATCAAGCGCAGCGGACGGAAGTTTCGTTCTTGGAATGCAGTACGATCAGGATGACCTGTTTACAGATGTAGACGGCGAGTCTGTATGGAACCGCGAGCTGAATTATCACTATATAATCCGCGAGCGTGAGACAACGGCAGTCGGTTATGAAGCAAACCGTGCGTCAATCGGTGTTACGGTAACACTGACGGACAATCTGGATGGTACTCTGAGTGCTGAAATGACAGAGATGGCAGTTCTGCCTGGCGAAGGCGAAGGCAGTGCGGAGGTAACGGCACAAAACGGCAACGAGAGTGAGATTACCTTTAATAACATCTATCGTGCAGCCGGTGCAGTGACACTGACAGGTACGAAGACACTGGCAGGCGGCCGTGCAATCCCGATGCTGGATGGTGAATTTACCTTCCAGGTAAGCGAAGGCGCACAAAATGTGGCAGCAGGCCGCGTAAATGTGGATGGTTCCATCACATTTGATGAGATCCAGTACACTGAGGCTTCTATCGGAACACATACGTATGTGATCAGCGAGACAGCCGGTGCAGACAGCAACATTGCATACTCTGCACAGTCGTTCCAGGTTACGGTCGAGGTAACAGATGCAGGAGAGGGTGTTCTGAACGCAGAGGTTGCATATCCGGCAGGCGGAGTGGCATTTGAGAATACTTACACAGGTGCAAACGAAGCGTCTATTGTAGTAACCAAATATCTGAATGCCAACGGAACAGCAATTAATGCAACAAATGAAACCTTCTATACCGCATTGTTCCTGGATGAGGCACTGACACAGAGAATATCTGATGTCAAAGCACTGGTATTCAGCGGTGAAGCGACAACCTCCGTTACATTTGACGGCCTTGCACTTGGCAGGACCTACTATGTGGGAGAAACCACTGCAGACGGAACAGCAATCGAAAGCGGAAGAACAGCAGACGGAAGTGAGTTTGTGGCATTGTTCCCGAATGGCAACAGCGTTGCAATGAGCCCGGCTGGCGGAAGCGTAGAGGTAATGTTGACGAACATGTTCCTGAACCTGCCGTACGGATACTACAAAGAGGGTGAGCTGACCATCACCAAACGGGTACTCGATACAAAGGGTGAAGACAAGAATACGAAAGAGGTATTCTATGCAGGAATCTTTGCCGATGCAGCCCATACGGTACTGTCAGATTCCGTATCTACAAACATGATCCGACTGGATATGGACGGTGGCTCTGAGTACAGCGAGACGATTCAGGTTGCTTATCCGGATAGCGGGCAGACCCTGTATATTGCCGAGGTAGACCAGAACGGAAAACCGATCGACGACACAGCAGGCTTTGCGTATACGATCAGCGTAGACCATCCGTCTGTGATGATCAATGACGACAGCACAAGCGCCACTGTAACGATCACGAACAGCGAGAAAGCACCGGACGACAACAACGGTGAAATTATCGACAACAATGATCCGACACAGGGTGAAGGTGGAAGCAATGAACTGAAGACAGGTACAAAAGCAGGCGTAAGAACCGGCGATGAAACGCCGATCGGATTCTTCGTACTTCTGCTGGCATTGTCAGCACTGCTGATGCTTCTGTTCCTGTTCAGGAAAGCAAGAGCCGGAAAACAGGCAAAATAAAAGGGGCAGAGGAATCTCCTGGTTTTGCCGGAGGCGAAAAATTTAATCAAAAAGGGGACTTTTCATAGTCCCCTGGTAAAAACGGACGCTTCAGGGGGGGGACCTGCGGCGTTCGTGGTTATTTGGGGAGAACGCCACTGGAACAAGAGAGGATGCCACTGGAACAAGAGAGGATGCCACTGGAACAAGAGAGGACGCCACTGGAACAAGAGAGGACGCCCCCTGGAACAATATACAAAAACGGGGTTCCGAGGCAAACAAGTCACCCCTTATTTTGTATATTGTTCCAGGGGGCTGACTTTGTGAAATAGTTTAGGGGTGCAGGAAGGGGGAGGTTTCCAGATAAAAATTTTTTTGAAAAGAACTTTCTATAATTTAGTATAAAATTGTTCTAAGGCGGCAACCTCATCGCCGGAGTTTTGCTGTGAAACGGCATTTTTCTATGCAAATCCGTGAGGGCCGCTGGAGGCTTTTAAGAAAACGATGGTTTAATTTGTGTTTCCTTGGAGGTTGCAGGTATATACGAAGAAGAGATGGTGTAACAGAGTGGTGTATGAAGGGGAGGAGATGGTATGACAGGGAATTGGTGTATGAAGGGGAGGAGATGGTGTGATAGGGAATTGGTGTATGAAGGAGAGGAAAATGGTGTACTAATAAATGCATTTTCTGTCTATTTCGTTTAGAAAGGGATAAAGTATGTCTATTGAGAAAAGGATAAAGTATGTCTATTGAGAAAAGGATAAAGTATGTCTATTGAGAAAAGGATAAAGTATGTTTATTTAGAAAGGGGTAAAAATATGTTTATTGAGAATAGGGTGAAGATATGTTTAAATAGAGCTGGGATTTCTGGAAGTGGTTTAGTGGATATTTGCAGAACATCTAAATATATGATATAAGGAGTCTGACATTGCGGATTTTGATTGCTGAGGATGAGAAAGATTTGAATGTTGTTCTGAAGAAACGGTTGGAGGAGGAGTCTTACAGTGTGGATGCCTGTTTTGAGGGAGAGGAGGCGCTGGATTATATTGCTTGTACGGAGTACGATGTGATTTTACTGGATATTATGATGCCGAAGAAGAGCGGGTTGGAGGTGCTCAGGACGTTGCGGAGGAATGACAGGAAAACTCCGGTGATTCTTCTGACGGCAAAAGACAGTGTTGAGGATCGGGTGACGGGGCTGGATGCGGGGGCAGATGATTACCTGGTTAAGCCATTTGCATTTGAGGAGCTGCTTGCGCGGATTCGGGTGATGCTGCGTAAGCGCAGCGGGCAGTCTTCGAATCTGCTGCGAGTGGGAGAGCTGACACTGGATTTGGGCAGTTATACTGTTGTGAGGGAAGGGCGGCAGATTTCCCTCTCAGCGAAGGAATTTGCGCTGTTGCGGTACCTGATGATGAACCAGGGTATTATTCTGTCCCGTGATCAGATTGAACAGCATATCTGGAATTATGACTATGCCGGCTCCTCTAATATGGTGGATGTTTATATTCGGTATTTGCGTAAAAAGATAGACGATCCTTTTTCAGAAAAACTGATTCATACGGTGCGGGGGGCCGGTTACGTATTGAGGGAGGGGAGCAGCCAATGAAAAAAATATCCCTGAGATGGAAGCTGACTCTTCTGTATACCCTGTTTATGACGCTGCTCACAGGTGTGGTGCTGGCAGTGCTTTTATATCTGGGAGGTAATGTGCTCCTGGAATCAGCGTCTGATCTTCTGAAGGACAGAGTTTTTGACAGCGTGGATTTTATAAAGGTGAGAAATGGAGTATTGAAGGTTGATCCTGATTTTTCAGAGGCAGAGGACGGTATTTACCTGTCTGCGTACGATGAAGCAGGAACGCTTCTGGCAGGGCGGACTCCCCTCGGGTTTGCTTCTGCTGTTCCGTTTCAGGAGAATACAGAACAAACTGCAATACGAAAAGGAACGGTCTGGCATATTTTTGACGCTTCCTTTCAGATAAGAAAGTATGGTAGGATTCGGATCAGGGGTATCTGTTCCATGTCCGCTGTGGAAAATGAAATACGTCTTCTGATCAAGCTGGCTCTGGTGCTTCTTCCACTCACAGTAGTGTTGTCCGCCATACTTTGCTATTCTCTGGTAAAGCGCACGCTGCGTCCGGTGTTTCAGATTACCCGGACAGCGGGAGAAATCTGTGAACAGCAAGATCTGTCCCGCAGGATAGGATTAAAAGGCGGCAGGGATGAAATCGCGGTTCTTGCAGAAACCTTTGATCATATGCTAGCGCAGCTTCAGAATGCCTTTGAGCGCCAGAAGCAGTTTACTTCTGATGTGTCCCATGAACTTCGTACGCCTTTGGCGGTGATTCTTTCTCAGTGTGACAGTTGTCTGGCAAACCAGGGGCTTAAAGCAGAGGAAAAAACTGCTTTGGAGGTGATACGAAACCGGACAACAGGGCTGATTCGTCTTGTCTCCCAGTTGCTCCTTTTATCCCGGGCAGATCAGAAACGGCAGCCTCTTTGTTTCGAAACGCTGGACTTCAGTATGCTCACACAGACTGTCATGGAAGAGCAGGAGGAGATTGCGAGGCAGAAGCAAATTTTTTTTGAGACCAAGATTCAGGAACATATTATTTTGCAGGGAGATGAGACAATGCTGTTTCGCCTCTGGATGAATCTGACGGACAATGCGATTGCCTATACACAAGAAGGAGGCCGGATTGAAGCCGGACTTTTTGCAGGCAAAGAAGGAGTGACCGGATACGTAAAAGATACTGGCATCGGAATTTCCAGGACAGATCTTCCCAAGATCTGGGAGCGTTTTTGCCGGGCAGAGACTGCCCGTTCTGACACGTCTCATTCCGGCCTTGGTCTTTCCATGGCCAAATGGATTGTCGAGGCTCATGAGGGGAAAATCAGGGCAGAGAGTGAGGAAGGAAAAGGAAGCCTGTTTACTTTTACGCTTCCAACCTGGCTGATCGTTCCGCGGGAAAAGGGCATGACTCAGAATGATTAAAAATTTTTCTGTTTTCATTTTGTTTTAATGTTTCCCGGTTATATTTTCAATTACAAAGAATATAGTAAACAGTTGAATAACAGGAGGACAATACTATGACTGGAAAAAAATTTTTATTAGCAACCATTTGCCCATTTACATTTGCAGCATTTTTAGCATTTTCTTCTATGGCTTCAGAGCCTGTTACAGAAGCGGCCGCAGAAGGAACGAAAACGATATTTTCCATTGCGGATTACGGGTCCGGGGAGTCGATAACAGAAGAGGAGGGGATTGCCCTTGCATATGAGCATGCCGGGATTACCCAGGACAAGGCGGAACATCAGCATTCCGAGTATGACCGGGATGATGGAATGAGTATTTTAGAAATTGAATTTGAAGTTGCCGGTGACGAGTATGAGTATGAGATTGATCTGGATGGCGGGAGAATTCTCAGTGCATCTTATGAAATGTCAGACAGAAGAAAAAGAGAATTCCCGTTATTGACGACATCCATATCAGACAGCGAGGCTGCAGCTTTGGTTCTGGAGAAGGTTCCAGGCGTAGCTGCAGATGATATGTGGATTGAGGCAGACCGGGATGACGGGATTTTATATTATGAAATTGATTTTATCCACGAAGGGATAGAATATGAATTTGAAGTGGATGCAGATGCAGGTATGATTACGTCCTGGGAACAGGAATGGATCACAAGAAGATAACGCTGTATGAGACGGTATATTCCTGAAACAAGGGGTATACCGTTCTTTTATTTTTAAGAAATAGCGTGTGAAAATATTCTTGACAATTAGTACGGAATTGGACTATAATTATAAATAGTACAGATATGGACTAATTAAAAGGTGGGTAAATATGAGAAACAATACCATATTTATGGAACAGTTAAACAAATACTATGCTGTGTGGCAGGAATACAATTATGTGTATGAGGAATGGGCAAAAGGCCAGGGCCTATCCACCAATAGTTTGTTAGTATTATCGTCCATTTATGAGGGCGGGGAGGATTGTACGCAAAAAAAGATCAGTCAGCAGTGGCTGATTCCAAAACAGACGATCAATATGATTTTAAAAGAGTTTGAGAGAAAAGGACTGGTAGAATTATTTCCCATGCAGGAGGATAAAAGAAATAAACTGATTCGCTTTACGCCGGCGGGAAATGATTATGCAGAGGGCATCCTCTCCAGGTTGCGGAAAGTAGAATTGTCTGTAATAGAAGAGATGGGAATGGAACGTATGCAGCAGTTAAATGATGATACAGCTTTCTTTGTAGAGCTTTTCAAAAAAGCAGGAGGGAGAGAGGAGAATGAAGCAGAAAACTGATATAAAAACATTCTTTCGATATGTTATCCCCTCTGTGTTATCCTTTGCATTATCAGGAGTATACGCGATTGTAGATGGTTTTTTCGTTGGAAACAGTATGGGGGATGCAGGGCTTTCAGCGGTTAATATCGCGTATCCCTTAGTTGCTGTTATTCAGGCGTTAGGAACAGGGATTGGTATGGGCGGAGCGATTTATTATTCCATTTACAGAGCGGAAAAAAGGAAGCAAGAGCCAGGGAATACACGGCAGGTGCTTTGTGGGTACTGATTATTTTAAGTGTCCTTTTGACTTTTTTCATTTTTATTCTGAACAATCCGCTTTTAAGGCTGTTAGGAGCAAACGGGCAGCTGCTTTTATTGGGCGAGGAATATATTTCCACTATTGCTTTAGGCGCAGGATTGCAGATGATCGGTACGGGGCTGGTTCCATTTATCCGGAATCATGGTGGCTCCTTTTATGCAATGTTTTCGATGATTGTAGGATTTGTTACAAATATTATTCTCGATTATCTGTTTGTATGGGTGTTCGATCAGGGCGTTTCAGGGGCAGCGCTGGCTACTATTATCGGACAAGGCGTTACGATGCTGATTGCATTGATCTATTTACTTCACAAACGGCAGTTTACATTAAAGATACCATTTTCTAAAATAGGAAAAGTGTCCTGGTCCATTATTAAAATTGGAATTGCCCCTTTCGGTCTTGCTATGACCCCCAATATCTCTTTGATTATTATAAACAGGTTTTCTGTATTGTATGGAGGGGAAAAATCAATCGCCACTTATGCATGTATCGCTTACATCATATGTATTATCTATCTGATTTTGCAGGGGGTAGGAGATGGGAGTCAGCCTTTAATCAGTCAGTATTACGGTGAGCGGGATTTTGATAAACTGAAAAATATAAGGAAGTTGGCGTATGGTTTTTCTATGTTCCTGTCTGTACTCGCATGTATTGTCATGTACGTAACACGGGACAGGCTTGGAATATTATTTGGCGCGTCTAATGAAGTAAACACAGAAATTGCAAAAATAATCCCCATTTTTTTGATTTCAGTACCTTTTGTTGCTGTTAACCGTATTACAACTGCAAGCTTTTATGCAACGGAAAAAAGTACGTTTTCTTATATTTTAACTTTTATAGAACCATTGTTTATGTTAGTTCTCATGTTTCTTTTACCCCCTTTATTCGGCGGACAGATCATGATTTGGTGGAGTACAGTTTTTGCAAGAATCTTATCCGCCTTGCAGGCGGTCTTTTTAAAACAGTGTGTTGACCGACAGGAAATGTCTGTATAATCTGAAATGCTATTGTTTTAAAACTCAGGCGGGCACAAAGACAGTGAAATGAAGTAAAGTCATTGTCTGTCTTTGTTTCTCGCCGGTTGGTTCATTCAGATGAAATCACTGTCCTGAACACAGTGATACTACTATAAGCACCAGGATTTTGGCCATTTAAAAATAATTGTAAAAAAGTGAAAAAAGTAGTTGACAGATGGAAAAAAAGAGTGGTAAAATAATAAGCGCTGTTGAGGGAAACAACAGTTAAGAAATAAAAAAAGTAAAAAAATTCCAAAAAAGTTGTTGACAAACCGAAAAAGACATGATATGATATCAGAGTTGCTCCGG